>JBAUEZ010000115.1:0-6831 GCA_049678885.1 Candidatus Aquilonibacter sp. | reverse complement strand
GCTAGCTCCGGTAACGACGATAGAGCGCATCGATGCCTCCGGGAAGCTGGGCATAAAATTCGGATTCCTCGGCGATCGGCGGCGGCGCGGGCAGCACTTCGTGTCGCTGCTGCGCAAAGCGCGCGAGCGTGCGCGCAACCGGCCGTTCGCTGCCGTCGGCGCGGATCAAGCCAAAGTGCCGTTCGTGCTGCGCTTTGTCGCACGGCGGTACGTCGTAGAGCGCGCGGTCGTAATCCGACCAGCACCACCACATCGCGCCGATCGTGCCGATGGCATGCAGCCGCTCGAGGACTTTCTGCGCGTACGTGCTCATCTCGTCGTCGTCCAGACAGGCAACCTTCCCGGAGACGCGTGCGTCCGTTGGGCATGCGGGATTCCCGAACTCGCTGAAGAGGAGCGGCTTGCCGGTGAACGACTGCATGAGCTGCGCGTAAAACGGCACGACGTCGGTGTCGAGCCTACCGCGTGAGAACGTCGCGTAGACCGAATACCCGTGCATCGTCGCGAGCGCCCACGACGCGGCGAGTGAAGAGGGGCGCAGGTGACGATCGCGTTCGACGTCTTCGCCGTGCGTGCCGCCGGTGACGGCACCGTGCGAGGTTTCCTCCAGCGCGCGTGTCAAGCGCGCACTCCAGTGCGCAGCATCTTCCGGCGTCTGCGGCTCGCGCAGGTTGGAGAACTCGTTGCCGAGGTCCCAGGCGTAGAGCGCGGGATGGTCGCGCACGCGTTCGCCGACCGCGCGCGCGAAAAGCTCTTGTGCATCAAGCAACGCCGGATCGCGATAGAAATCGGCGATACCGTATGGTGAGATCGTATCGTGCGAGACGGTGCGAAAGCGTCCGTGCGGCGTGTTGGGATCGAGCGACCAGGCCGGCAACCAGTTGACCCCGCTCATGTGCCCGCAGAAAAGTGTGGGCATCGCGCGCAGCCGCGCATCGGCGATGGTTTGCATTACGGCATCGAAGTGCCGCAGCATCGTCGGGTCCATCCGATCGGGCGCGGGCTGAAAGTCGTCCCAGCGCAGAAAGAAGCGCACGAATTCGAGGCCGTAGCCTTTGATGCGCGCCATGTCCTCGCGAATCTCACCGAGGTCGAAGCGCTCCCACATGTACATCGCGCTACGGCGAGGCCAATAGTTGACGCCGAGCAAAAACACCGCCATTGCCGTAGGGTGTCCGTCGTCGCGACTCGAAGCGCCTGCACGTGACGCAAGCAACGCAAGCCTTGGTCGGCATCATCATGGGAAGTAAATCCGACTGGGAGACGCTCCTTCCGGCGCGCGAAACCCTCGAGGAGTTGCAAGTTCCATGCGAGATGCGCGTGGTCTCGGCGCACCGCATGCCCGACGAGATGTTCGAATATGCCGAAAGCGCGCGGGCGCGCGGGTTGCGGGCGATCATCGCCGGCGCCGGCGGGGCCGCGCATCTGCCCGGCATGGTCGCGGCGAAGACACTCGTGCCGGTGATCGGCGTGCCCATACAATCGAAGGCGCTCAGCGGGGTCGATTCGCTGCTATCGATCGTACAGATGCCGCCCGGTGTACCGGTCGCGACGATGGCGATCAACGGCGCGGTGAACGCCGCGCTATTCGCCGCGCGCATCGTCGCATTAGGTGATGAAACGGTCGCTGCGCTGCTTGCCGCTTACGTCAAACGCATGCACGACGCGGCCGCATCCAGCACGCCGTGATTCGCACGATCGGGGTTATTGGCGGCGGCCAACTCGGGCGCATGTTCGCGCTCGAAGCCAAGCGGATGGGATTCAACGTGATCACGCTCGATCCGCAGGAGCACTCGCCGACGGGACAGGTTGCCGACGAGCAGATCGTTGCCGCGTATGACGACCTCGGCGCGATCGAACAGCTCGGAGCCAAAACCGACGTCATCACCTACGAGTTCGAGAACATCTCGATCAAGGCGATCGAATATCTCGAGGAGCACGAATATCGCGTCATGCCGGCGAGCAGCGTTCTGCGTATTACGCAAGACCGTTTGTTGGAAAAGCGCTTCGTGCGCTCGTGTGGCATCGCAACCGCGGACTTCGCCGAGATCAATCGCCTGGACGACCTTTCCGAGGCCGGCATGTCGATCGGTTTCCCGGCGATTCTCAAGACCGTGCGCGGCGGCTACGACGGCAAGGGCCAGTGGCGCGTGACCTCACTCGACGCAGCGCGAGCAGCGTTCTCCGCCGCCAAGGGAGCGCAGCTGATCTACGAAAAGGTTGTGCCGTTCGTACGCGAGTTGAGTGTGATCGCGACGCGCGCTGCCGATGACACGGTCGTCACGTATCCCGTCGGCGAAAACACCCACGATCGCGGCATCTTGGCGATGACGGTTGCGCCCGCACGCATCAGCGACAACGCCCGTGCGCGCGCGCGCACGATCGCCACGACGATCGGCAAGAAGCTGAGCATCGTCGGGACGTACTGCGTCGAGCTGTTTCTCATCGCAACCGGTGAACTGTTGGTCAACGAAATTGCGCCGCGTCCGCACAACAGCGGCCACTACACGATCGACGTGACGCAGTGCTCCCAATTCGAGCAGCAAGTGCGCGCGGTTTGCGACCTTCCATTGGCCGAGCCGAAGCTCGAGAGCAACGCGATCATGATGAACATACTGGGCGCCGGCAAGGGCGATCACCTCACCGGCGAGGCGGAGCTGCTGAGCGATCCGTCGATCATCCTGCACATGTACGGCAAGCATCATGCCGTCGATCGCCGCAAGATGGGGCACTTCACGATGTTGGTCGAGGTTGCCGTTGACGAACCGGCAATCGCGCGCGCGAAAGCTGCGCACGCGAAGCTGGGCTGGGACTAAGTCGTCGCCGCTTTGCGCACGGAGTTCAATCGGAACGCTAGGCCGAGCTGCATGATGCCGAAAAGAATGGCGTAGATCCCGATCGTCCAGGCAATGGCGACGGCACCCGCATCGACGTCGCGAAATACGAGAATCCCGAAAATAATCGAGACGACGCCCGCAAGGATGTACAACCATTCATTCTTGATCGCGTCGCGGAGCTGGAATCCGGCGACGATCTCGATGATGCCCGTGATGACCGCCCAGATCGCGACCGCGTAGACCAGGGCCACGGTGCTGTACAGCGGTTGCGTCCAAACGTAGAACGCCACGACCAAGCCGAGGATGCCTTCGAGCAGCAGCGCCCACCAGCGCGAACCGGCGACGCCCGTGAACGCCGCGGCCAGCGCGAAGATGCCGTCGACAAACGCGTAGGCTCCGAAGATGATCGTGAGTGCTATGAGTGCAGAGCCGGGATACACGAGGGCGAGTATGCCGAAGATGACGCCCGCGATACCGCGGATCAGGAAGGCCCACCACTTGTTGGCTAGAGCTTGTACCATTGTGACAACCTCCGAGATGTTATTGCCGTAGCATACCACGCTCTACTCAGCTAAGCGAAGCCGGTCTTTCGGGAATGTCGGTGAACGCCATCGGGCGATCCCACCAGTCGTGCGCGCGCCAGCGTAATTGCTCGTCGGTCGGCGGAGGCGGCATCTTCTGCGCAAGCGCAAGCTTGTAGGCATCGAGATAACGATCGATCATCCGGTCGACGGTGAACTCGCGTTCGACGCGTGCTCGGCACGCCGCGCGATCGAGCGATGCGAGCTGCGGCACTTTTGCAACCGCGTCGTCGACCGTTGCGCACACGAAGCCGGTCACGCCGTCAACCACGATCTCGGGGACCGATCCCATCGCCGCGCCAAGCACGGGTGTACCGCACGCCATCGCCTCGATCATCGTCAGCCCGAAACGCTCCGGTCGCGTGGTCATGTGGACGAGCGCTAGCGCATTACCGAGCAGTTCGTCGCGCGCTTCGCGCTGCACCGCGCCAAGGAACTGCACGCGATCCCCGTCGACGTGCGGCGCAACCTGCTCGCGGAAGTACGCTTCGTCGTGTGGAATCGCCGCCATCTTCAAGCGCACGCCTGCGCGCTTGGCGATCTGGATCGCGAGATGCGTGCCTTTCTCCGGATGAAAGCGCCCGAGAAAGACGAGATAGTCGCCGGGCCGATCGCGGTACGTGAAGTCGCGCGGATCGATGCCGTTGTAGGCCGTCGAAAGATAAGCGAGCCCGGGATCGCGATCCGCATCGCTGATCGAGCAGAAGAAGCTGCGTTGCGAGCAGGCGTAGTACGCTGCGAGAATCTGCGGCGACGAAAAACCGTGAATCGTCGTGAGCATCGGCGGCGCCGGCGTCGCGAGTGCGTAGGTCATCGGCTTCCAGTCGAGGTTGTTGTGGATCAGATCGAACTCGCCCGCGCGTCGGAAAAGCTCGCCGATGTGAAGTGCCGTAAAGACTTCCCCGTTGAGTGCGGGATCTTGGTTGAGTCCGACCGGCACGACCGATGCAAGCTTGCCGGCAAAGCGCGAGTTGCCGGTTGCAAAAAGCGTCACGTCCAGCCCGCGCGCCCGCATGCCTTCGGCGATATTGTAGGCGATCTGCTCCCACGGGCCGTAGCCGGGGGGCGGCGCCGGCCAGGCGATCGATGCTAGTACGGCGAGACGCACGTTCCCGCTTTGATTACGCGCTGCGGTTCGCGCAGCGTGCGGATGTCTTCGCCTATGTCGCGCGCAAAGAGCACCGCATCCGCCGGCTCGCCCGGTGCGAGCACGCCGCGATGCAAACTGATCAACTCGGCAGCCACGTTGGTTGCGGCGTGCAGCGCCTGTTGCGGGGTCATTCCCAGCAACTGGTGCATCAGTTCCACCTCGCGCGAATAGTTTTCGTGCAAGTTGAATGGCGTGCCGGCATCGGAGCCGCCCGCGACCTTAACGCCCGCCTCATAGGCGCGGCGGATGTTGCGCAGCATCGCTTCATTCACTTGCTCGGCTTTTTGCACGACGAACGCAGGCTGGCCGCCGTCGTGGATGTGCTCGAGGATGCAGGTCGGCGCCGCGAGCGTCGGTACGAGATAGACGTCGCGCGCCTTGAAGAGTGCGATCGCTTCATCGTCGAGCATGTGGCCGTGTTCGATCGAGTCGATCCCGGCGCGCAACGCGTTCTTGATGCCCTCGGTGCCGATCGCGTGCGCTGCGACGCGCAAGCCGTGCCGGTGCGCTTCGTCGATCGCTGCCTCGAGCTCGTCGGGGTGCAACTGCGCATTGCCCGGTACGGCGCCCTTGGTGAGCACGCCTCCGGTCGCGATCACTTTGATGCAGTCGGCGCCGGCGAAAAGCTCTTCGCGGATCGCTTTGCGCGCGTCCCAAGGGCTGTCGATTTGGCGCCCGACGAACCAGCCGTGGCCGCCCGTCATGCAGAGCGCGCGTCCCGCCGCGCGCATGCGCGGGCCGGGAATCGATCCGCTGTCGATCGCATCGCGCAGCGCCTCCGCAATACCGTGATGCGAACCAAGATCGCGGACCATCGTAATGCCGGCGCGTAGAGTCTTTGCCGCATTGCTAACGGCGGCGAGCATCGCTTGATTCTGATTCATTAGCGCAACGGCGGCCATGATATTCGCCTCACCGCTGCCGACCATGTGCACGTGCGCATTGACCAGGCCCGGCGTAATGCACGCAGCCAAAAAATCGGGTGATGTGCCCTCGGAGGCGTTGCGAACCTCGGTGATGCGCTCGCCCTCGATCACGAGATCGACGTTCTTGCGCGGCGCGGCAAGCGTGCCGTCGTATAGGACTCCCGTGCGTAGAATCACTTGGGTGTGATGCCGAGTTGGCGATCGACGGTCAATTGATCGATGTTATGGCTGTTCCAGGCGTTTGCCCAGGTTTGTGCATCGGATGTCATTCGTTGGCAACGTTCCTCTCGTCGGCGGCTTCCATCGCTTGGAAAGCTTTGCTCGTGAGTTCGTGATCGAGCACGCCGCGGATGAAGCGCGATGCGGCGCGCACCTTGGCGATGTCGATGCCGGTTTCAATGCCCATGCCGTGTAGCATGTAGAGCACATCCTCGGTGCCGACGTTGCCGGTTGCACCGGGCGCGTACGGACAACCGCCGAGCCCACCGGCGGAACTGTCAAAGATATGCACGCCGTGTTGGAGCGCGGCGTAGAGGTTGGCAAGCGCGGTGCCCCGCGTATCGTGAAAGTGATACGCCAGCTTATCGAGCGGCACGACCTCGAGCAACGCCGGTGTCAGCTCGTCGACCTGGCTCGGCACGCCGACGCCGATCGTATCGCCGATCGAAAGCTCATCGCAGCCCATCGCCAGCAACTTGCGGCTCACGTCTACCACCATGGCGGGCGTCACCACGTCGCCGAACGGCGAGCCGAACGCCGTCGAAACGTAGCCGCGCACCCAGACACCGTCGCGCTTAGCCGCCGCGACGACATCAGCGAAGGTCGCAAGCGATTCGTCGATCGTCATGTTGATGTTGCGTTTAGTAAATCGCTCCGATGCGGCGGTGAAGACGGCGATCGCATCGGCGCCGGCATCGCGCGCGCGCGCGTAGCCTTTGAGGTTCGGTACGAGCACCGGATAGCGCACGCCCGGCGCCTTGCGAATGCCGGTGTAGACCTCGGTCGCGTCGGCCAGCCGCGGAATTGCTTTGGGGCTTACAAACGACGTCGCTTCGATCCAACGCAAACCGGTTTGGGAAAGCAGATCGATGTAGCGAATTTTGTCGGCGGTCGCGACCGTTACGTGCTCGTTCTGGAGCCCGTCGCGCGCACCCATCTCGACGATCGTTACGAATTTTGGCAGAGCCATAGTGGTTACGACACCTTCGCCGGCGCGCGCAGTTCCACCAGCGGCGCGCCCCCGGTTACGAGCTGCCCCTCTTTCACGAGTACCGTGCCGACGATGCCGGCGAACGACGCCTCGATCCGGTGTTCCATCTTCATCGCCTCGAGCACGA
>JBAUEZ010000114.1:0-11185 GCA_049678885.1 Candidatus Aquilonibacter sp. | reverse complement strand
CGGCGCTAAAGAACCAATGCGGCGGCGCAGCGAGCGACGGCGCGCGGCGAATGGCGGTGACGTCACCGGCGTTGAGAATCGCGCGCGCGCCGGTGGCGAACAACGCCCACTTCGTTTCTTCCAACCGCTCGCGCGAGCCCATGATCTCGAGATGCGCATCGCCGACGTTGGTGAGGATCCCGAGATCCGGCCGCGTAACGCGCACCAGCGTCTCGATGTCGCCGTAGTGCCGCGCGCCCATCTCGACGATCAGCACGTCGTGCGCGTCGTTGTCGGCCGCGAGCAGCAGCTTGCTCACGCCGACCTCGTTGTTCTCGTTCGCCGGCGCAGCGAGCACGCGCGCGTTGTAGCGTGTCGCGAGCAATTGCATGGCGAACGCTTTGGTCGTCGTCTTGCCTGTGCTGCCGGTGATCGCGAGCACGCGTCCGCGAAATTTTGCACGCGCCGCACTTGCCAGCGCAAGGTAGGCGTGCAGCGTGTCGCGCACGAGGAGCGCCGCGGTGCCCGGCACGATCGCCTCGGCATTATCCACGATCAACAGCTTTGCACCGCGCTCGATCGCTTCGCTCACGTAAGCATGGCCGTCGAAGCGCTCGCCATGCAACGCGAGGAACGTTTGTCCCGGCGCTAGCGTGCGCGTGTCGGTCGCGATGTCGATTTCGGAGGGCGCCGTACCGGTGTCGTACACCTGCGCGCCGGTCGCGACCACCGCCTCGGCAAAGCGCATCTTCACGTGTGCGCACCGCGCGCCGCAAGCGCCTCGTGCGCGACTTCGGCATCGTCGAACGGCAGCGTTTGATCGCCGATGATTTGATACGTTTCGTGGCCTTTGCCCGCAATCAACACCACGTCGCCGGGGCCGGCCTCTTCGATCGCGCGATGGATCGCTTTGCGCCGATCGACTTCGTTGACGTGCGTGTGCGCGCCGATGCCGGGCGCGATCTCGGCGATGATGGCGTTGGGATCTTCGCTCCGCGGATTGTCGCTCGTGACGTAGATGCGGTCGGCATACGCGGCCGCAACGCGCCCCATCTCGGGCCGCTTGCCGCGATCGCGATCGCCGCCGCAGCCGAAGACGACCGCGAGCTTGTGCGGCGTCGTATCGCGCAGCGCGATCAGCGCGTTCTCGAGCGAATCCGGCGTATGCGAATAGTCGACCACGACGTCGACATCGCCGCCGCTCACGTGCTCCATCCGTCCGCGCACGCGCTCGAGCGAATCGAGTCCCTTCGCGCACGTCGCAAGGTCGATGCCGAGCGTCACCGCGACGCCGACCGCAGCGAGCGCGTTGTGCACGTTGAAGAGACCGGGCAGATGGACGTGCATCTGCACGCCGTCGATCACGAATTCGCTGCCAGTGGCGTCGCCGACGATCTGCGTCGCGACGAAGTCGGCGTTGCCGCGCAACGAATAGGTCAACGTCGGCATGCGCCGGCGAATTTCGCTGAGCCAGCGCGCGCCGTGCTCGTCGTCGACGTTGAGCACCGCGGCCGCGGCCAAGCTGAAGAGCCGCTTCTTCGCCGCCGCGTACGCTTCGAGCGTTTGATGAAAGTCGAGATGGTCGCGGGTAATGTTGGTCAACGCCGCGACGCGAAAGCGCACGTCTTCGACGCGGTCGAGCGCGAGCGCGTGCGAGCTGACCTCCATCGCGACCGCCCACGCACCGAGCCCGCGCATCTCGGAAAAGAGCGCGTGCAGGTCGGGCGGCAGGGGCGTGGTGTTGTCGAGCATCCACGTTTGATCGCGAAATTGCGCGCCGACCGTCCCGATCACGCCGCACGGACGGCCCGACGCCTCGAGAATCGTGGCAATCATGCGCGTGGTCGTGGTCTTACCGTTGGTACCGGTGACGCCGAGCACGTCGAGCGCGTGCGACGGATCGCCGTAAAAGGTTGCGGCAATCGCGGAAAGCGCACGGCGCGAATCGGGCACGGCGATCGCGGTTACGCCGCTCGGCACGTTGAGTGCGCGCGCTTCTTCCACCACGATCGCGACCGCGCCGCGACGCACGGCGGATTCAATGTACAGATGCCCGTCAACGTGTTCGCCCGGTACCGCGACGAAGAGCGCGCCGGGCGTTGCTTTGCGCGAATCGACCACGATCGAGGAGACCTCGAGCTTGCGATCGCCGATGACCTGCGTGCTCGCGGGCAAGCGCGCGATGAGCTGCGCGATCGTCACGGTAGCACGCCCGCGTGCAACATCGCCTCGCGCGCGATCTTTGTAAAGACCGGGCCGGCAACGCTGCCGCCATAGTAGACGCCCTGCGGATCTTCGATCTTCACGAAGATCACGTAGCGCGGATGCTCGGCCGGAATCATCCCGATGAACGACGCGGCGTATTGTCCCGGCGCATAGACGCCGTTGACGACCATCTGCGCGGTGCCGGTTTTGCCGGCGGTCGTGTAGCCTTTGATTTGCGCGACGTCTTTACCGGTGCCCTTGGTCACGACCGCGCGCAGGAACGTGCGCAACACGGCCGCGATTTTTTCGGAGAAGACGCGATGCTCGACTTCGGGCGGATATTGATAGACGAGTTTGCCGTGTTGATCTTCGATCGCGTGCACGATGCGCGGACGCAGCAGCATGCCGCCGTTGGCGATCGCGCAGTAGTAGCGCGCCATCGCAATCGGCGTCACCGAGACACCTTGGCCGAAGGCCATCGTCGGCAACGACAGTTCGCTCCACTGCTCGGGTGCGGGCACGATGCCCGGACTCTCGCCCGGCAACTCGACGTCGCTCGGCGTACCGAAGCCCGCGTTGACTTCCATGTTGTAGAAGTTCTGCGCGCCGGTTGCCATGCCAACTTCGGCCGCGCCGACGTTATGCGAGTACTCGACGATCTCTTCGAGCGTTTCGGTCGAACCCTTGATCGGCATGTCGTCGTCGGCGTTGTGAATCGTGTGGCCGTCGAGCGTCAGCGTGTCGCGCGCGGGAAAGCGCGATTGCAACGTCACGCGTCCGGAGGTGAGCGCAGCCGCGGCGGTGATGAGCTTGAAGGTCGAGCCCGGCTCGTACGCATCCGTAACCGCGCGATCGCGGTAATCGTTCGCGGAATATTTCCAGAAGTGGTTCGGATCGAAGTGCGGGATGTTCGCCATAGCCAGAATCTCGCCGGTCCACGGGTCCATTACGATCGCCGTGCCGTCTTTGGCATGGGCTTTCGCGACGGCTTGATCGAGCGCTTCTTCGGTGACGAACTGCACGTACGAGTCGATGGTCAGTTCAAGCGAGAGTCCGGGCTGCGCCGGCGTGACGACCGTTTCGTGGCCGAAGGGAATCGGCCGCCCGAGATCGTCGGTTTCGAGCGAGACCTGCCCCGATTTGCCGCGCAACAAATCGTCGAACTGATACTCCAGGCCGTCCAGCCCGTTTTCGTCGGTGCCGACGAAGCCGAGCAGGGTCGAGGCCATGTTGCCGACGGTGTCGATCCGCTTACCGGTCGGCTCTTCTTTGAGTTGCACGCCGCCGAGATCGGCTTTGCGCACGCGGTCGGCGATCTCGACCGGTACCTTGCGCGCAATCCACACGAACCACAGCGACTTGTCGTGCAGTTGCGCGATCGTGGCAGGATCGAGCTTGCCGAAGATCGCTTGCAGTTTCGCGACGGTCGCGTCGGGATCGGTGAGGTCGTGCGGCACGGCGAAGACGCTCTCGGAGGGAAGAGAGCGAACGAGCACCGTGCCGTTGCGATCGGCAATGAACCCGCGCCGTGCAAAAACTTCGACGGTGTCGGAGCGCTGCGCGAGTGCCTTGGCCGCGAGGGTGGGACCTTGCACGACTTGGACGAGGTAGAGGCGCACGCCGAGGTAGAGCGCCATCGCGGCGCACAAGTAGAAAAACAGTTTCGCGCGCATCGGAGCGACGCGCGCGAAAGCTCGGTGGTGGAGCGTGCGCGCCACGGGTTAGAACCAGGCGAGGATCGTGTCGAACATCGGGAACCTCGCCTTTGCAACGACGGCCGGCGGTTCGATGCGGACGACGGCGAAGGTTTGCGCGTCGTGCATCTGCAGTTTCGCCGCGATCGCTGCAAGGCGCTCTTCCGACGACGCTTGCGCGATGCGATCGTCGAGCCGCGCGGTCTGCTCTTGCAGCGCGTCGCGCGAACGATGCGCCTTGTCGAGCTGATAGGTGAGGCTGGTCGCGTTCGAGAGCAACATCACGTACGACATCAAGCCGACCAGTGCTATGCACAAGCCGATGGTGACGCGTACGATGTTGCTGTAGCGCGCGCGGGTGGTCTTGACGATGCGTGTTTGCGTGGCGGTGCGCGCGCTGCGTGGGTTGCGAATCCGTTGTGGAGCTACCATTTAGCTAGCTTTCCGTTGGGCGGCACGCATTTTTGCACTGCGTGCACGGGGATTTTCAGCCATCTCGCGCTCCGACGGCACGAGCGGCTTTTTGGTGAGGACGTCGAGGCGCTCGTCATCGCGGAAGGTTTGTTTCACGATGCGATCCTCGAGCGAGTGGAAGCTGATCGCGACGATGCGACCCGCGCCGCGCAGCGTGTCTACCGCGGCGACGAGACCATCGCGCAGCACATCGAGCTCGTCGTTGACGGCGATGCGCAACGCTTGAAAGACGCGCGTGGCGGGATGGATGCGCTCCCTCTTCCCGGGCCGGTGCACGACGCCCGACACGAACGCTGCAAATTCATACGTCGTCTTCGGCAACGTGCCGGCGTTACGCCGTATGACGATCGCGCGCGCGATGCGTCGCGCCGCGCGCTCCTCGCCGTAGGTAAAGAAGATTTCGGCCAGTTCGTGTTCGCTCGCGGTCGAGAGAATATCGTAGGCGCTGCGGCCCACGTACGGATTCATCCGCATATCCAGCGGCGCGCTATCGCGAAACGAGAAGCCGCGTTCTGCATTATCCAGCTGCATCGACGAAACTCCCAAATCGAAGAGCACTCCGTCGACCTGCGCCACCCCGCAGTCGTTCAGGATCTGACGAAGTTCCGAGAAATTCGCATGTACGAAAGTAAAACGAGGATCCGTGAGGGGCACAACGCGCGAGTCGGCATCGATCGCGATCAAGCGGCCCGTTGAAGAGAGATGCGAAAGTATCGCGCGTGAATGTCCGCCCGCCCCAAAGGTCGCATCGACGTACGTCCCATCCGGCCGGATCGCCAAGTAGTCGATTGCCGTATCGAGCAAGACGGAGACGTGCATCATGGAGACATCCCATTAGAGAAGCCCAAGGTCGGCCATGAATTCGGCGACCTCGCCCTCCGGCGCAGCGTGCGCGGAATATTGTTCTTTGGCCCAGATCTCGACGCGGGTGAGCGCGCCGATGGAGATGACATCGCGATCGATCGAAGCATAGCCGCGTAGTGCGGCTGGGATCAGCAGCCGCCCCTGAGCATCGCACGCCACTTCCTCTGTATGTACGAAGATGTTGCGCACCAGCCGGCGGAAGCGCTCATCCTTACGCGGAGCCTCTTCCAAGCGCGAACAGAACTCGGCCCACGTAACGCTGGGGTAGAGCGCAAGGCATGGCTCAGGCTGGGCAATCGTGATGACGAAGCCCGCCCCAAGCCGTTCCCGAAAGCGCGCAGGGACGATGAGGCGCCCTTTCTCATCGAGGGCATGCTCCACCGAACCTGTAAAGCGCGGCAGCTCCGCGTGCAAGGTCCCTCCCCAAGACACCACTTACCACCACTTCACACCACTATACCCGCCTAGCGAGGCAAGGGGAAGGGCGAACGGGTGTTCGTTAAATCGCGGTATACCGTGCCAAATCAAAAAGAGCCCGGTTTGATCCGGGCTCCTTTAGCTCGCGGCGCCGGGCGTCCAGCGGAATTACGACCTCATTTTGGAAGAATTTGGATCTTGTCCGGGAGCACCAGATTAGAGTGGCATGGTCCGCGAACTCCGCGCAAATTCCAGAGCTTTTTCTCTTTGTTTACGTCATAGTCGACGTAGCAGAAGTACACTTCCCCTTCGTATCGCGGTCCGTTCCATTTATCGTGCACGCCCTTGATCGATATCGTGTTCCCGTTCGGCGCAGAGCTTTTGCACGTGACTTTTTCAGACGCCCCGCTCGAAAGGCTGCAATGCTCCGACGGGTAGGAGGTGACCCAAATTTTATTCCCCTGCTTACTCTGCAGGTCCACAATAAGCGGCAAGGTTTTCGTCTGGGCTTGGGTGGCCGTGGGAATGAAAACTGCGGCGAGAATGGCGAAAAGCGACGCCGCAAGAATGCCAAAAGCCAGACGCGTGTTACGCATAGTAACGGCGTTGGCAGTCTACGCGGCCATCGCCTGCGTCCCGCCGGCGCTCTTGCGCGACACCAATCCTGCAAGCCGCCCGTACAACAACACCGTCTCTCGGCGGTGCCCCGTGATACGCTCGACTTCGCGCGCGCTGTGGCCCTCGCGCAAGAGTTCCACAATACGCTGTTGCTGCTCAACGGTTAGCGTGTTCATGTCGAATACTCTGCCAGTCGGTTCGTTTGCCCCTGCCGCCGCTGTCCGCTTTTGAGTACGAAAATATTCCCAGCGCGCGTCGGCTTTGCTATAACTCGGGCCATAAGCTACCTCGTACCAACCGTCATCGAAAACACTGCGCGCGGCGAGCGCGCCTTCGACATCTACTCGCGCCTCTTGCAAGACCGCATCGTCTTCATCAGCGGCGAGATCACCGATCAGCTCGCTAGCCTCGCCGTCGCGCAGCTGCTCTTTCTCGAGAAAGAAGATCCCGACAAAGATGTCGATCTGTATATCAACAGCCCGGGCGGCAGCGTCACGGCGGCGCTCGCGATTTACGATACGATGCAGTTCATCAAGCCGGCGGTCGCAACGATCTGTGTGGGTTTTGCGGCGTCGATGGCATCGGTCTTGTTGACCGGCGGCGCGCCGGGCAAACGCTCCGCGCTTCCGTACAGCAAGATCCTTATTCACCAGCCGTGGATCGGGCAGATCGGCGGCCAAGCCACCGACATCGAGTTGCATGCGCGAGATTTGATCGCCACGCGCAAACAGATCGCCGGCATTTACGCGCAGACAACCAACAAACCCGAAGAGCAGATCTTGCGCGACCTCGATCGCGATTTCTACATGACGCCCGAGCAGGCGCGCGAGTACGGTATCGTCGACGAGGTGCTCGAGGCCAACGGCCGGACTTCAGCCTAGTTGCAGAGAAGCAGGGCGCGCGGAGGGTTTCCATCGTGCGTGCTACCGGCGTTCTCATCGTTTTGGCACTGCTGCTACAAAGCTGTACACCTAGCTACGTCGTTCCGACGCCCGCGCCCACGCTGCCGTCGTTCCAAGTCACCGGTTCGCCGAGTACGACTGACGCATTCACGCTCGGCTCCGTCGCGAGCAACGGTGGCACCGCCATTTATCCGCTCTTTGAGCTTCCGTCCATCCCGACCAATCAGGGCATTCTCGGCCTAACCGTGTGGGGAGATAAGGATGCGAACGGCAATATCACCGCGCTGACGCAGGCCGAAATCGCGGGCCTTGGCAGCGCGGGTAGCTCCGTGCACGTGTTCTTCGACTCGGCCAATCTGCCG
Source organism: Candidatus Aquilonibacter sp. (assembly GCA_049678885.1). Lineage (GTDB taxonomy): Bacteria > Vulcanimicrobiota > Vulcanimicrobiia > Vulcanimicrobiales > Vulcanimicrobiaceae > Aquilonibacter. The sequence goes on along the minus strand of JBAUEZ010000114.1, from coordinate 3,670 downwards.
GTGCTTTTCGTCGACGACGCATCCGGCTATTCGATCGCGGTGACCGCCGAGAGCACATCGCAGCCCGTAATAACGCTCTGCGATCCGAACGGAACTGCCGACGCGACAACCACGCTGACCGTCAGCGGCGGGACCGTACAAACGAGCGCCGTCACGTCCGGCGGTTCGTGCACAACCTCCGCCGTCGTCACCGCAGCGCGTTCGACGCGGCACGCCGACAAGGCGGTCGAGACGAACGTGTCGAGCTACGGGAACATTGCGTCGTTGATCACCTCGGCATCGTACGTCGCCGGGTTCGGATTTGCGCTCGGCGCTATTCTCAAATTCAAAGCGCACAAAGACAACCCCACACAGATCCCAGTCGGTACTCCCATCGCGCTCGTCTTCATCGCAGCCGCGTTGCTATTTCTGCCGACGCTGCTTCCCGTAACCGGTGCGACGGACTTCGCAAGCGCGTCACTCGTGCCCGTCGACGGAGTGCTGCCGCTCTACGAACCCACGCCATAACGTTTTCCGGGAACGACGGCAATCTTGGCTTCGGGCTTGGGCTCGCATGCGCTGGCGACAACTGGTACGGTTATACGGGCGGCCCCCCGGGCTACAACACCGCCGAATACTACTCAACGAAAACCGGCACGACGGTGCTCGTCTGGGTCGACGTGCAGGCCGCAACGCCGCCAGCGGGCGTCGCAAACGCGATCTTCCGCGCAATTGCGGGCATCGTCGATCCCGGAAGCCACCCGTTCAATACGAGGAACGGGAAAATCTGATCCGTAAGGAGCTGCGGCATGCAGGGCTACATCGATGACAATCTGCTCACCGGCGAAGAAGTCGTGTACCGAGCAAAGCTGCACCCGATCATCTTTGCGCCCGCCACGCTCGTGGTGCTGTTGGGAATCATCATCGCGCTCGCGTACTCGCAAACCATTGGGCTGGTCGTTGGCGTAGTCGGCGTGCTTATGGGCGCGATTGCGCTGGTTCGGTACAACTCATCCGAATTTGCGGTCACGAACCGTCGCGTCATTATTAAGGTCGGGGCACTTGGTCGCAGATCGCTCGAATTGGAGCTGAACAGGGTCGAGGGTATCGACGTTGACCAGACGGCATTTGGCCGGCTCTTCGATTACGGCACGATTGGTGTTCGAGGAATTGGCGGCACTGAGGAGAGCTTTCCCGCGATCGCCGCGCCGCTCGAATTCCGCAAGCACGTGCAGGAAATGTTACCGCAGTAACGCTTGTTCAACCCGGCGGAATGCCTTCCGCGAAGCGAAAGACGTTTGTGGGATCGAATTTTGATTTGATCTTGCGTAAGTGTTGGTAGTTTCCGTCGTGATAGGCAAGCTGCCAATCGCGCAGTGACGGATCGATGAAGTTCTGATAGGCGCCGCCCTTTGCGAGCGGCACGATCGCGTCGTAAAATCCATCAAGCCACGCCATATTGCGCGCGAGCACGCCGGGTGGCGTCGCTTTCTCCCAATACAGTTCGATCGAACTCAACCATTGGCTAAAGCGATGGGCAAAGGCCATGTCGTGCGGTCGGTGATCGTTCACACGCGCGCCGGTTTGAAAGACCTTGAACGCGGCGGTTTTTGCCGTGCGCGGATAGCGGCGAAGCCACTCGAACACGGTCGCATTTGCGTTATGATCGAACGGCGCATTGAAAAATCGCGAGCGCTCCTGATAGTACGCCGGATGGCCCGGTTCCGATAGGACGTCTTGCGCGGCCCAATAGTGATCGCGTTTGACGATCCCCTCGGGTTCGGCGATCTCGTAAACCGGTGCAAGTATCTCGCGCAGTTGCGCAGGCGTGCCCTGATACTGCCCGAGCAGCTGGACCGTAATATCGGGCGTGGTGGCGTCGGGTGCGATAGCCGAAACCTTCGACCCGAGCGTCGCCGGTGCACGCCCGAGGACGTCGATCAAACTCTCGAATACGGGCTCCGGTTGACGTTTCCAAATCAAGTCAAATACGGTCAACGGTCCGACCTCGTACGTTTGAAACGCGAAGGACGTGTTGATACCGAAATTCCCGCCGCCCGCTCCACGACAAGCCCAAAACAACTCATCGTTGCCGCGCACCGTGCGAAGCACGCCGTCCGCGGTGACGATCTCTGTCGCAATCAGGCGATCGCAGGTAAGCCCGTGCGCGCGCATATTGAAGCCGATGCCGCCGCCGAGCACGAGCCCGGCGACGCCGACGGACGGACAACGTCCGTGGGTGATCGCGACATTACGATCGCGGAATGCCGCGTAGAAGTTCGCATTTCGCGCACCGCCGCCGAGCGTGGCGATGCCGGTCTGCTCGTCGAACGCCACGTGATGCATGTTCCGAAGATCGATCATCAATCCGGGCGTCGTCGAATACCCCGCGTACGAGTGACCGCCTGACCGCGCGACGAGCGGTACCCCGTATTCACGCGCGAAGAGAATTGACGTGCTTACGTCGTGAGCATCGCCGCACACCGCAATCGCTTGCGGAAGTACCGCGTCGTAGCGGAGGTTGTTCGGTTGCGCGTAGACGCTATACCACTGGTCTCCCGGAAGTACGACCTTCCCCTTGAGACTACGCGCGAGGTCCGCCCACGGAGTGGCGCGACTCGCGCCAAGAAGTCCGAGCGCTGAAGCGCCGAGCGCAGCAGTAGCCGCGCCTTGGAGAAAGACCCGCCGATTCAACATGCTACATTATCCCTATGGCACACAAAGAAGAAAGCGAGGCCGAGCGCATTGCGCGCGAAGCGAAAGAGCGAGAGCTAGAGCGTCTGCAAGCGCAGAAGGAACGAGAACGGCAGTACCGCGGCGACGAGCCGGGTGCGGAGTCCAAGCGCGAGCCTTCCGAAAAAGAGGACGGATACGGCCACAACCGCTAGCCTGCGCTCATTCGCCTTGTAACGCGCGCGCTTTGATACGCGATTGCACGTACGCCACCCCCGCTGCGCTCGCTTGAGGAACATAGTCGCGCAGTTGGCGAAACGCGTGCAACGCCGATTGCGGCTGCCCTACAGCGACATATGCATAGCCAAGCGTTTGGAACGCATCAAGCTTGTCGGGCGCGCCAAACCCGAGCCCCTCGCGGGCGTAGTGAATGGCGGTGTGCGGATCGCCAAGCCGGTACGCAACCGACGCGAGCAATACGTTAGCGTCGCCAAGCGAGGGATCGATATCCGTCGCGCGGTGTAGTTGCACGTAGGCTGCGCGCAGATCGCCGTGCTCCAGCAGGAAATATCCGTAGTACATATGCGAGATCGCATCGTCATCTTCGAGGACAAGCGCGCGTCTGAAGGCGGCATCGACCGTGCCGGGCGGTGCATGATCGTAGAACGCAGCCACCGCGAGCGCGGTCTGCGCGGTGGCCGATCGCGGGTCGATCCGCAACGCGGCGTTTGCGTCGGCGGTCGCGCGCGCGACCATCGCGCGGCGGCCGCTCTGCATGTTTTGCGCGAACAGCGCTTCTGCTTCTGAGAGATCCGCATATCCGCGCGCGCTTGCCGGCGCATCATGCACGACGACTTGGAATTCCGCAATCGCGTGGCGGAGTGACGCAAGCGTGCCTTGGTGCAGGTAGTAGCGTCCGAGGTTGGATGCGCGCAGCGTAGCCGGCACGAGCGGCGACGGCGCGGTGCGATGTGCGATAGCAAAGATGCCAATGCTCGCGACAAGCGCGAGCATTGCC
>JBAUEZ010000113.1:0-24472 GCA_049678885.1 Candidatus Aquilonibacter sp. | reverse complement strand
GGCCAGCGCGGCGTGCGGTGCGTGCCGCCGACCGCGATGTCGGTTTGAGGCCGCGAGCGCGCGATTTGCAACAGGCGCTTTGCCGCATCGTCGACGTTGCGCTCGTCGATCCAGTCGACGTTGAGGGCGCGCGCTGCACGTTCGAAATCCGTCAGAACGGCCTCATTCACGCGGTCGCGCTTTTCTGCGATATGGGCCACGGCGAAGTCGACTTCGAGACGGGCAGCCATGCGCGAGGCCTTGCGCAGTAGAAGCAAGTCCTCGGGTCGCGCTACGATTGAAAGGAGTATCCGGTCAAACGGCGAGGCGATGTGTTCGCGCGTCTCTGCCCGCAGCGCTTCGCGGATTGCGAGTTCACGTAGCGCGGCGAGGTTTTCGATGCGAAAGAAGTTCGCCAATGCCGGTTCGATCCGTTCGCGTGGATAGATCTTGCCGGCGCGCAAGCGGTCGCGGAGCGTCTCCGGTGAGACGTCGATCAAGATCACTTCATCGGCGAGCGGGAGGATGCCATCGGGCAGCGTCTCGCGTACGAGCGTGCCGGTCAGGCGGAAGACTGCATCGCTCAATGCTTCGAGATGCTGAATGTTGAGCGTCGTGATAACGTTGATCCCGGCGCGCAGAAAGGCCAGCACGTCGAGAAAGCGCTTTGGCGCGGCCGAACCGGGCGCGTTGGTGTGTGCGAGTTCGTCGACGAGCACGACCTGCGGATGGCGCGCCAGCACGGCGTCGCGATCCATCTCGGTGTAGGTGATGCCGTCGACCGAGATCGTTTTGCGCGGAATGATCGGCAGATCGCCGATCATCGCCTCGGTCTCCGCGCGTTTGTGGGTCTCGACGTAGCCGATCACCACGTCGACGCCCTCATCCTTTAACTGATTGCCGCGATCGAGCATTGCATAGGTCTTGCCCGCGCCGGCGGCCGCGCCGAGATAGACGATCAACTTGCCGTAGCCGACGCGCATGCGATCGCCTAGTACGCCGGAGAGCGGTGTGGTGAGCGTCGATTGTTCGATGTAGGTTTGTTCGGTGTCGAGAATCGCGACGTCGCGCTCGACCGGCATATTGACGAGATGCGCACTGAGTTTGCCGCGCGAAAAGATCACCATCGAGGCGCGCAAATCTGCAAAATCGATGCGGTCCGGCTCCTGAGGGGGCAGAACGTCGGCATTGTACGCCGCAGCAATCCGCGCGATCTCGTCGAGGTCGCACGCGGGATCCGGCAAGATCTCGAGTGCGAGGTCGAGCGCGGCCGCGAGCGGCGCGCAACGTTCGATGAAGCTCGCGTAGTCGGTGCCTGCTGGGACGATCGTTACCGCACTCGACGTCGTGGCGGGCGAGACAGTTGGAATCGTAAGCTCGTCGATGGTGCGTAGCAGCAGCTCGCGCAGCATCGTCAACGTGGATTCCTTGTAGATCCCGCTCTGCGCCCGGGCGATGTCACCGTCGCGAACGATGAGACCTTTTTCCAGTCGCTCGCGCAGGATCTCGGGCGATGCATCGAGCGCGATGACTTCGTCGGCACTCTTGAGAAACGAGAGCGGAACGATCTCGCGCACGGGATAGCCGATCAGCCGCTCCGCGGTGACGGAGACCGTTTCCAGATGCGCGATGTTGAACGCCCCAAGGACGGTGATGCCCGCATTGCGGAGCTCGAGCGCGTCTTGCCAGCGTTTGCTGTTGCGCGCATTGCCCAAATTATCATGCGCGAGTTCATCCAGGATGATCACGTCAGGATGCGCCGCAAGCGCGGCGTCGAGATCGAACTCTTCAAACCGATTTTCGCCGATCATCACCTCACGCGGCGGTATCCGCGGCAGCCCTTCGACCAGGCGCTCGAGGTCGGGACGCCCCTTCGTTTCGATCCAGCCGATCGCGACGCGTCGCCCCGCGGCCTGGAGCCGGCGCGCATCGCTGAGCAGCCGCCGCGTCTTTCCGGCACCCGGTGCCGCGGCAATATACACGACGAGCCGCGCGCGTTCCCCGAACTCCCGCAGAAGTGCCTCTGCAGAGCGGCGGCGTGCGGCTTCGCGTTCGTCGGCGGACTGCTCCATGACCTCCGGCCGGTTCTTCAAAATGAACAGAGTCCCCGCTGCGCGAAGCGCACGAGTGATGGCGACACTGTGCTATGCACTCTTGGCAATTGCGTGGGGTATCGATCTCGTCACACCGCAGTTGTTTATCGCCGCAATTCTGTTCAACGGGCCGATCGCGCTGTCGTCGCTTGCGCTGCGTCCCTCATTAACCATTCGTCTCGTGATTCTCGCCGAGGCCGCAAATCTGATTGCCGGTTACGTCAACGGCATGCAAGCGGGACATCATTGGGATGCGATCGCAATCGGCGATCGCTTGCTGTTGGCGGCAAGCTTTGTGGGTATCGGCATATTGACGCTGCGCTCGCAGGACAGTGCGCGCCGAGCCGGCGAGAGCGGGGAACGCGAGCGGCGCCTCATTCGCGAACGTGCGCTCCGCCGCGCGATGGAGCAGGTGCGTGCGAGCCTGAACATGGAGATCGTCATGCGCAACGCCGTACGTGAAGCGCATCGCGTTACCGGCGCCGCGCGCGTGTTGCTGGCGTCGCGCGCATCATCGCTCGACGTTCCGGATCAATACGAACTCGATGGCGACGAGGTGACGCTCAAACGTGAACCGCTCGCTCCGGAGCTCGGCTCGCTTATCGAGAGCGCACGTTCGCGCGAGCGCATCGTCACGGTCGGCGTCAACGATCCGCTCGCGGGGTTGCTGCATGAGTCGGTGACCGTTGCGACGACCGAGCTCGACAATGGCACGGTGGCGCTCATCATCGGCTGGGGTCCTCGCACGCCGAGCTCCTACGAGCAAGAGGCAGTGAAGGACTTTGCCGACAACCTTGCGGTGGCGTTGCAGCAGGCGCGTCTCTTTATTCGGCTTGCCGAACAAAACGAAGAGATCTTGCGCGGTCGCAGCGAGTTGCAAAATCGCAGCGAGATTATCCGTGACATCGTCTACGCGCTCGCGCACGATTTGCGTACACCGCTCGTCGCCGCGGATGTGACGATGGACCAGGCGCTCGACGGCGCGTACGGCGAGTTGCCCGAGCGGTACCGGCAGATCCTCGAGACGACCCGCGCGTCGATGGCGACTCTGCGCCGGTTGGTCGAGACGCTGTTGCTGGTGGCGCGCTACGAATCGGGCGAAGATTCGCGCCGTATGCGGCGCGAAGAAGTCGCACCGCTGATCGAGCGGGTAACCGCGGAGCTGCTACCGGTCGCGCGGGCAAAACACGTGCGTCTCGATGTCGAGCCGATCGCCGCGGGTCTTTCGATCGAAGCCGACGAGGACGAGATCGCCCGTGCGGTTACCAATCTCGTCGCCAACGCGATCGAAGCCACGCCGGCCGACGGCAACGTGCAAGTGCAAACGTTGGTGGCGAATGGCTCGCTCAACGTCAACGTTATCGATGATGGGTACGGAGTACCCGCCGAACGGCGCGCAGCGCTTTTCCAGCGCTTCGGCGGCGTGCGTTCAGGCGGTGGCACGGGCCTCGGCCTCTACATCGTGCGCCGCATCGCGGAAAAGTATGGCGGACACGCCGGGTACGAACCGCGCGAACCTCGCGGCAGCCGGTTCTTCATTAGACTGCCGCTGGCCAGAAAGGAATCGAGTTGAGCGAGCGCACGCGCGTCGTGATCGCCGAGGATCACGCGCTTACCCGCGCGGGCATGAAGACCGCCCTCGAGTCCGCGTTCGATGTGGTCGGCGAAGCCGCCGACGGCGTGGGCGGCTACGAAATCGTCGTCGCGACGCGCCCCGACGTCGCAATCGTCGATTTGGGCTTACCCGGCATGGACGGGATCACGCTAACTCAAAAAATCCGTGCCGACTCGCCGCGCACGCACGTCGTGATCATGACGATGATCGATCTCGAGGACGAAGTGCTCGCGGCATTGGCCGCCGGCGCGGATGCCTATTGCTTGAAATCGTCGCCGGTCTCGACGCTGATCGACGCGGTACGCATCGCCAGCGAAGGCGGCGCGTACTTCGATCCGCAGATCGCGCACGTCGTGCTCGCGCGCTTCTCGCACCGAGCGCCGGCCTCGGTGACGAGCTCGCCACTGACGCCGCGTGAGAGCGAAGTGTTGCGCCTCATCGCCGACGGCAAAGCCAACACGGAAATCGCCGCGGTGCTCAACATCGGTCTAGGCACAGTGAAGGGCCACATCCGCGACATCCTCGAGAAACTCTCGGCCGCCGACCGCACCCAAGCGGCAGTGGTGGCTTTGCGCAAGGGCTTTATCTGACGATGAAACGCGAGCGTTTTGTTGTCATCCCGAGCGTAGCGAAGCGTAGTCGAGGGACCACTCGTGTGTTCGCATTCACTCTCGCGCTATTCGCGGCCACGTCAGCAGCTTCGCTAGGGAAGGTTACTGACGCTCATGCGAGCGCGTCGGTCGAGCGTTTTCTACGTACGTATCTCGTGGATCAAACGGGAGATGTCGATAAAACGACGCGGGTGTCTATCGCAACTATTCGCGATCAAGGGACAGGCGCCGAGGATGTTGTCGTCTACGTCAGTGGCCGAATGTGGTGTGGTAGCGGTGGGTGCAGTCTCCTTGTCCTTTCGCCAAGTGATGCAACGTTTCGGGTTCTTGGCAAGATGACGATCGTGCAGTTGCCGGTCCAATATCTGCGCACCACGACAAATGGGCACGCCGACCTTGTTGTGCTCGTCGCTGGAGGCGGCATCTTACGCCCATACTACGCGAAGCTCGCCTTCGACGGGCGGAGCTATCCCTCTAATCCGTCCATTCCGCCCGCGCAACCGATTCCCACGCCTCATGGTGAAATCTTATTTCCGGCAACGGAGCGCGGCACGTTGCTATATCCCTAAAGGATTGAGGCGGTCCCTCGACTACGGCGCTACGCGCCTACGCTCGGATGACAAAGACTACTTTGCGACAGCGGGGGCGTTGAAGACCGCTTGGAGTTTTTCAGCGGCGCCGTTTTTTACGACCGCGACGATGCGATCGCCGGGCTGCAGATGCGTGTCGCCGGTCGGAATGACGATGCCGTCGTCGCTGTCGCGCTCGATCGCGACGATCACGCTGTTGCGCGGCAGGTTGAGATCGCACAGCGCTTTATCGGTGACCGGTGAGCGCTCGGGCACGCTGATGCGTACCAGGCTCAGATTGCCCCTCCCGAAAAGGTGCATCGTTTCGAGCGCCGCGGTGTAGCTCGCCGCGTTGACCTGCTCGTTGAGCACGTCGAGGATGATTTCGGTCGACGAAATCACGATGACCGGATCATCGGCGTCGAGCGAATCGAAGATCAGGCGATTGCGCGGATTGTTGACGCGCGCGATACAGCGCGCCTTGGATTTCTTCTTGGTGAGCAGCACTACCACGAGATTGTCTTCGTCGTCGCCCGTGTCAGCAACGACGACGTCGGCACGCGCGACGCCGGCGGCATCGAGCACCATCGGATCGCATCCGTCGCCGACCATCGTGACCTGGCGGTCGATCAGCGTGTCGAGCGCTTTGGCTTTCTTCTCGAATTTTTCGACGACGACGACTTCGTGGTTTTGCTGGATAAGCGCGCGCGTCAGGTACGAACCGACCTTACCGCCACCGACGATCAAAATGAACACTAAGCGTTTACGGCCTCCGGAGAACAACCGGCAAACATCTGCGCGAATTCGCTGATCGCTTCAGGAGCGACGATTGCGTTGATTTGATCGCCCTCTTCGAGCACCAGGCCGTTTGAGGCGACCATCACGCCAAGGGACTCGCGACGGATCGCGGCGACACGAATACGTCCCGGGCGTTCGATCTGCTCGATCGTCTTGCCGGCTTCGCTTGCGGTAACCGTTGCCGAGAGCGAGGTGACCTTACCGAAGTCAAAAGTATGGACGGGATCCCACGGCGCCTGCATCAGCGTATCGCGAATCAGCTTCGCGCCGACGGTGGTCGGGACGACCGTTTGAATGCCGAGCTCCCGGTACATCTGTCCGCGCGGCGGATCGTAGATGCGGCACACGACACGCTTGATCTTGAACATGCGTTGGGCGATGAGCGCGGCCATGATGTTGCGATTATCGCCGTCGGTAACCGCGACGAAACCGTCGGCGGTTTGGGCGCCCGCTCGCTTGAGTATGTCGTAGTCAATGCCGGTGCCGACCACGACGTGGCCGCGGAAATTCGCGCCGAGGCGTTTGAAAGCGGTGGGATTTTCATCAACGACGATCACCTCGTGACCGTCGGCGTCCAGGAGTTTCGCGAGTGCCGAGCCGACGCGGCCGCACCCTACGATGAGATATCGCATTGGCGAGGAAGAGCGTTCCAAAGAGGTGGCGTCAACACCTTGAAAGAGGCGATGCAGGGCTTCCTCCCCAAAGCAGGAGGGGCGGCCGAAGATAAGAATAGACGGGAGTTTTGTCGGGGCGTGGCTCAGCTTGGTAGAGCGCGTCGTTCGGGACGACGAGGTCGCTGGTTCGAATCCAGTCGCCCCGACCATTCTGTTAAGGTCAAGCGTTGTTCGAGAGATTCGGTCCGGCATCGCTGCGCGTACTGCGCGTAGCTGAACAAGAGTGCCGCAACCACAATCAGTACTACGTCGGTGCCGAGCACCTGATGGTTGCGCTCCTCGAAGAACGCGATCCGGAAATTCTTCACGACTTAACGGCCGACGGCATCGACGTGCGCGAACTGCACGCCGATGTGCGGCGGCATTTAGGCGCCGGCGAAGACCGCCTGTGGGAAGGCATCCTGGTGACGCCGCGCGTGCGCAAGATCATCGTGCTGGCGGAGAGCTACGCCGGCGAGGCGCACGTCGAGCCGGTGCACTTGTTGCGCGCGCTGCGCTCCGAGGGCGGCAGTCTTGCCGCCGAGATCCTGCGCCGTAGCACCTCGCGAAACTCTGCGACCGGCGGCTAGGTACCAGGTCGCGTGGAGCACTTCCAACAGATCGCGGTTTCGCTGATCGATCACTACGGCTACGGCGGCCTCTTTGTCGTGCTCGCGCTCGGCAACTTCGGCGCGCCGGTCGGCGCCGAGATCATCATGCCGGTTGCCGGCGCGTTGACCGCAACCGGGCATCTCCCATTTTTGTGGCTGACGATCGTGGTCGCCGTGCTCGGCGAACTCGCCGGCGGGACGGTTGGCTACGCGATAGGACGCTTCGGTGGGCGGCCGTTGATCGATAAGTACGGCGGCTACGTGCACCTAAGTCACGCCAACCTCGACCGCGTACACGGCTTCTTCGAGCGCTACGGGAGCTTCGCGATCTTCATCTGCCGCTTTCTTCCGTTCATACGCGGCGTCGTCTCGATTCCGGCCGGTTTGGCCGAGATGAACCTCGTGCACTTCTACTTTTGGTATGCGCTCGGTTCCACGATTTTCTGCGGGCTTTTGGTCTGGCTCGGCGTCGCGCTCGGCCATCACCTCGACGCCGTGCTTCCTTTGGTCCACAAGACGGGGCTGATCGCGCTGATCGTCGCCGTGCTCGCGATCGCTGCCGTCTGGTTGGTGATCTGGCAGCGGAGGCAGCGCGCGCCGCGTAGCATTTAGGAACCTGTGACGGCGCCGGTCCTCGAGCAGACCCTTTCGCAAATTCCCGACGCGCCCGGCGTTTACCAGATGATTGGGCGCAACGGCGAGATTCTCTATATCGGCAAAGCGGTCTCGCTGCGCAGCCGCGTGCGCTCGTACTTCCAAGATTCGGCGGCGCACCACATCCGCACGCAGGCGATGGTCGAGCGCGTCGTCGACGTGCGCACGATCGTCGTGACCAACGAGATCGAAGCGCTGATCCTCGAAGCCAACCTGATCAAACGTTATCAGCCGCCGTTCAACGTGCGGTTGCGCGACGATAAGCGTTATCCATATCTCAAGGTCACCAACGAATCGTTCCCGCGCGTAGTCTTTACCCGCATCGTGAAGGACGACGGCGCGCGCTATTTCGGTCCTTACACGAACGCGAAGGGCCTGCGCGAGCTGATCGACCTCGTGCGGCTGGTCTTTCCGCTGCGCACCTGTCGCGAGCCGATCGACGGACGGCGCAAGCGTCCATGCTTGCAATACCACATCAAGCGCTGCCTCGCGCCCTGCGTTGGCTATCAAACGGAAGAAGATTACGACCGGATGATCGATGAGGTCGTGCTCTTCCTCGAAGGCAAACAGGACTCGCTGCTTGCGCGGCTCCAGCGCGAGATGAGCGACGCGGCCGAGCATATGAACTACGAGGCGGCGGCGCGCTTGCGGGACCGTGTCGTGCATGTGCGCCGCGTGACCGAAGGACAACTCGTCGTCTGGAAGTCGCGCCTCGATATGGACTTGATCGCCTCGGCGCGCGCGCAGGGCCAAGCATGCATGCAAGTCTTCATGGTGCGCGGCGGCAAGTTGATCGCGCAGGAATTCTTCATCCTCGACGGCGTGCACGAGCAGTCCGACGAAGAATTGACCAGCGGGTTTCTCACGCAGTTCTACACCGCACGTACCGCGAGCGCATACGAGCAGCCGGAGATTTCCGCCTACACGCGGGTTGCGCGCGACCAGGAGCCGGCGGTCCCGGTGAAGGCACGCGCGCGCCGCAGCACCGTGAGCGCGGCGGCTATTCCAAAGGAAGTCCTGGTGCAAAGGCTGCCCGGCGACGATCACGGCGTAATCGAGTCGTGGCTCTCCGAAGTCAAGGGTCAGCGCGTGCGCATTCTGCAGCCGCAGCGCGGCGAACGTGCCGAATACATGCGCCTCGTGCAAAAGAATGCGGAACAGAATCTCAAGGCGTACCTCGTGCATCAGGAGATCCAGGAGAGTGCGCAAGCGCGCGCGCTAACGGAACTGGCCGACGCGCTAGAGCTGCCCTCGCCACCGCACCGCATCGAGTGCTACGACATCTCGAACATCCAAGGCAGCAACCCGGTTGCCTCGATGGTCGTCTTTGTGGAGGGCCGCGCAAAAAAGAGCGACTATCGCAAGTTCAAGATCCAATACGATAAAGGCCCGAACGATTTTGCGATGATGCAGGAGACGTTGCGCCGCCGTCTGCGCTATCTGCGTCACGAGACCGACGACGCCGTGAGTAAAACCGAAAAAGAGCTCGCAAAGAAAGAGAAGTTCAACAAAAAGCCCGATCTGCTCCTGATCGATGGCGGCAAGGGGCAACTGAGCGCGGTCGTCGAGGTGATGGAAGAGCTCGATATGACGGGTCTCGCCGTTGCCGGTTTAGCAAAAGAGCACGAGTGGCTCTACATGCCGGGTAATCCCGATCCGATCGTCCTTGCGCCAAACTCACCGGGCCTGCATTTGATCATGCGCATTCGCGACGAAGCGCACCGATTCGCCGTAACCTATCACCGTCAACGCCGGGCAAAGGCGATGACGCGCTCTTCGCTCGATGCGCTCGCAGGCGTCGGCCCGGTGCGCAGGAAACGTCTGCTGGCAGAGTTCGGCTCCGTCGCTGCAATCAAGCGGGCGAGCATCGATGAGATTGCCGCCGTCAAGGGCATGTCTGCAACGCTCGCAGCGCAAATCAAGAGCGCACTTGAAGGGGGACCCTAATGCACTGGTTACTCCGCTTTCTCATTACCGCCGCGGCATTGTGGGCGATCGCGACGTACGTGCCGGGCTTTTTGCTCGACCACTGGTGGAGCGCGTTGATCGCCGCAGTGATCTTCGGTATCGTGAACACGTTTATCGGTCCGATTCTCAAATTGATCTCGCTGCCGCTGACGATTCTGACGATTGGCGCCTTCTCGATCGTGGTTAACTGGGCGCTCTTCGCGCTAACCGTCTGGATCTCACCGGGCTTCCATGCCACCGGCGTGCCATGGGCCGCGTGGGAGTCCACGTTGGTCGGCGCGGTCGTCATGATGCTGGTCAACATCTTCGTCACGGCGCCGCTCACGCGCGCGCAAGCCTAAGCTGCGCATCCTCGTTACCAACGACGACGGGGTCGAGAGCCCGGGCATCAGCGTGCTCGCGCAGGCGCTGCGCTCGCTCGGTGATGTCGTCGTCGTCGCGCCCGACGGCGATCGCAGCGGTGTCGCGCACTCGCTCTCGATCCACTCGCCGGTACGCATTCGCGAACTGCGGGGGCGACCGGTAACGACCTACGTTTGCTCGGGGACCCCGGCCGATTGCGTCGTCGTCGGCGCGTACGAGGTCTTCAAGACTTTGCCGGATCTCGTCGTGAGTGGCATCAATCGCGGTGCGAACGCCGGGGACGACATTACGTATTCGGGAACGATTGCCGCCGCGAACGAAGCGCTGCTCATCGGCGTGCCGTCGATTGCCGTGTCGCTCGCAATCGCCTGGCCGATCTCTGATGAGGAACCGCAGTGGGAAACGGCGGCGCAGTGCGCCGTCGAGCTCGCTGCGAAAGCCGGTGACTTTACACTGCCGGCGACAACGCTGTTGAATCTCAACGTACCCAATGTCGAAGCGGCGTTGCTGCGCGGTGTACTGCTTACGTCGCAATCGCGCAAGCGCTATAAAGACCGCACGGATCGGCGTACCGATCCGCGCGGTGAAACGTATGTCTGGATCTGGGGCAGCCACAACGCGGAAACGATCGAAGAAGGCAGCGATTTGGCGGCACTTCGCGATGGCTACGCGAGCGTGACGCCGATCACCATCGACCGCACCGATGACGTTACGCTCGCTCGCTTACGGGTGTCGCCGGCTTAATTTTTAAACCAACCAAACACTTGCTAATACTGCTGCGAGACTGGTAGTTGTACTCACTGCTACGTCGGGCATAGAGCTTTTACAATTTCGGTAGCAAGCTTTTGTATGGAGTGAGAATGAACGTCCAAGAACACGCGTGGGCAATAACGTTGTCCGGAGGCGTCGACATGGAGTCCGCCGGCGCTCTAGCGCTGCTCGAAAAGAAACTTCTCGGTCGAGAGAACATCGTCTTTGACGTGACAGGCCTGAAGCACGTCGATTCAACGTTTCTTCGCTTTCTCGTCAATCTCAAAGAGCATGTCGCAAGAGACCGATCCGCTACGTTGGAGCTTGTCGGTGTGACGCCCCGGCTGCGCCGCATTCTCGAGATTACCGGCCTTGCACGTGCGTTTCTCTCCTCGTCCACAAAATGACGGACCAATCGCCTGGCGATCGCTCCAACCCTTACGGCGCGCGCTTCAACAACTATGGCTAGTGACCGCGCCCCTGGCGCAGGAGACGGTACCATGGAATATTATGTTACGGCGAAAGACGGAACGCAGATCTTCTATAAGGATTGGGGACCGAGGGACGCTCAGGTCATCGTCTTTCATCACGGCTGGCCCCTGAGTTCCGACGACTGGGACGCGCAGATGCTGTTCTTCCTGAACCAAGGATTCCGCATCGTCGCCTCCGACCGCCGCGGTCACGGCCGTTCGGCGCAGGTCAGCGACGGGCATGACATGGATCATTACGCATCCGATGCTTCGGCGGTAGCCGAATATCTCGATCTGAAGAACGCTGTCCATATCGGCCATTCGACCGGCGGCGGCGAAGTGGCGCGCTATGTTGCTAAGTACGGTCAGCCGCAGGGTCGCGTCGCCAAAGCGGTGCTTGTCAGTTCTGTTCCGCCGCTCATGCTCAAGACCGCGAATAATCCCGGCGGTACGCCCATCGACGTCTTCAACAACTTCCGCGCCGCGTTGGCCGCCAACCGGGCGCAGTTCCACCTCGATGTGGCATCGGGTCCGTTCTATGGTTTCAATCGGCCGGGTGCGAAAGTTTCGCAGGGAGTTATTGATAATTGGTGGCGCCAAGGCATGATGGGCGGCGCCAACGCCCATTATTACGGCATCAAAGCATTCTCGGAGACCGATCAGACGGCAGATCTGCAAGCGATCACGGTGCCGACGTTTGTCATCCAGGGCGACGACGACCAGATCGTGCCTTACAAGGACGCCTCGCTACTGCAGGCTAAGCTGATCAAGAACAGCACGCTGAAGATCTATCCCGGCTATCCGCACGGCATGTTAACCACCCATGCTGACGTGATCAATCCCGACCTGCTGGCTTTCATACGCTCGTGATTTCAGACTTTCTTCATGACCGTTGCGTTCAATGTGCCGGCTACAGCCCTTTTGAAACGGAGAACGTCATTGCGTAGACTATTCATGACTGCATCGCTGCTGCTACTGTCGTTGGTGCCAATCGCCTCTCCCGCGCAATCCATGGCGAAAACGACACGCCTTAACGGTACGATCGTTTCCGCGACAGCGACGTCGATCGATATAAGGACGTCTAGCGGTGAACGCACGCTTTCGCTTGCTCAAAGCACGCGCGTTTTAGGCCTCTCCAATTCATCGCTCGACAAAGTGACGCAGGGCTCGTTCATTGGGACGACCGTCGTGCCGCAACCTGACAACACGTGCGTGTCGACCGAGGTTCACATTTTTGCACCGGCCTTACGCGGCACCGGCGAAGGCTTCTCGAAGATGGATAGCGGCGGCACGCATATGATGGCCAATTCAACCGTGAGAACCGTCGCTCAGGGGTCCCACATGATGGCGAACTCTACGGTAAGATCCGTCGGCTCGAGTGCGGGTCGAAAGATGATCACGATGGTGTTCCCGAGCGGCACAAAATCCATAGTAATCCCGGCGAATACGCCCGTCACATACATCGAGCCCGGATCGAAAGCGCTGCTCGTCCCGGGTGCACATGTGCTCGTGCTAGCGGTGCAGAGTCCGTCCGGCCTGGCAGCAAAGACGCTAGTCGTCGGGGAGCATGGCGCGACGCCGATGCAGTGACGATTCTTGGCCGCAACTGCCTCTTGCGGCACCGTGTTATGATGGGTGTTCCGGCTCAAACCGGGTACTCGCGGGGCTGAACTAGGCTCGACGAGAAGATCCGTGGTCGGTGTTAGCAAGCGGAGTTGCGAGCTCTCCTAAAACGATCGCAACGGCATAACTGCCAACAACGAATACGCACTAGCTGCTTAATCTAAGCTAGCTACCGGACGCAGAGAGTCGGCCCGAACCGCTCTGCACTCCGGCCATAAACTCGGGCTGGTATGCGCGCGTGATTCGACGCGCGTACGAGATCAAGAATCTGCTGCGTACGGTAAGTCCCGCTTTGAGACGTCCGTCCGAGTAAGTCAAAGTCAAAGCTGAGCTTGGAGAATGCGCCGGTTAGGCTTTTCGGACTCGGGGGGCAGTACCCCGACAGCTCCACCAATTCGCAATTCGCCAATTTTCCAATTTACACAAATCCCCAAATCCACTTTAGGCACAGGTCGACGCTTAGACCAAGATGCCGACGAGTTTGCGCACGATTTCGCTGAGCGGTATCTCGGTCAACACTAGCGGGAAAACCGGCACGAGCGTCGCAACGATAAACACTGCGATCATCTGCAGAGTTATAGGCAGGATACGCATGTTTTGAACGAGGTCGTAGCTGCCCCCCATGTCGGCGAGAGATTGGACATCTGCGCTGCCGACCAGGTCTTCGTCACGTGCGACTTCCGGCCGCACCCATTTCGCATCGAAATCGCAGACGTAACGTGACGCCAGCGCGCCGTATTCGAGAATGCCGCGGCGTTTCGCTAGAATGAGAGGCGCGGTGAAGGCAAGGAGCGGCGCAATCGTTATGCAGAGAACGAAAACGACGACGGCTACGATCTCCGCCTTGAAGTCGGGCAGGTGCTCGCCGCGGATAAGAATGCGGTTCGCGAGCCAGCCTGCGAGCAACGCCCCGTGCGCCGTCGCAAAGAGCGAAAGCGCCTGCGTCGCCAACAGCAGAAAGCCCAGGCCTCCCATGCGATCGGGATGGGTGGGAACGAGCCGCAAATTGAGCTTTGCTACTTGCGCAAGAAAGCGTCCCCAAATAAACAACCGAAAATACCATCGCAGCAATATGAACTGAAAGATGGGCAGGCTAACGTAGACGTACCACATCCCGGCCGGCGTCAGTCCTGAGCCGAGCGACGAAGTCGCATACCACGAGGATGTGTCGAGACCGACATACGACTTCCAGACGATGGCCGAGCTCGCAACAATTATCAATACGACGGCGAGCACGTCAGCGACGACCGAATCGCCGAGCCGGTACGCCGACGCAATCGCTGCGTCGAATTTGCCGATCATTTCATCCGGAATGAGAAAGTGCGTTACGAACTGCTCGATGGAGGGACGGATTCGCCGTTCCGCCACGCGGCCGGCAAGGAGTAGCAACGGAAGCACGACTAGCAGGCGTATGTGAGCGCCGAGATCGAGTAGGAACGGCGTGCCCAACCTGCGATTGAGTAGGCTTCCGCCTACGGCAGACAGCACGAGAAGCGGAAGCCAAGCGACGAGAGGAACGATGACTATGGATGCGGCTCTCACCCGCTCGAACGCCGCCCCATGCAGGCCAATGCCTCGCAATAAGCGGGAAACTATTCCCCCTGTGAAGAGCGACTCATCGCTCGGAATCGCGTTCACCGTTGGTCCCTACCAACTAGATGACTTAATTACGATCGTGATCGTCGCTGACCTCGGTTGCGGATTGCTGGGATTGCTGTAATTGATGATGTACTTCGGATCCTCGGAAGTCGTGATCACGCAGGAGCCCGTACCGGTCGGCGTGACGTCGAATTCGGCATTCGGGCCGACGCCCTTCTGGCCATCGTCGGTATATCCCGGCGGTACGTCACCGTTATCGTTATCGGGACTAGTACTGAGATGACACGGGCCGGTAAGCGCCATTCGGAGCAGCCCATCCCATGGCACTGGAGCGCTTGCCGTGCCCGGCTTGTACGTCGGGTCATCCGCGACCAGGACTTGGAAGTTACGTTTCACAGGAACGGCCGTCCGCGATCCGCCCTGAGGGTCGTTGTTAACGTTGTTGCAATCAGTGTCGACCTTCGCCGGGGCGCAGATCCGCAAGTCCTGGACGTTTCCTGAAATAAACGTCTGATACGTCGTCGGAACCGTAAACTGCGGAACGTTGCACGAGTTGGAGGTCGTGCACGCAAAGCCTTGGGGTTGTCCGTCGGGCTCAAAAACGGCGCCATCACTCTGCGTTAGCGTGAGGTTGAACGTTACGATTTGACCGAACGTGGTCGTTGAGCCGTTCGCCGGAGTGATCTGACAGTAGAATGACGGCGTTCCTACCAATGGAACGCCCTGAAGCGCCGGCGCCAGAACGTTGTCATTGAACGCATTGAAACACGCGGCGGAGTAGATCGGTTCGCCGGTGGCAGCGCTATAGGTGAACGTTAGGCCGGATCCGGACGGAAGGTTGGATGCGATCGGAGTCAAGTTCGTCGTCGCTCCCGGCACTACCGGGAACGCAACGTCCGCCGTGGAGGTCTCCGACAGAATAACGATCTGCGAGACCGTCTTCGCGGGAAGCGTAATGTCTTTAACCGTTGGGGTAAACGTAATTGTGGAACGGTCGACGGTAGCGTCTCCCAGCTTTGTCGGCGATATGGATGCTGGCTGCGGCACGATCTGATAGAACGTCACGCCGAAAAGCGATCCTTGAACGATACACGGCAACCTCGCCGCGAAGCCGACGATCTCGATTGTAATCGGAAACGGAAATGGATTTGCGAACCGTATCGGAGGTATGGAAGGGCAGGCGGACCGCGCATGCATTCGCCGGTCGCCGGCGGATGCGCCGCCCGAGCTGGCATCGTAGAACGTAATGGCGGAATCGGGCAACGCCGTGCTCCCACGTATGGTGAGATTGGCGTTTACGCCTTCGTCTGAATTTAATTGATAGGTGTGCGGCGCTTGAGTTGTGACCTGAGCTGCCTGTGACTCCACGGGCGGACTCGCCTGGTGAGTGCCGCCTGAACACGAAGCGACAGCGAGAGCCAAAAGCGCCGATGCGATAAGTGGACGCATACGAAGAACGAGCATGTCTCTCTCCTGCTCTGTCCGAACTACGCGACTTTCGCCAACCCGAGCATTTGCCCCCTACGTCTCTCGAAGTAGCAGCAGAGCGTTTGCTCTCTTCCTTGCACTGTTATTAAGGCAGTAACCTGACCTCTGCGATTGCTCGCTCGACGCTCCACGTCTTTCCGATTTCCAACATCGATTCGAAGTCGCTGCCCATTGCTTGGCGCAGCACTTCGAGAAGCTGCGCGTATCCGCACTGCTCGGTATATTCGCGTGTGATCTCAAGCGCAGGCAGGCGGCCTTCGACGAAACCCAAGAGGTGCGCCGCACGCGTGTGGTCCGCTGTAGCGCTTTGCGCGTCGGCGCAGCTTTTCAGCGTAGCGGCCGCCGCAAGGTGCTGCAGCGCGAAGACAAACAATACGTCATCGCTCTGGCCATCGCAGAAGAGATCGAGTGATTCCGACGCGTGCGTCCTCGCGTCTTCGTAGAGGTGAAGGTAGAGTTCGTACGCGGCAATATTATTCAGAATTGCCGCAAGTGTGCGGAATCTGCCAAGACTTCGTGCGCCGGCCGCCGCGTCTTGCCCCAGGCGCAGTGCTTCCTCTGCACTACCCGCTCTGAACTCCGCTTCCGCGAGCGTCGCCGCGGTGATGGCGAGCTTCGATGCGTCGGCGGTCTCCTGGAACGTTTCCCAAGCCTGTGAGAAGAGCGCGCGCGCTCCGGCGACATCGTTTTGCAATGCACGCGCCACCGCGAGATCACCGAGAATGCTACCGCTTCTGCGAGAGCCGCGCGAGCGCTGGCTGCTTAGAGCTTCTTGCAACAGCGCCGCACCTTCTTCGAGCTGCCCGGTGTACACCAACGAGCGACCCACGAAGCGCTGCGCATCGGCGATGCCCGCTGCCTGTCCAAGCTCGGTGAAGAGTGCGAGCGCGCGCCTTGCGGCACGAAGGGCGACGTTGAAGTGGTTGAAGACCGACGCAATCGTCGCCTGTGCAAGTTCCAGTCCCGCTACGATCGACGGCGGTGTCGTGTCGTCGATGCGATCGATCGCGGTCACGACCCAACGATGTCCTTCAGCCGGCGCGACAGCGCCGAAAACGCGAGGGATCGTCACTGCGATACGCTGTCCGACAAGCACGTTGCCTACCTGCGAAAAAGCCCACGACAACGCGGCCCGCAGGTTTTCGATCTCGGCTTCGGCTTGCACCGACCAAGCACGCGGAGTAAGCTCCTCGTACCGCTCGGCAAGCTGCTCGGTGAAATCCGCATATATGCGCGCGTGCCGCTCGAGGGTTTCGTCTCGTTCGCCGGCACTCCGCAGTTTGTCGCGCGCGTACTCGCGCATCGATTCCAAAAGCCGATAGCGGATCATATCTTCCCACGGCTCCGCCAGCACTAGCGATTTATCTACGAGCGAGGTGACGAGGTCGAGCACACCGATCTCGTCCAGCGACCCATTTTCGCACAACGCCGTTGCGGCTTCGATCGCAAAGCCGCCGACGAACGCCGACATCGCGCGGAAAACGGTTTGCTCGGGCGCCGCGAGCAAATCGTAGCTCCAGTCGATCAAGGCACGCATGGTTTGCTGGCGCGGAAGTGCCGCGCGATCGCCACCGGTCAGCAGCCGTAGGCGCTCGTCGAGTTTAACCGCCAGCTGATGCGGCGTGAGAAGCCGCAATCGCGCGGCAGCCAGTTCGATGGCGAGCGGTATCCCGTCGAGATGCCGGCACACTTCGGCGACGGCCTCGGCATTCTCGTCAGTGATGGCGAACGCGGGCTTCACATTCCGCCCGCGTTCTTCAAAGAGCGCGACGGCGCCAAAAGAGAGAGCCTCCTGCGGCGAGATATGCTTGGAGCGGCCGGGAACAGCGAGCGAAGGCATGCGGTACACTACCTCGCCGGCAACATTCAATGCTTCACGACTCGTCGCGAGGATGCGTACGTCGGGGCAGCACTGCTGAATCGACGATGCGATCTTGACCGCCTCCCCGATCACGTGCTCGCAGTTATCGAGGATCAACAGGAGCTTCCTTGTCTTGAGGAATCCGGTGAGACTTTCCAGCTTTGCCTGGTCGGGCGTTTCTTGGAGCTGGAATATTCGCCCAATGGTATTTACCACGAGCGATGGATCGCTGAGGGGCGCGAGGTCGGCAAACCACACGCCGTCCGGAAACTGATCGACCTCCGCGTCGAGCAGTTTTGTAGCGACCTGCAACGACACGCGCGTCTTGCCGACCCCGCCCGGACCGGCTAGCGTCACCAGCCGACATTCGCGCAGCAGTGCAGTGAGCTCGGAGATTTCCGTCTCGCGTCCAACGAAACTCGTGACCTGCTGGGGCAAGTTCGTACGCGGCTCGTCGGACGGGCGCAGGCGTGCATCGATCGCGAGCAGCGCCACGCCCGCAGCCTCGGCCAGCATGCTCAGCGCATGGCGGTCGTCGGCGTCGTACTCGATGCGCTTGGGCGTGAGGGTGAGAAAGCCGACCAACTCGCCGCCGGCCATCATCGGAAAAGCCAGCTCGCCGTGCGCCGCCGAGTGCAGCGTTCGCGGATCGGCCGGTTCCGCGGCAGAACGCAAGCGCACCGCAAGCGTGTCGTTGGCATCGACGTTTTCGAGCCCAACGTCAAACGACGAGGCTTCTGCCATATACCTATCGCGCCACAGATAGATTGCGCATCCTGCCGTGCTCATATGGCGATCGACCGCTTCAACCACGCGGCGCAGCACTTGCTGCACGTCCCGAAATGACGTCAGCTCCTTTTGCAAGTGGGCTAACGCCTCGCGTGCTTCGCGACGGCGTTTTGTAAACGCGGCCTCGACTAGCAGTTCGACACGCTGCTGCAGCGGGCGAAACGCCAGTGCAGCGAGCAGAGCGATCGTGATCTCGATGGCCCTACCGGCCAGGCGCGAGCGATCCGTGACGTAATTTTCGGTCTCGTGCTCGGCTAGTGCAAACACCACAACGAGCGCGGTTGTCACCAGACCGTATGCATACGCGCGCCAACGGCCGATGGGCCTCAACGCTCTCATCCGGAAACGCCCATCTCGAGACGATGTGCGTCTTATGCTGTCTAATTCCTTCGGCTCACCCACACTGCAATCGCGGGAGCGCGAGTCACTGTCGGCTCGTCCGTCTTCTATATCGCGTACGAAATCGCGTACGAATCGCTCGATGAACCGAACAGCTGCGTCGCTGACGGCGTTCGGTATACGATGGCACGTAACCATGGGCTTGGTTACTCTCATTAGACGCGCAACATGAGAGAATGAGTTCTCGGTCACCATTAGTGTGAGGTACTGCTCATGTATTGGCCGCTCGAACAACAGGGCGCAACCGGCGAGAACGTTCGCACCATTCAGTATCTCTTGAATGAGCAAGGTGCGACGCTCACTGTCGACGGGAACTACGGGCCGCTGACCGCTGCAGCCGTTAGCACCTTTCAAGGCAGCGTCGGACTTTCGACCGACGGCATCGTCGGTGATGCAACATGGGGCGCGCTCATCACGCAGGTTTCCTCTGGAAGTACCGGAGGTGCTGTGAGCGCCGTTCAAAGTCAGCTTAACGCGCGCAGCAACCAAGTCACGGTTAGCGGCACGTTCGACGCTGCAACGCTCCGAGCCGTGCAGATGTTTCAAACGTCGATCGGCTTAGCCGTCGACGGCGTCGTCGACTGGTACACGTGGAACGCAATCGTCAACGGATTTCTCGCAAGCACCGACGCCTCGAATTGCATGCAGACCGTCTTTCAGGCATGGAGTACCAACGATCAATTGACCGCATCCTACAATGCAACGCCAGTATCGCTGAGCACGCTTTTCGGCCGGCCCTGGAGTGCCACCGACGGCTGGACGTTCGACACGTGCAGCGGCGCCGCCGGGCACATCTACTGCACGTGGAAGCGCGCCGGAGGCAGCCTCGTTATCGGCGGTCCTGATCCTGGGGGCGGTCTCTATATCTACGTGGACAGCGTGACGTTCTCTTGACGGCTTGTTCCACGAAATAGACTTGTTCGGGGCGCCCAGCGCTGCTTTTTCGCTTTCCTGTGTCAGGACACGGAGCAGATGAGCGAGCAATTCTTGGTTTAAGCCCAATTCTTGTGATCCGTCGCCAATTCGCCAATTCGATGCTCCTCAGCCATCTTGCCCGGTTGATCGCTTCGCCTGCAGCACTCCGCGAGGCGCTCTGTTTGGTGACGCGTAGCCCTGAGTTATGCCGCTCATAGGTCGAGAGGTAGCGTCGTTTCGAATCCGCGGACGAACTCCTCGCGGTTCGGTTTCCGTATGCCTCGCGCCGACGAATCGTGTTGTGATACATCCCCCAATCCGATGATCAGCCGGGCTTGAGCTAGAAACGCAAACTCGTTTCGTTCGGGTATTCGCCAGGCAATTTTGGGATAGTCGTTCCCGGTTGGAGCCTCTAGCATTGAAAACGCCCGCCCGTGAGGAGAACCTTGAATGTCG
The DNA here is from genome assembly GCA_049678885.1 of Candidatus Aquilonibacter sp. Lineage (GTDB taxonomy): Bacteria > Vulcanimicrobiota > Vulcanimicrobiia > Vulcanimicrobiales > Vulcanimicrobiaceae > Aquilonibacter. The sequence continues at coordinate 4,208 of JBAUEZ010000113.1, read as the reverse complement.
ACGAGCAACGGAACGACCGCCTCTATCGACCGCACCGTGCTGCCTATCCCGTCGCCTCAGTATCCCCCAATCACCGAGCTCGATGCGCGGAATGCCAAAGCGCCACCGCGGTTCGAGGTAAAGGCGCCGCAAGGTGCGCCCAACGTGGTATTTATTCTTCTCGACAACATGGGGTTCGGTGATATATCGACGTTCGGCGGGCCCATCCAGATGCCGACGCTGGACCGTCTGGCCAAGACCGGGCTGCGCTATAACAATCTCAAAGTCCCACCGTTGTGTTCGCCCGCCCGCGTAGCTCTGCTTACTGGTCGCAATAGCCATAGCGCAAACTTCGGTGTGATCTCTGAGATTGCTACCGGCTTTCCGGGATACACTGCGAAACGTCCCGACAGCGTCGCAATGTTGCCGCAGACCTTGCGGCTCAATGGTTATAACACGGCCATGTTTGGAAAATGTCATGAGCTAGGACCGTGGGAAGCGAGCGACGTCGGGCCGTTCGATCGCTGGCCGGTGCATAGCGGGTTTGAGCGGTTCTACGGGTTCATGTCGGGCGAGGCTGACCTCTTTCATCCGGTCATTTACGACAACCTAACCCGGTTAGAAATGCATCCCGACGCCGATTACTATGGAAGTACCGACATCACCGATAAGGCCATCTTCTGGCTGCGTTCGCAGCGTTCGCTTGCGCCCGACAAGCCATTCTTCGTCTACTACGCGGCGATCGGTACGCATGGGCCGTTCCAAGTGCCCGAATCGTGGCGCGATCGGTACAAGGGCAAGTTCGATAAGGGCTGGGACCAAGTGCGCAAAGAAACGTTGGCCAGACAGATCGAACTTGGCGTCGTGCCGCCAGGCACTGATCTGGCCCCCAAGCCGCCGGGAATCCAGGAATGGGACGAATTAACGGCCGACGAGAAAAAAGTCTTTGCACGTTATATGGAGATCTATGCGGCCTTCGCCGAGGTGACCGACTACGAAATTGGGCGGTTTCTCGATGAGATCGAGGCGCTGGGCGAAATGGACAACACGCTGATCTTCTACGTCACGGGCGACAACGGCTCGGTCTTCCAAGGCGGCCCCAACGGCGCCTTTAACGAGTTGTCTGTGTTCAACGGGCTGCCCGAGCCCCTGGACGTTGCGCTGAAGAACTTCGACGAGATCGGCGGCCCCAAGTCGCATATTCTGTACAACAATGGCTGGGCTTTTGCAGGCGCCACGCCATTTGGGTGGGGACACCAAGTCGCCTCCTACGGCGGTGTTTGCCAATCGATGGTGGTCCACTGGCCGAAGGGCATCGCGGAGAAGGGCGGCTTGCGTACGCAGTGGATGCACATGATCGATATTGCGCCGACGGTGTTGGATGCGGTTGGTGTGCCCGAGCCAGGCGTCGTGTATGGCGTCGAACAGAAACCACTCGAAGGTGTTAGCGTGCTAGACACCTTGAATAACTCCGACGCGAAGTCGCGCCACACGACGCAATACTTCGAGATGGCAGGCAACCGCGGCATCTACCACGATGGCTGGTTTGCCACCACTGTGCACCGGCCGCCGTGGGAGCCTAAGGCGCGTGCGACGTTTGAGAACGACAAGTGGGAGTTGTACAACGTAGAAGAAGATTTCAGCTGCGCGCATGACCTTGCCGCGAAGTATCCCGACAAACTTGAGAAGCTAAAGGGACTCTTCCTAGAAGAGGCCGTCAAGTACCACGTGCTTCCACTTGACGACCGCGCTTGGGAACGCTTCAACGCCGCGCTGGCAGGCCGTCCCGATCTAATGGAAGGTCGCACCGAGATTACAGTCTATGAGGGAATGAAGGGCATTCCGGAAAATGGCTTCATCAATGTCAAGAACCGCTCTTTTGTAGTTAGGGCCGACATCGACGTTCCGAAGGACGGCGCAGAGGGCGTGATCATTGCCCAAGGTGGGGAGATGGGCGGCTGGAGCCTGTATGTCAAGGACGGTGCACCACGGTTTGCTTGGAACTATCTCGGCCGCGAGATTTACAAGATTGTCGGCCCGGATCGGCTACCGGCAGGGCGCGTGGCACTTCGCTTCGAGTTCGCGTACGACGGCGGTATGGGCGCGGGCGGTAACGGTGTGATCTTCGTGAACGATAAAGAGGTCGCCACGGGACGGGTCGAGCATACGCAGCCCTTTGCATTTGGTGCGGAAACGACGGACGTTGGTGAGAACCTCTATACGTGTGTCAGCGACGATTATAAAGCCGGCGACAACAGATTCGCCGGCAAGATTCACGAGGTGACCGTCCAGGTCGGAAAGTCCAACCTCAGTGAGGAGGCCCAGCGGGCTCTCGCAGAGCTGCGTATGAAGAAAGCGCTGTTCGTCTAATCGAAGTTGGCTTCGGACCGCTCAGAATATGTGGCTCTTACCGCCTGGCGATCGATGCCGCCGCAAGCTGGGAGCAAAAGGCGAGGCCACTCGAAGGGGGCGTCGTGAACCGGCTTTGGAGTTGGTGGGCCCATGCGCCTACGTCCGAGCGCGCCTTCGTCGCGGTCACTCTCATCGGTTGGGCGCTAGTTCAGCTCGAAATCTGGCTCCATTGGAACCCGCATCGGTAAGTTGGAGCATCATCCAAATGCCCGCGGCCTTTGAACAAGAAGATCCTCGTTGGGCAATTCTGTGTGGCATTTACCGCCGCGAAAACAAGAACGCTTCCGCTGGACAAAAATGGTCCGTTGAACTAGAGCCCCAATTCGACGTTACGTACTCAAAATGCACGACTTCCGAGCATTTTGTCTTTCACGAGGAGTCGTCAATGAGCGTACAAGTCGGACAGAAGAGCTATGAGATGCCTCCGCAGGAGGGTTTCACCGTCACGCATTTTCTAACTGTCGCCGACATCGAGCGATCGGCGCGCTACTACGAAAAGGTCTTTGGCGGCGGCATTCTGAGCCTGGGCGACAGCAAGGGCGCGTCTGGGCACATTGCGATCGCGAATACGTGGCTCATTGTCAACGTCGGGGGCGGGCCCACGCCGGACAAGCCGACGGTAACGCTCAACGTGCCCGGCGACCCCGATAAGGTCAGCAGCTTTATGAATATCCGCGTTGCGGATATTCAAGCGTGCTATGACTTATGGAAGAGTCGAGGAGCCGAATTCATCACCGAACCGATCGCAAAGTACGGCGAGACGCGCTGCTACATCCGCGATCCTGACGGTTATATAATCGAGGTAGGACAGACCACCTAGTCACGTAGCTTTACGCGGGCGCAATAAAGTTGCGGACGAGCGCGGCGATCGCATCGGCGGCCGTGTCCAGCGCAAAATGGCCGCCATCCACGATATGAATTTCGGCGGTGGGGACATCCCGGCGGTACGCTTCCGGCTCAGAGGGATCGAACGAACTCTCGTACTTGCCCCAGATCAACAGTAGGTGCGGCTGTTTCTCGCGCATCCAAGCCTGCCACGTAGGATAGGCGTCGACGTTGGTTCGGTAGTCGTAGAAGAGGTCGCTTTGAATATCGCCCTGACCCGGCTGATTGAGAAAGTAGAATTCATCCGTCCAGAGATCCGGATCGTGGCGCTCGACGTTGGGATCGTTGCCGGCATGCCGCGCCTTGGCGGCTTCAAGCGACAGGAGATTTTTGCGCAGGGCGCTTTCATGGGCGGCGCGATCAGCCCAAAAGGCGCGACGCGTTTTCCAATTCTCGCCAAGACCTGTGTTGTGCGCGACCGCGTCCTGGACGATGAGCGCCTGCGCCCTTTCCGGATGTTCCAGTATCATGCGAAAGCCCACCGGACCGCCATAGTCCTGCATGTACAGCGTGTATTGCGACAGCCCGAGCGTTTCGGTGAAGTGATTCATGAGCTCGGCGATGTGATCGAAGGTATAGGCGAATGTCTTTGGGTCCGGCCAGCCACTATGCCCGAAGCCTGGGTAATCGGGCGCAACAAGGTGATAGCTATCGGAAAGCCGGGCGAAGAGCGGTTCGAACATCCGCGAAGAAGACGGAAGTCCGTGCAAAAGTAGAAGTGTTGGGGCGTCTTTGGGGCCTGCCTCGCGGTAGAAGATCGACAGCCCATCGATTTCTATCGTCCGGCAGAAGGTCGAGCGTTCCATGGAACGTTCCTTTCCTTGCGCCTGCTCTTCCCTCTTCGAGCTCCCTGCCAGATCGCGTGGGCGTACCGGTCAGGATCGATTCCCCAGCCCAGGACTTCGGGGCACCGAGATCCGCCTGCGCTGCGG
>JBAUEZ010000112.1:0-18152 GCA_049678885.1 Candidatus Aquilonibacter sp. | reverse complement strand
TTCGTCATCTGCGTGAGCGCACACGCATAGTCGACCACCTCGAGCGCGCGCGCCACTTCGCCGGCAGCATCGGTGACGATCTTGCCGTGTTCCGATGACACGATCTGCGCGAAGCGCTGCGCATTGGCGCGAAGCAGCTCGCGGAAGGCAAAGAGTAATTCCGAACGCTTGCCCAGCGGCGTTGCGCGCCACGCGGGAAACGCAGAAGCGGCGGCGCGAACGGCGCGATCGACCATCTCCGCGTCGGCGAATGCGACGCGTGCTTGCACGATGCCCCGCGCCGGGTCGTAGACGTCGCCGTAGCGCGCAGACGGCTCGTCGACGGCGGCACCGTCGATAAAGTGGTTGATCGTGCGAGTTGCGGTAGAAACAGCCATAGAGAGATTATGAATTATAAAGGACGATCTATCAAATCCAGGAGTTCCGGAAAGACCCGGTCTGCGACCTCCGGGCGACGCAACGGCTCGATGATGTCGTGTGAAAAGGGCGTATCGGTCAGCACGACCTGCTCGACGTGTCCACCGGGCGCCGGGTGAAGCAGCCCGGCCAGCCGGCGCACCGCGCGGTTATTCACCGCCGTTTCCCTAGCATTTATTACCAAGATCAGCTCGCGCGCCGCGATCGGGTCGTCCACGCTCGAAAAGACCTCGCGCCCAAGCAGCAGTGCTTGGCCGACCGCGTGTGACGCATAGCGCGGATACCCGTGCTCGGGCTGGTGGCGTTCGCGTGCAATGAGATCCCACCAGCCATAAATATTGGGCAACCGCAGTATCAAGTCCGTAAATGGGTTCGTCAAACGATTCGGCATCCACGACATGCCGAAGAACGGCGCGATCGCAACGGCCCGCGCTATCGGATACCGCTGCGCAATCCACGTCGTGAGCAAACCGCCGAGGGAGAATCCCGCAACGATGACCTGGTCGCCGAGACCTTGTGCCAGCTCGACGCTTTCGCGTGCGAACGCACGTAAGTCGTCGGCGCGCAACCGCCCAAGTGCGACAGTTAGCCGATTGCGGTGCCCGTGTCGCGGCAAGCGAGGAACGATCACGTTGTGGCCGCGCGCGTGCAGTTCGTGGGCAAAGCGCACGAACTGCTCGGGGCTGGCGGCGATACCGTGATAGAGTACCGTCGCTACCGGCCTGACCTCGCCGTGCAAGAGGAGCTTCGTGCGACCTTTCTCTGAAATACCACGGTGGTCGCGCTGCCGGAAACGTTCGAGTAACGCGCTCGTTTGGCCGGAAAGTTGCTGCATCAGTGTATGATGCTATTATGCTGGGCAACTCGGGTATCACGCAAGGATTCATCGATCTCGACGAGACGTACGGTGCGCATATCTACGCCCCGCTCGATTTGGTCGTCGAGCGCGCGCAGGGCGTGTGGCTCTACGACGTCGAGGGGCGACGCTTTCTCGACTGCATCAGCGCGTATTCGGCGGTCAATCAAGGACATTGCCATCCGCGCATCCAGGCGGCGCTGGTCGCACAGGCCGCCAAGGTATCGCTTACGTCGCGCGCACTGCGTAACAATCGTATGGGTCCGTTCCTCAAGAAGCTCACCGCGATCGCCGGATTCGATCGCGCACTACCGATGAATACCGGCGTTGAAGCGGTGGAGACGGCGATCAAACTTGCACGGCGCTGGGGTTATCGCAACAAAAGCATTGCATCCGATACCGCGGAGATCATTGTTTTTGCCAACAACTTTCACGGCCGCACGATCACCGCGGTGAGCGCAAGCGACAATCCGCACTATCGCGCCGAATTTGGCCCGTTCACACCCGGCTTCGTTTTGGTGAACTACGGCGACGCAGATGCGCTCGAGCGCGCCATGACGCCGAACACGTGCGCGATCTTGATCGAACCAATTCAGGGCGAAGGTGGTGTGATCGTGCCGCCCGACGGATTCCTCAAGCGCGCGTGGGCGCTGTGCAAAGAACACAACGTCCTCTTTGTCGCCGATGAAATTCAAACCGGCTTCGGACGGACCGGCGACCTCTTCGCGTGCAATTACGACAACATCACGCCCGACGTGATGATTGTGGGCAAAGCACTCGGCGGCGGGTACTATCCCGTTTCTGCCGTGCTTGCGAACGATGCGTTGATGTCGCTCTTTGGTCCGGGCGACCATGGGAGCACGTTCGGCGGCAATCCGCTCGCGAGCGCCGTGGCGCAGGCCGCGCTCGACGTGATCGTCGATGAGAAACTGGCCTCGCGTGCGCGCTACGCCGGCGCCAAGATCATGCAGGGGTTGCGCGCGATGCAATCGCCTCTTGTAAAGGAAGTACGCGGCCGCGGGCTGCTGATCGGCGTCGAACTCACGATTCCGGCGAAGCGCCTCTCCGAAGCGCTGCTCGAACGAGGCATCGCCGCCAAGGACACGCACGGCGCGGTGTTGCGCATCGCCCCGCCGCTCGTCATCAGCGACGACGAAATCGACTTCTTGCTCGAGCGCTACGGCGAAGCGATCGCGGCCCTCTAGCAAACAGTTTGTCTGCCTGGACCGCTCTATAGAGGTATGCAGAGCTTCATGCCGCTCGAGCTGGTCGAGGCGGCCGTACGCGGCGGACCGCCCGATGTCGAGCGCCTGATCGAAGCGGTGTGGCCCGACGCCTACCGTCTGGCCTACGGCATCCTCGGCGAACGGCAGAGCGCCGAAGACGTCGCGCAAGAAGCGTGCATCGTCGTATATCGCACGATCGTATCGTTGCGCGACGCCGCTGCGTTTCGCGTGTGGTTCTACCGGATCGTCGTCCGCCGCGCCACCGAGTTCAAGAAGCGCCGCGGTCGCAGCGAGCCGGTCGTCGCGGAGATCAACGTCGACGACGATTGCACGTCCGCAATAGATATCTGGCGCGCGCTCGCATCGCTTCCGCCGAACTTACGCAACGTCGTTGTCCTTCACTACTTTGAGGATCTTTCGAGCCGTGAGATTGCATCGATCTTGCGCATTCCTGATGGAACCGTGCGCTTTCGCCTGATGACCGCGCGGCGACGCTTGCGTCCGCTCCTCGGCGATACTCAACCGCTACCGGCCAATCAAGAGGTGTACCCACATGCAATTTGATCTCGCACCGCTGTGTCGCGACGCTCTCGCGCGCATCGACGTTCCCGCGCTGCCGCTAACCGCCATACGAAGGGCGGCAACTTCACCACGGCCGCGCAAGCCGCCATGGCTCGCGACGCTGGTCGCAAGCATTTCGATCGTCGCGGTAGCCGCCGGCGCCACCGTGCTCGGAACGCACATCGCCTTAGACCACGCAGACAACCTGGTGGAAATTAGCACCGGTAACCTCAAGACGCAGTTTGCAAATCCGACCGCAGCCGATGTCGCCGCCGCCGTGCGTGGCGCAAACTTCCCGGTGACGTTGCCCACGGGTCTGCCAAACGGCGCGAAGCTCAAGACCCTGTTGAGCAGTGGGGACGCGATCATGCTGCGGTACGACCTTCCCGGCGCGTGGCGGGCATCGCATCACGTAGCCTGGATCGTGCTTGCAAATCCGTCGACAATCGGCTCATCCGGATCCTCCGGCACCGCGGGAAGCGTGCGGCTCGCATTTATTTCGCAAGGGAAGCCGATTCATTGGCGCGTCGGCGGCGAAGAGGTCATCATCGCGATGCACAACGCGATGACGCCGGCCGAGCTTGCGCTGATGAAGCAGGCGATGCTGCAAGTTAGCCGATGAGCGTATCGCCGACATCGATCACCGCGTGTGCAAAGATGGGGATCACCAAACTTCCGGTGCGCATACGAATCCACGCAAAGATAAAGCCGATCGTGCCGGTTATAGAGATTGTGAACCACGACACCACGATCTGACCCGCGGCGATGCCGCTACCGTGAATGACCCCGAACCAGATGCTCGTGATCATCGCTCCGAAACCGAACGGCGCGCCGACGACCCTCCAGTAGCGATTGCCGAACGCGCGGTCGAGCAGCACGAGCGCAAGGCCACGGTAGAGCGGCTCCTCACTTGGCCCGGGAATGAGCGCTTGATACCACAACGCTTCTGCGGTCGGCGCAACGTGCGGATGCGGAAGTAGAAGATCGATGCCCCACGAGAAAGCCCACGCGACCGCGCACGCGGCAAATGCCGGCACGATTGCGCCGTTCTGATTCCAGCGTAAACCTACCGCGCTCCACGAAAGCGATGGGATCACCGCGATCAGGCCAAGGGTGACGATGATCGAGAGAATCTTGCCGGCCCAATTCCAGTGGGTGTGGAGCGCTCCGGCCGGTACGAGCGAGGTGAAGACCGCAAGATGGACGAGTCCGAGCGAACCGACGACGAGGCCCACGAGGCGCAGGTCCGGGACGCGCCGGGCGCCGAGACCGGCCAAGGCGATAAGCCCGGTAAGAATGAGAAGCTGAAATCCGACGTTTTGGACGGCTGCCAGGCTTGGTAGGACGTGCATGCCTGGCCGAACGTTAGCGCCGGGCAAGGCGTGACCTTTTTGGGGCGTTGACACCCCCGGGCGGCCGTGGTATTCTGCGCAAGCCGAAGAAGCGCTTGGGGTACGCCCCAGGAGCTCACCGGATGCCCACGGGCGATCCGGTTACTACTCGAGGGGCCGTCGGTAGGTTCCGCGCGTGGGGTTGCTTCGGCAGCGCCATTTTTTGTTCTCTCTCGAAGGGGAAAACGCCATAGCTCGACCGCTACGAATCAACGAGCAAATCCGTATTCGGCAGGTCCGCGTGATCGACGAAAACGGCGAACAGCTCGGCATTTTGCCGACCGAGGACGCGCTTACACGCGCCCGAGGCGCGGGGCTGGATCTGATCGAGATCTCGCCAAACGCGCAGCCGCCCGTCGTAAAGATCGGCGACTTCGGACGCATGAAGTACGAGCAGTCGAAAAAAGATAAGGACGCGCGCAAGAAACAACGCAACTTTGAACTTCGTGAAGTGAAGTTGCGACCGAAGATCGAGACCCACGACTACGAGACGAAGGCACGGATGACCGAACGCCTTCTGCTCGATGGAAGCAAGATCAAAGTCACGATCATGTTTCGCGGGCGCGAAATTACGTACACGGCGTTCGGCCGGCGGTTACTCGACCGCATGGCCGAAGATATGGCGCCACTGGCCACGGTTGAACGCGAACCGCGGCTTGAAGGTAAAAACATGTTCATGATCCTGGCGCCGCGCGTAACGCCGACCGGTCCTCCGAAGTTTGCGCTCCACAAAGAGCACAAGGAGAAGGACCACAAGGACGGCGCGCACGCCACCGATCATGCTGATCAAAAGGAAGCGACGAAGGAGCCTACCAGTGCCTAAGATTCGTACCCATCGTGGTACCGCAAAACGCGTCAAAGTGACGGCGACCGGCAAAGTCATTCACCGCCACCAGTTCAGCGGTTGCGGCCACATTCTCAGCAAGAAGACGCGCAAACGCAAGCGCAACTTCCGCAGGGATCAACCGACGTTCAAGGGCGATTTGAAGCGCTTAGCGCCGACGATCCCGTACTTGGTATAAGGAGGGCTCGAAGAAATGGCACGTATCAAACGTGGTGTCGCCGGGCTCAAACACCGCCGCAAGGTAATGAAGCTCGTCAAGGGCTTCCGCGCTTCCCGGCGCCGCAACTATCGCGTCGCGAACGAAGCGCTGCTCAAGTCGCTGGCGTATGCATTCCGCGATCGCCGCGTGCGCAAGCGCGACTTCCGTTCGCTGTGGATCAGCCGCATCAACGCGGCCGTCCGGCGCGAAGGCATGACCTATTCGGTCTTTATGAACGGCCTCAAGAAGTCGGGCGTCACGCTCAACCGCAAGGCGATCAGTGAACTCGCGATCAACGACTCGGCGGCCTTCGGCTCGCTGCTCAAGATCGCGAAACAAGCCGTCGGCAAATAAGGCACAACGGTCGGACCTGTTGGGAGCGGGAAGTCGCATGCGACTTCCCGCTCTTGCTTTTTTCGGGCGCGCAAAAGCCGATAACACGATACGTGGAGCGCGTGCGAGTCACGGCGCGAATACTGAAGGCGTCGCAGTTCCCGATCACGATACTGCACGGCATAGCCGGCTGCGGCAAGGGTTTTGCGCTGCGTGACGCCTTGCACGCCGATCCGCGCCCCAATGTCGTCTTCGACGTCGCACCCGGACAAGCAACGCTCTCGCGTTTCGTCGCCGGCTTGGCCGAGGCGCTTACCGCGCACGCGCCGGGCGTTCGTCTCGCCTTCGCCAGCGCATACGAGCGCGCGATTCTCTCGGAGCACCCTGCAACAGCGTTGGCACTCTGGCTGCACGAGCATATCAAGGATCTCGATCTCACGATCGCCGTCGACAATTTACATCACGCCGAGAGCGTGCTCGTGCAGTCATTTCTCGGGCAGCTCATCGAGCGCGGTGGCCTTCGTTTACGCTGGATGATCGCATGCCGATCGTGCGACTATTTGCCGGTTGCGAATTGGCTCGCGTCTGCGCGGCTGGGTCTGCCGATCGAAGAAGACGAGTTGGCGTTTACGCCCGGCGAGATCGAACAGCTCGCGTACGAACGGCAGTTGCCCTTTGGCGCCGCCGAAGCGCTCGACATCTTCTCCCGTACGGACGGTTGGGCCACGGGCGTTGCGTTTCTTCTCCAAACGAGCACAGCACGCAGGCCGCACGACGGCGAAGCTCGCGGGTTCGAACCCATCATCGAGTACGCGTTGGCTGACCTCTTGCCTGCCGAATTGCAGCTTCTGCTGCCGGCGTCGCACCTTCCCGATCTCGCGGTCGAGTTGCTCTTCGCGCTCGGCGGCGATGCGCTCGTACATCAAATCGAGACGTTGCACATCCGCGCTCCGTTCCTCTTTGTCGAAACGCCGCTTGCGCTGCGCTTCCATGGCAGCTTCCGCGAAGCGTTACTCGAACGAAGCCGATCCGATGGTCCGTCGCAGCACGAGCGTGAACGGGAGCGCGTCGTCGAGGCGTTGCTTGCGCTCGGGCGGCACGTCGACGTGTTGAGCTTCCGCCTCGGCGGCAGCGTCTCGGGGATCTTGCAGGTACTCGACGAGCACGGCATCGGACTGCTCGAGCGCGGCGAGCTGGACCTCGTCGAAGCCGCGATCGTACGACTTGATAAAGCGGGAACCGCGTTGCCGGCGCACGTGATCGCATTGCGCGCGATCGTCGAGTCACGTCTCGGCCGTCCAGACACGGCCGAAGCTTGGTTCAATCAGGCAATTGCGATGTCGGAAAGCGACGACGCGCGAATGATCGAGATAAAATATCTCTACGCATGCGATCTGCTGCACCGCGAGCGGATCGACTGCATTGGCCTCTTGCGCGGCCACATCGACGATGCGAGCATCTCGCCGTCGCTGCGCGCGGGAATTCTTTCCGCGTTTGCGGAGGCGCTGCAACTCGAGAACCGGCCCGACGACGCGCGGCGTGCGCTCGAAGCGGCGATCGAGCTTGACCGCATGATCGGCGACAGCGAGCTGCACGCGCGAATCCTCACCCGCGCCGCGTTTGTGTTGCACATGCAGGAAGACTACGCCACCGCACGGGCATATGCGGAAGCGGCCGCCGCCATTGCCAGAGAGTCTTCTGCCTATACCGTAGCGGCGGGCGCACACAGCATTTTGTATGTGATCGAGTTCAATCTCGGTAACATCGAGGCGGCGCTGTCGCAGATCGCTCACTTGATGGAGAGTTGCCTCAAAAGCGGCAACATTCAATTTCAGTTCTACTGTCTGGCTACGATGTACGAGATCGAGGTGGAGCGTAATAACGTCGCTGCTATTGCACGCATCGACGACACGCTTGCCGACTTCGATCTCTATCTCGGCGCGCTCGCATCGGAGCAGGCCTTTCTGCCCGGTGATGCCATGCGTTCCGCGGCGCGGGGCGACTTTGAGCGCGCGTATCGGCTGCTCGAACCGACCGCCGCGCATCAGACCACGGACGAACGCGTCGCGCAACGTTGGTCCGAGGTCGCGCTCTATGCCGTCGGTTGCATGCGAACGGCCGACGCGGCGCGGGCGATCGATCAGGCTTTCTCTGCGCTGCAGGCGAGCGACGCTCCCGGATCGCGCTTGGCGAGAACCCGGCTCTATCTGGCACTCTCGCTGGCGTTTCTAGGGCGCGCGGCCGAAGCGCAGCAGCTCTTGCAGGCGGTCTCGGTGGCAGGCGACGTTCCCTATCGCATACGCGAAATCGGGTCGGCCGTGCAAGCATTGTGCGAGTACGCGCTCGGGGCCGAAAATCATCATGACCTTGCGCTTGCCCTGCAGGCGCTGCACACGCGCTCGCTGGGCGGCTTCGCGCGTGTCTTTGAATCGCTCCCGTCGCGCCACGCAGCAGTGGATCTTGCCCTATGACGCTCGAGATCGCACGCCAAGTTCGAATCGTCAGCGCTGATGTCGCGCGGCGGGCGCTCGCGCGCGAAGGAGTGACGCATCGCACGATCGCCGCCGAGATCGTGGCCGCAGAGCTATGCGAACGTATCGCTGCGGCCATCGAAGCGCGCGACACGCAACCGCTCGAAACGTGGCTCGACGCGACATTCGAACGCTTCGGCGCGCTCGCATATTTGCCAAGCGTCATAGAGAGCACAGCTCTTGTGCTAATCGACGTTGGGCGAACCGAAGGTTGGCTCGATGATGCCGCAACGCTGCGACCCGTGACCACGGCGATTGGCAGGGCGATTCATCAGCCGCGCGCGGTTACGATCGAATCCGCCGGCGACTCCATCGATGACATCGACGTGACCATCAACAATTTGCTTGCGCGTTTGTACGAGAAGGATCGGCTCACCGGTGAGCATTCGCAAGCCGTCTCGCTGTGGTGCGTTCGGCTCGCGCGCAAACTCCGTCTCGATGATGACCTGTCGTTGCTCGTGCAGCGTGGCGGGATTCTCCATGATGTCGGAAAGATCGCGACGCCGAACGAGATTTTGAACGCCCCCAGACGCTTGACCGAAGAGGAACGGCGCGTGATCGAGCGCCACCCGGTTGATGGCGCCGAGATCGTCATCGATGTGCCGTCGCTGGCGCGCTACATGCCAATGGTGCGCTCGCATCACGAGCGGTTAGACGGCACCGGGTATCCCGATCGGCTCGGAGCGGCCGAGATCCCGATTGAGGTCCGGATCGTGACCGTAGCCGACTGCTTCAATGCGATGATCGGGCGCCGCCCCTATCGGCCGCCGCTAGCACCATCTTTTGGGCTAGAAGAGCTACGCCGGCATCGCGGGACCCACTTCGATCCCGAGGTGGTCGAGGCCATGGTGCAGATCGTGACCGAGCATCGGATTGTGTAGTTTCTGTAAAGAAGGGTCCTCGACAAATCGCGCAAAAGGCGGCGCAGGCACGCTTGGCCTAATACTAGGGCAGGGTGCGGTCTTTTGCTCGAAGAGGCATTCATGCGCGCGAACGATCTACTGCACAACGCCAAGCGACTCGCAGCCCTACCGCTCCTTGTAGCACTCGTTGAGTGCTCGGGCGCCGGCGGGATGCTTCCCGCCACAACGCCGCAAGCTGTAACCGGACAAACTGCGGTTCGCAGCGCGGCTCAGACGCAAAGTACGAGCACAGCACTTCCGCTCGGCGCGCGTCCAATTGCCGCAGCCGCAATACCGATCGGTGCAGCCGCAATTCCGATTGGAGCTGCCGCAATACCGATTGTCGGCCGCCTCCTCGGGGCGAACTCAACAACGTCGCCAAAGACAACGTCGGTGTGCAGTCTCGTCACCGGCTCGGGATCGTGCAATGCGATACGCCGCCTCGACGTCATCCCGGTCTTGAATCTCATACCGGCGCTCATTGCCGGCTTTCAGCCGCAGGATCTGTGGGGTGCATACAACGTGCCGTGGTCGCGCGGCGCCGGACAGACAATCGGCATCGTTGTCGCGATGAACAATCCCAATGCCGCGGCCGATCTCGCCGTCTACCGGTCGACGATGGGACTTCCACAGTGCACGATCTCAAGCGGTTGTCTCCGTTTTGCAGCGCAGAACGGGTCGTCGGCACTTCCCGCAGGCGATCAAAATTGGGGACAAGAGATGTCTGTGGATCTCGACATGGCATCGGCAATCTGTCCTAACTGCAAGCTGCTCGTAGTCGAAGCGAATTCGTCCGACATCGAAAATCTCACCGCGTCCGTTTCAACGGCAGTTTCATTGGGTGCGACCGTTGTCAGCAACAGTTATACGACGCCGGAAACCGCGGCCGTCGCCGCCGACAATCCGAAATGGAATCATCCCGGCGTGCCGATCGTGGCTGGTGCAGGCGATAACGGCTACGGCGTGGGCTGGCCCGCGAGTTCCTCGTACGTCACAGCTGTCGGTGGCTCAACGCTGTTGCCGATTCTCGACGGTATCGCTGTGCTCGAAACCGCGTGGTCGGATACCGGCAGTGGCTGCAGCGCGTACATTGCCAAGCCGTCATGGCAACACGATTTCCTCTGCCACAAGCGCACGGTGAATGACGTTGCGGCTGTCGCCAACCCGGTTCCTGGCGTCGCGGTGTACGATACCTACTTCGCGTCGAGCTCGGATCAGGGATGGAACGTGTACGGCGGCACGAGCGTCGCCACGCCGATCGTTGCCGGCATGTACGCGCTCGCAGGCAACGGCAGCAGCGTGAACAACGCGCAAGGCCTGTACGCCAAAGCCGGGTCGCTCAACAATATCATCCTCGGATTGAACGGTCTTTGCTTGAGCTATCTGTGCACGTCGGGGTTAGGTTACAGCGGACCAACCGGACTTGGGAGCCCCAACGGCGCCGGCGCGTTTTAAACGATTAAATCTGTAGCGTAATCTGCTCGCCGTCGACCAGCGGAATCGTTTGCGGCGCGCCCTTATACGGCGCGCCGTTTACGTATGCGCGGACGCGACCCGAGTATGGCCCGACACGCGTCCGCGAAAGCGGTTGTCCCCACACCGCAAAGAAATCGGCGAGCGTGTAGTTTCCGCCGGGCGCCTCGATGTGAATCGTTCCCGTGTCGTCGTGCGTGTGCAGCCAGTAGATGCAGACCATCGTGGAACCCGCGCTTACCATTCCGATGTTCGCGGGGACCGACACCGTTGTGCCGCTCTGTTCGATCGCAAGATGGGCGTGGATGTGCTCGGTGAAGATCTCGTTCACGTTGCACCCGACGTGGTGCGGGCCGACCGGCTGCCCCGTGGCCAGTGCCGCGATCAGCACAGTGGCGTATAGCATCCCCATATACTCATCCATCGGCAGGGACCGCGCGTTCACTAGGTGATGACCGCGCTTGCCGTCGAACGCCCCCGCTCTATGCGTGCCGTCCCCGATGACGAGGCGCTCGCGGCGGCCTTTGCCGCCAAGGAGCGTTGGGCATTCGACGAAGTCTACGCGCGCTTCGGGAAGCTTCTGTATTCGACGGCGTATCACGTCCTCAGCAACGCCGAAGACGCGCAGGATTGCGTACACGATGCGCTTACTCGCGTCTGGCGCTCGCCCGACTCGTACATGCGCTCGCGTGGCGCAGTGCGTAGTTTCCTCACCGTCTGCGTACGCAATGAAGCGATTACGCGGCTGCGCTCGAAGGTGCGGCGCCGCAAACTCGAGGAGCGTATCGGCGCCGAGCCGCCGGAGCACGACGAGCTCGGCGCTGTCGACGTGATCGAACACGATCGCTTGCGCGCCGCGTTGCGCACACTTCCGCCCGAACAACGCCGGCCGCTCGAGCTCGCCTACTTTGAGTACAAGACACACGTTGAGATCGCGGACGAACTACATGAGCCGCTTGGGACGATCAAGAGCCGTATCGCGCTCGCACTACGCAAACTCGGCGCGGCGCTAGGAGCGGGAGAATGACCGATCATCTCGGCGAACTCGCGGCGCTCTATGCCCTCGGCGTACTCGAACCGCGCGAAGCTCGTGCGGCCGAAGAGCACTTGCTCGGTTGCGACGCGTGCCGCCGGCTGCTTGCGCAAGCGCAAGCCGACGTTACCGCAATGGCGGCTGCGCAAGCGCAGCTCGATCCGCCCTTACGCGACCGTGCGCCGGTTGCGCGGGGCGTTCGACGGCCATTCAACCACGCGTGGCTCGCAGTGGCGGCGGCTTTTGCGATCGCCATACTACCGGCCGGTTACCTGTTCGAGCAGAACCTCAGCATGCATCAGGCGATGCTGGCTGACGAGCAAGCAATGGCACGCGTCGCGACAAGCCCGCATCGCACGGTTGCGTTCAGCGGTATGGATGCGCACGTGATGTACGGGCCCGACGGCTCGTGGTATTGCATCGTGATCCGCGGCGCGACCGCCCCGCTCCACGTCATGTGGCCGCACGACGGCACGCAAACGATGCTCGGTACTGCGGTCCCCCACGGCGACGTAGCGCTTCTTTACTTGCCCAAGAGTCATCGGATGCATCAGCTGTCCCTGATGCAAAACGGCGTCCTGGTAGGCCAGGCCCAGCTCGTTTTCTAGCCGAAAAGGCGCGGCATGCTGACCGGTTTAGCCCTGGGTGCACTGCTTGTTGCTGCGACCTCGACCCCTGCCCCGCCCACCCACTCGTTCACCGCAACGATGGAGCGGCAGGTCGACGATCTGGGCAATCGCATCGTGCAAGAGAAGCGCTCGCCAGGCCTTGCAGTCGGCATTGTAGAGGAAGGTCGCATCGTGTATGCGCGCGGCTTCGGGTATTCCGACCTTACAAAACACACGCGCTGGTCACCAGGCACGCAGACGTACGTCGGCTCGATCAGCAAGCAATTCACTGCGGCGGCGATTTTGCTCTTGCAGCAAGACGGCAAACTCAAGCTCGAGGATCCGGTTACGCGCTATGTGCCCGAATTGACGATCGCAAACGGTGTAACGATCCGGCAGTTGTTGGATCAAACCGCAGGTTTGCCGGACCTCGTCGCGGCAGCGGGCAGCAATCCGGATCTCACCAAGAGCATCAAGCCCGCCGATCTCCTTGCTGCGATCAACAAGTTGCAACCCGTTTCACCGCCCGGCTCGGAATTTCGCTACAACGATCTCAACTACTACGTTGCCGGGCTGATCGTCGAGCGCGTGAGCGGTGTGCCGCTCTCCGATTATCTCCAACAGCACATCTTCATTCCGCTGCTGATGAATCAATCGTTCATGGCGGGCGACAACGGCATCTCGCCGCAACACGCCGTCGGCTATACCGGCAAGCCGGGTGCATTCGCGAAAGTGAAGCCGTGGGATCCCGCGTGGCTTTTCGGAGCGGGCGATGTGGTGAGCAACGTCTACGATATGGCAAAATGGGATATCGGCATGCCGCTGCTGCTGCGCGTTGATGCGGAAAGAGATATGTTCACACCGAGCGCCGCGCCCGGCGCGACGCAGTACGGCCTAGGCTGGGTTATCGATCAGCGCGGCGGCAAGCGCTACATTTGGCACAACGGCGAGATCGCCGGCTACCACGCGATGAACGCGCTGCTACCCGACGATCACGTCGCGGTGATCGTGCTTGCCAACGTCGACAACCTTCGTTCGAGTGCAGTCGTGCAGCCCGAGGACGTTGCCGCGGAGATTCTCGACATCGTCTTGCCGCCGGCACGCGCAAACATCGACAACGCGATCGTCACGCGCGCAACCGAATGGCTCGGACGTATTGCCGACAAGAACATCGATCGCACGCAGCTGACCCCCGGCTTCTCATCCTACCTTACCGACGATCTCGTAGCGAAAGCCGATTTCGCGGCATTCGGAAAGCCGCTCGATATCATTCCGATTTCGAGCACGAGCCAGAAGAACGGGGGCACGTTATACGAGTTTATCGTGCACTTTCAGAATGGACGCTATCACTATCGTTTCGGATTGATGCCCGACGGCAAAATCGACGAAATTCTGTTGACACCCTAGAAAGCTCAGATCGAGCTCGCTAATCGTCTCCGTCGGCGAGACGGCGCCCAGTAGCTTCAACGACTTTCCCGAGCATCGTTACTGCTTCAGCCCGCGTCGCATTACTAAACATATAACGCAAGCGCTCGTCTGCATCTTCGACGATCAGCACCGCGCGGCGACCGCAGCGGACCGAGGCAATCAGCGACGACAGATAAGACTCATCCTCCGGAGCGAGTACTGACTCTCCGGATCCCTCATACGAGCCTTCCAAAAGACGGCGCAACACGGCGTCTATGTCGCGAGGTATTTCCACGGTGTCCTCCATGGTCAACGACCGTAACGTCTATCTCACCGCTACAGCCGCGTAAACCCGTACCTCAATTATCGGCACCGATTCGCTCAAGTTCACCCCTAAAACCACGTAACCACATCCAAGAAATTAGCGTCTTTGCGTCAGCAATCTCGCCATTTCGCACGAGTTGTAGCATTTCGTCAATTGTAAAGTTTTGAACAACTATCCGTTCATCTTCATCGGGATCGGGCTCACCAGGCGTTAGCTCGTCTGCATGGACGAGATGCATGATTTCGTCGCAAAAGCCCGGGGTGGCATAGAAGCTTCCGAGTAGCCGGGCAGCGCCTGCACGGTAGCCCGTTTCCTCGGCTAGTTCGCGAAGCGCCCCCTCGACGAGCCCCTCGCCCGCCTCGGCGGTGCCGGCCGGGATCTCCCATAACTCGCGCCCAACGGCGTGGCGGTATTGCCGCACCAGCACCACCGAATCCGGGGTGGGCGTCGCGATGATTGCATACGATCCACGATGTTCCACGATATCGAGCCGCGCGTCGCCTCCATCCGGAAAAACGATCTCGTCTGTGCGCACGCTAAAGACGCGTCCAACGAAGCGTTCGTGCGAGGAGATGACTTCCGGCTTAGGATCCATAACGTCCCTTTCGTGCAACAACGCTCGTCAATTCTCGCGGAGCTTGGCTGGCTTGCGTATTTTCTTGCCGTTTTCGCCGTGCTGGTCTACCTTTTCAACATCCTTGTCGTGCCGCACCACTTCAACTATATTGTTGCAAATGTGCTCGCCGGCGGCATTGCGGCGATCGTTATGATCGTCACGCGCGCGCGGTGGCGACGCTAGCCGGCGCGCACGCGGAACGCGTTACGCGTGTCCGCGATCTGCAAACGGCCAAAGGACGCAAAGAGCACGGTCGTTTCGCCTTCGAAGGGCCGACCCTGCTCGACGAAGCGTTGCGCAGCGGCGTCGCGATCGAAGAACTCTACGTAAGCGAAGGCGTGCTCCGGACTAACGCGACGGTCCGCGACCTCGACGCCCGCGGCACCCCGGTCTACGTGGTCGACGACCGCACCGCCCGCAAAATCTCCGACCTCGACACGCCGCCTGGTCTGGTCGCGGTCACCCGCCAGCAGCCCCAGAGCCTCGCCGCGCTCTTGCAGAGCCGTCTCACGCTCGTCTTGGCCGACCTCAATGACCCCGGAAACGTGGGAACGCTGCTACGCTCCGCCGAGGCGTTTGGCGCCGGCGGAGTCGTGCTCGGGAGCCTTGGGGTCGATCCGTACCACCCTAAGGTCGTCCGTGGGGCGATGGGCTCGATCTTCCGCCTGGCGCTGGCCGTGGCATCCGCCGGGGAGTTTGCAGCGGCAGCCGCAGCGGCTGGCTGCATGGTCATCGGGCTGGCCGGAGAGGGGCCCAGCCTGACCAACCGGACGCTTAGCGGCTCGAACGCGCTGGTGGTCGGCCACGAGCGGCGGGGCCTGGGAGCCTGGATGACCCCAGACATCGTTTTGGCGGGAATTCCGATGCGCGGGCCGGTCGATTCGCTCAACGCAGCGGTCGCTGGTTCTATTGGCCTCTACGTGCTCGCAGAAGGCCTGTCAATAGAGTCTTGACAGGCCTAAAAGTCAAGACTTCCCGTGCAAAAAGCCACATGGTACAATTTCGGCATTCCCACGGTTATAAGCCGGTTCCGCGGCTGGAAGGAGACATCAGCAAGCATGGCAACCAGCGATCTCTTCTGGAAACTCTTCGCCCAAACGGGCTCGATCAGTGCCTATCTTGCCTACCGTCGGATCCACCCGGTGTTGAGTCCCGGCTGACCAAGAAGTCTGCATAGTATTCCCGAAGCGCCCGGTGTATGGACACGGGCGCTTTGAATTTATCCGACCTTCTTGACGATCTCCACCGCCGCTTTGAAGCGGCGGTTGCGCAAGCTGCGGACGAACGCGCGTTGGAAAACGTTCGCGTCACGTTTCTTGGGCGCAGCGGTGAGGTCACGCTCGTGCAGCGCTCGATCGGGAAACTGCCGCCAGCAGAGCGTCCCACTGCCGGTAAGGTCATCAACGAAACCGTCAAACGCATGGAGGCCGCGCTCGCGCTCGCGCAAGCGCGACTCGAGAATCGCGCGTTCGACGAAGAACTCACGCAAACGATCGACGTGACGTTTCCGTCGATTCCACCGGATACCGGCACGATCCATCCGATACGCCGCGTGCTGCGCGATGCCGCGCTGTACTTTCAGCGCCGCGGTTTTGCGGTCGTACTCGGCAACGAGGTCGAGGACGATTACAAGAACTTCGATGCGCTGAACATTCCGCCGGCACATCCGGCGCGTGAAGGCTTCGATTCGTTCTTTATTACCGATACGCTCTTGCTGCGTCCGCACACGTCGCCGATGCAGATTCGCACGATGCAAGACTTCCGTCCGCCGATCGCCATCGTCGCGCCCGGCCGCTGCTACCGGCGCGATGCCGTCGACGCGCGCCACCTCTTTCAGTTCAATCAAATCGAAGGGCTGCTGGTCGCCGAAGGCATTCACTTCGGCCACCTCAAGGGGATGCTGACCGGTATGTGCCGCGAACTCTTTGGCCCGGATCAGCTCGTGCGTTTTCGGCCGTCGTTCTTTCCATTCACGGAACCGAGCGCCGAATTCGATACGACGTGTCCGAAGTGCAAGGGACTCTTCGACACGTGCAGTATGTGCGGAGGCTCGGGCTGGATCGAACTCGGCGGTTCAGGCATGGTGCATCCGAACGTGCTGCGCGAAGTCGGGTACGATCCCGACGTGTACACCGGTTGGGCTTTCGGCTTCGGCATCGAGCGCCTCGGTCTCGCGCGCTACGAGATCGACGACATTCGCCGCTTCGTCGAAAGCGATCCGAATTTTCTTACGCAACTCGCCTAACATCCTTCGACAAGCTCATCCTACGACAGGCTCAGGACTAAAAAGGAATCTAAAGTAAAATAGTGCGCGTTCCTATTTCGTGGTTGCGTGAGTATGTGGATCTTCCAGAAGATGCCCAAACGATCGCGGACCGTCTGGCTATGCTCGGATTCCCGGTTGAGGAGATTACGCGCCGCCCGCGTGTGACCGGCGTGGTCGTCGGAAGAATCGTCACGCTCGAGAAGCATCCCAATGCCGACAAACTGCAGATTGGCTCGATCGATATCGGCGGCGAGCGCCGGCTGACGATTGCCACCGCGGCAACCAATGTGGCTGCGGGACAGACGATCGCGGTGGCGACGATCGGCGCAAAACTCCCGGAGCTTACGATCGGACCGCGCAAAATGCGCGGCATCGATTCAGAAGGCATGATGATCTCGGCCGAGGAGCTCGCGTTGCCGGCGGAATGGTTCGAGGACGGCATCATGCAACTCGATCCTGATACGCCGCTGGGTAACGACGTCACCGAACTCTTCGGGCTCAACGATGACGTGCTCGACGTCGAGGTAACGAGCAATCGCGTCGATGCGATGGCCGTGATCGGCCTGGCGCGCGAACTGGCCGCTTCGTACGGCGTACCGCTGCGTCTGCCCTCATTCGAGAATCCTGCCAGCGACGCCGATCCGACGCCGCCCACGGTCAGCCTCGAGTCGGCCGACTGCACGCGTTTTGTCGCGCAACGCTTCGATGGCGTGAACGTCGGTCCGGCGCCGGCCTGGATGCGCATTCGCCTCGCGTTGTGCGGTCAGCGGCCGATCAACAATCTCGTCGACATTTCAAACTACGTGATGTTTGAAACCGCTCAACCGTTACATTTCTACGATGAGTCGCAGGTTGCCGATCGGCACTTTATCGTGCGCGACGCGCGCGAGGGCGAAACGCTCACCACGCTCGACGATATCGAGCGGACGCTGGGACCGCGGGACTTGGTCATCGCCGATACGCGACGCGCGCTGGGCCTCGCCGGCCTGATGGGCGGCGCCGATAGCGAGGTGCGCGAGTCCACGTACGCGATCATCCTCGAGTCCGCAAACTTCAACGGCGCGCGCGTGCGCCGTATGTCGGCCGCGCTTGGGCTACGCACCGAGGCATCGTCGCGGCACGAGAAATCGCTCGCGCCGATTCTCACCGACGTCGGTGCTGCGC
>JBAUEZ010000111.1:0-7938 GCA_049678885.1 Candidatus Aquilonibacter sp. | reverse complement strand
ACCCCACGCACTGCAATTGGTCGCCGTGGGTGTCGGCGTGGTGACGCTGCTCGCGCTCTATCGCGGCATCAAGACGATCGAGCGCATCGGCATCGCGCTCGCGGCCGTCGCGGTGGTGACGCTCCTCTGCGTTACTGCCGCGGCGTTCGCGCATTGGTCTGCGCACCTTGCGGTTACGGTCGCGCCGGGTGACTCATTTTGGGGCGGATTACGCGCAGGGCTCGGCGCGGCGCTCATCATTGCCATGTACGACTACATCGGCTACAACGCAGCCAACACGATCGGTGACGAAGTTATAGCGCCCCAGCGTACCTTGCCGCGCTCGATCGCAATCTCGATCCTGCTGGTTGCGGCGCTCTACATTGCGATGCAGATAGGCGTACTCGGCGCGATTCCCTGGCAGCAGTACGTACCGCTCCCCGGCGGTTCGTTGCCCGCCCTCGGTCAGCATCTCGCATCGGCGATCGTCGAACGCGTAGCCGGAGTGCCCGCGGCGATCGGCGTGACCGTACTTATTCTGGTGACGGCCTTCGCCTCGGTCTACGGCGTGCTGCTCAACGCTTCGCGTATCCCCTACGCGGCGGCGCTGGACGGAAATTTTCTCAAGCCTTTTGCGCACCTGCACGCGCGGCATCGGTTTCCAGACGTATCGCTCGTGGTCATCGGGATCATCGCGCTCGTCGCGTGCTTTTTCACGCTCGATCAAGTGATCAATGCTCTCACAACAGGAATCGTGCTAGTACAATCGGTCGCGCAGATTGCAGCGCTGTTTGTGATGCGGGCGCGCGGCGAGCGTGCGCCCTATCGCATGGTATTGTATCCACTACCCGCGTTGGTCGCGCTCGCGGGATGGGTGTACATTTTCTGCTCCGCGGGCGCGCCCGCAATTGCTTACGGGGCGATCGGCATTTTGGTCGGTGCTTGCGTGTACTTCATTCGCGCAGTACGCTGGAAGGCCCCAACGTAACAATCGAAGGAGAGATCATGCCGACGATCACCCTGCGTGATAAGACCGAGTACTATTACAAAGACTGGGGCATGGGACAACCGATTCTCTTCAGTCACGGCTGGCCGCTCAACGCCGATGCATGGGAAGACCAAATGTTTTTTCTGGCCGGTAAGGGCTACCGCTGCGTAGCGCCGGACCGGCGCGGGCATGGCCGCTCGGGCCAAACCTTTGACGGCAACGACATGGACACGTATGCCGACGACATTGCCGAACTCTACGATAAACTCGATCTCAAGAACGTCATCCATGTGGGGCATTCCACGGGAGGCGGCGAGGTCACGCGCTACATCGCGCGCCACGGCAACGCGCGCGTCGCCGGGGCCGTACTCGTCTCGGCCGTGCCGCCGGTCATGGTAAAATCAGCGAGCAATCCTGAAGGAACGCCGATCGAGGCATTCGATCAGCTTCGCGCGGCAGTACGCGCTGACCGCTCGCAGTTTTTTAAGGACCTCTCCGCACCGTTCTACGGCGCGAACCGTCCGAATTCGAAGGTCTCGCAAGGATTGCACGATTCATTTTGGTTAGCCGGGATGATTGCCGGGATGCCGGCCTGCTACGATTGCATCAAGGCGTTTTCGGAGACCGATTTCACGCCCGACCTCAAGAAGATGAGCGACCTGGGCATCTCGACAATGATCGTGCAGGGCGACGACGACCAAATCGTTCCGTTCAAAGACTCCGGCGCAATGACCGCAAAGATCGTCAAGGGATCGATCCTCAAAGTGTATGAAGGCGCGCCGCACGGCCTGCCGTCCACGATGAAAGATCGGCTCAACACCGATTTGCTCGAGTTCATCACCACATCGGTGAAGGCACCCGTGCACGCGAATTAAAATTACCATCCCTATGACCGTCGAAATTCAGCGAGGAAACTCACCCGCGTTTTATGACCTGATTGCCGAATACGAGACGGCTCTCCCTCCGGAGCTGCGCCATGCAACGCTCGAACCATTCGTCGAAGCGTTCATGGCGTCGCTCGACGGGCAGCCCTGCGGATGTCTTGCGCTCGACGAACGCGATGCGACAACCGGCATCGTCAAGCGTCTCTATGTCAAGCCCACATTTCGTGGCCACGGCGTCGCGCGTAGGCTGATGGACGACTTGCTCGCGGCGGCGCGGGAACGGGGCTATACGCGCGTCATCCTCGATACCAATCGCGAGCAACTCGCCGCCGCGTACAAACTGTATCTTTCGATGGGCTTCACCGAGTACGCTGCGGACGACGACGGCGTCGAATACGCGTGCCCGACGTTTATGGAGTTGCAGTTGTAGCGTCGAGCGCCGCGATGCGCTTGCCGAGGCTGGGATGCGAGGCGAAGAGCCATTCGTACCAGCCCGGCGGCTCTTCTTCGGCGAGGTTCTGATCGCGAAGCCGGCGGAATGCGGCAACGCCGCTTTGCGGGTCACGCGTCGTTGCAAGCGCAAAGTTGTCGGCCGCCCATTCGCGCGATCGCGAGAACGCGTTGATGGCTGGGCGCACCGCGAGCATACCTGCGCCGAGCCATGCCGCGATGCGCAGCAAGAATATGCTCTGCGAAGATGTGTCCTTGCGCAGACCTAATGCGACGAGCCCTAACAGCGCACCGGTGAAGCCTTCGGCGAGCGCGATCATGCGCCACGTGTCGCGTGAGACGTAGTGCCCAAGTTCGTGTGCGACGACGAACGTGATCTCGTCGGGTTTGAAGGCATCGATCAAGGTGTCGCCGAGCACGATGCGATGCGTCGAGCCGATCCCGGCGACAAATGCGTTCGCCTTTTTGGTCTGGCGGCTCATATCCATGCGCAGTATCTCCGCGTCACCGACGCCGAAACGCGCTGCCAGCGCGCGCAGGCGCACTTCGAGCGGCCCAACCAGCGGTTCGAAGCGGTTAAAGAGCGGGAGGATGTAGATCGGCACGATCAGATTGGCGAGAACGAAAAGCGGAAGCATCCCGAGCGCGGCAACGATCGGCCACGCGCGTCGAAAGCGCCGCACCGTAAATCCGCCGAGTATGCCGAGTCCGCCGACGAGTACCACCGAGATCGCCGCGCTCTTGCTCCAGTCAGCGAGAAACGCCGGCGCGCTTTGATCGCTCAGCCCGTAACGACGCTCGATCGCATAGTCCTCGACCAACGATACCGGGAGTTCGATGGCGCTCGAGGCGAGCGCGAGCGATGCAAAAAATGCGCCGGGTCGAATCCACTGCGGTAGCGGTTCAACGGCGCGCTCGATGCGCGGTGGGAGCGGGCCATACGCGAAGGCGAGCGTTGCCAGCGTCGAACGCAACGTTCCAACGACGGCGAGCGCACGTCGCGTACGCCCGTAGGCCACCGGATCGTTCGAGATCGCGCTCGGCGTGCTGCGCGCCATGGAAACTGCCTGGACGGCACGCACCGCAATGTATCCGGCGCTTACACCGGCGATCAGACCCACGACGAATTTGCGCACTAGTGGCGCTTTCGTGCTAGTGCGCCCCCGGCACCTCGCACGATTCAAAATCGACGTCGTACACGGCCAGACCGTAGCCTTTGGGGCTGAGCTTCAGATCATAGGTGCCGTATTTCTTGTTTTCAACCACGTGATACGCACGCGACATGTCCACATTGACGTATGACATCCCGCTTGGGTCGTAGTGCACGTCGGATCCCGCGTCGTCTTTGGCAAGCGGTTTGCCGTCTTGCGTGACGTCGACGCGTGTCGCGCCACTGCCCGGCGTCATGACGACTTCGACTTCGATCGCGTGATAGGCCATATCGAAGTAGCCGCTACCGCCGCCGAAGGCTATCGCCTCGCGCGTCGAGTGCCAGAAACCGTCGAGGTAGAGCGCGCCGTCGCGATGGTCGCCGCCGCGATCGTGATATGCGATGTCGCTTGCCGGATCGCCGAACGTCGGTGCATCGACGATCGGCGCGTGCCCGACCAAGACCTCTTGCGTATGGGGATAGCAGACTGCGCCGGGCTTATCGTAGCTATCTTGCGGAAGGAGTGCCATCACCGGCGGCAACGAGAGCGACGGATTCGCCGCTTTCAGCAGACCTTGGATCTTCGACTCGGTGTAAGGATAGTTGCCTTCGCCGAGCTGAATTTCGACAAGTTTGCCGGTCTGATCGTAGAGCAGCTCGGTTGGCCATTCGTTCACGCCATAGCGTTTCCAAATCGCAAGGCTGCTATCGACGGCGATCGGCCAGGCGATGTCGAGACGCTTGGCAGCGGCGTCGACTTGATCGGCTTGTCCGGAAAAGGTGAACTCCGGCGACTGCACCCCGACGATTACAAAACCGTCGTTGTGATAGCGCTTGTACCACTCGCGTAAATACGGAAGCGTGCGCAGACAGTTCAGGCACGTGTACTCCCAAAAGTCGACCAGCACGACTTTGCCTTGCAAGCCGGCGGGCTCGAGTCCGGGGCTATTGATCCAACGTGTGGCGCCCTCAAAATTCAGCATGGGCGTTCCCACGCTGAACCCACACAGCAGGACCAACAGCCCCAGAATTCCCCAGCGTTTCATCGGCGGCAACCCTCTCTCCGAGAGGCTTCGACGCGCGACGCGCTGGCACTGTGACCGCTAGAGGCTAGCTCTGCGCTTGCCGCGCTGCGCTTAGATCCTTTTCGAGGACGGGCAGCGCTTCCGCGGCAAAGGTGCGCATTTGCGCGCCGCCGCCGCCTTGCTGCTCGGCTTGGAAGAGTGCGACGAGCGCTGCTAGCGCTTTGGCTTGGTCTGCCGCGTAATCCGACGGCGTGCACGACGGCTTCGGCGCCTCGGTTGAGACTTTGATGCCGTAGAAACCCGAGATCGACGCGAGCTGGCTGCCGATGGTGACTTCATCACCTTGGACCGTGGTTGCTAGCGCTTTGACGCCATCGGTGCCGTCGGCTTGGGCGGGATTGGCATTCGAAACGCTCTGCAGGAGCAGCTGCATTGCCTGTTGAGAAAACTGCGTGTCTGCCGGATTGGCGGCATCGTTCGCAGCACCGAGTAGTACGATGCCGAGCGTGCTGCACAAAGCCACCGATACGAGAGGGCGCAGGAGTTTGTGGTTTAGCATAGTTCTAGCGTGCGTGCGCGACGTTCGCGAAGGTGCGACGTTTCCGACAGCTCGCGACCAAATAAACCTCAAATCAATATCACGAGTCGTGAAATGTGACATACAATGGCGCTCATGCTGACGAGCGTACTCGTATATTTCGTTTTGGGTTTGATTTTCGGATATTTGGGTGGGCTTTTTGGCATCGGTGGCGGGCTGATCGCGATTCCGGTTCTGGGCGTATTCTTTGCGTATTCCGAACAACTTGCGCAAGGCACGGCACTTGTGATGATTGTCCCCAACGTGCTACTCGGGCTGTGGCATTATGTACGGAAAGTCGGTCTCGACGCGCGCTTGGCCGTGACGCTTGCGCTCACCGCGGTGCCGTTCACGTTTATCGGCGCACGGATCGCCACCACACTGCCGAGCGCCCCGCTTCGCATCGCGTTTGCAATCTTTATCACTGCGATTGCCATAACCATGGCATGGCGCGCCCTCGGCCCCAAGCGCGCGCACGACGCACGCGTCTACCCATGGCCGCTTGCCGGCGTTGTCGGTGCGATCGGCGGGACGCTCTCAGGATTCTTTAGCGTGGGCGGCGCCGTGTTCGCGGTTCCGGCGATGTCGACGCTCTTTGGCTTGAGTCAAGTGGCAGCGCAAGGGATGGGCCTTGCACTCGTTGCGCCGGGCACGGTCGTAAGCATTGCCACGTATGCCGCGGCGCGCGATATCCAGTGGATTCCCGGCATCGCTCTCGCGCTCGGTGGCGCGATCTCGGTGCCGCTTGGCGTCAACCTCGCGAAGCGATTGCCCGAGCGTGTATTACGTGGGTTGTTCGCGGTACTGATGCTTGCGTCGGCGATGGGGTTGGTTCTGCGCTCATGGAAGCCATGAGCGCAGAACCTGGTTGGACATGTCTACAGCTTCACGTTGATTTGGAAGTAGACATTGAGGGGTGGTGGGAATCCGAAGCCACTTCCGAGCGTCGGTACGTAGGACTGCTCTTGCCACGGATACGGCGTAAAGCCGTTGGCCGCAGTGTCGTTCGGTCCCGTGCCGTTGTAGAAGTTGCCGGCGTAGAAGCCGTTGGCTGCATAGCCGCAGTAGTTCGGTCCCGGGGCGTAGACCGAGGTCCACGGCTCCTTTGAACCACCGAAGCAGGTGTGGGCGAGATCTGCAATTGTTACGCTCGCCGTTAGTTTCGGCGAGATGTCATACGAGATTTGCAGATTCGTGATCAGCACCCACGGGTTGCGATACTCGCCGGGTGAGGTGAACGACCCCGTTTGGAAGTTCGGCGTGTACAGCACGGCCGCGGCCGTCGAGTATGTACCGGCATCGGAGAGTGCATCGCATTGGAACGGATTGGTTCCCGGCGAGGCCGCCGTGATACCGGCGGTTGCCGAGTTCTGTCCGCACGTGCGCGGATCGACGCCGACGACGTCAAGCGGTCCGCCGTACGAGTTACCTTCTTGCAGTTGCACAGACGGCGTGATCGCCCATTTGGCCTTGCGGTAGTTGAGGATCAGCGACGCGTCGAGCGGTGAGTTGAAGTAACTCGTCGACGGATTCGACGTTGGTGAGAGCCCGGTGTTGCCGGGTGCGTACCATGCGCTAGGATTGAGCAGCGCCTGCATCGGCGAGCTGTAGTACGGGTTGAGGATCGCAGTTGTAGGCGGTGTCGTACCGGCCGGGACGCACGTGCCCGCTTGATAGTACGGACAGCCGCCACCGGTTTTCGTTAACTCATTGTACTGTTGGATCGCGCTGTTCGCACTGACGATTTGGTTTGCACCGTAGTAGTCTTGGTATTTCACCTTGGCGTCGGTATACGTCAGCGAGAGCACACCGGAGAATCCGTCACGCGAGAAGTCGCCTTTCTGGAGCGCGAACTCACCGCCCATCGAACGGAATTGTCCGACCGGCGCTTGCGTAACGAAGTTTGGACCGATGAAGGCTTGTTGCTGATATCCCTGCGTGATGTTGTAGAACGGCGTGATCTTGAAGCTCAAATCCGTCCCACGGACATGCCGCTCGAGCGAAAGATCGAACTGATCCGAGCTCATTGCGGGAATCGGATGGAACGGCGAGTTGAAGCCGAGCGGCAGACCCGCGTTCCAGATGCTCAACTCGTTACCCGAGTTGCTCAGATACTGCACCGATGCCGAAATCGGCGGCTCAGTGAAGCGTCCAGCGGAGAATCGCCACACCGTGTCCGGCGATTGCGTATAGGTCGCCGAGAAACGTGGCGAGAGATCCGAGAGGATGTAACTCGTCGGCGAGTTGCCCGAGAAATTCGGGTGGTTGTAACCCGATGGACAATTCGGCGTGTAGATCGTCGGCGCGGGCGGGGCCTGGCCGGGCAGCAGTGGCTCCGAGAGCACCGTGCCGACCGAGTTCACGCACACGTCGTTTTGTACGATCGACGCATAGAATTGGGTCGCGAGATTTGCCGACGAGTTGAGTCCGTACTCGTAGTTTTCGTAGCGCAGCGCGACGTTGAAGAGGAGCTTGTCGCTTGGACGCCACTGATCGCTCAGCGACACAAACGCGAAGTTCGGATCAACCGTGTTGTACGAACCGCTGGAATTACCGTTCCAGAGCGTGGACCACTGCGCACCGGCAAGTGCCGCTGGACTTCCCGGCGGTGGGTTTGGACCAGGGCCCGCGGCAGCCGTGCTTGCATACGAACCACCGGGAGCGCATCCCGTGACCACGCCGCCGGTCATTGCCTGGCCGCCGGTTGCCGGATCCCAGCATTGGAAGCCGCCGTTGTTGAAGCTCACGAGACCAATTGGCGAGATGCCGCCGCTGGTGATGCCGGTGTAGCCTTCGTTGTTGAAGCGCATCACGTTGGCGGTGGTGTAGTTACCGGTCAGTTGCAACAGGTTCTGATTGTTGAACTGATCGGTGAACTGCAGTTC
>JBAUEZ010000110.1:0-7720 GCA_049678885.1 Candidatus Aquilonibacter sp. | reverse complement strand
CGTCGGCACCGGACTAATATTTGCAGCAACTCAGTCGAGGAGATCGGCGATGATCCATGACGTCGCGGCAATTCCGAAGGTGAGGACGGTTTCGCTCCAATTTGAATGTTTAGAGGGATCCGAAAGAAGCCGGGGCAGCCACACGAGCAGCCCAAAGATCACGAGCATCAGTGTCGTGAGTCGCGTCGCGAGAAGCGCCCATCGATTCGTAAGCAGCGCCACAGCCTCCAGCCCGAATGCAACCGTCGTCGCTACCGACCAAAACATCTGACTTGGGGGGACCCACGTTGGAACGAGACTCGCTGTGTAGTCGAGATGAACCGCCTGGTAGACGGCAAACGAAATCACACAGATGCCGAAAAGGATGCGGCCGATCCGCCGAACCGTTTTCCGTGCGAATCCCGACGATAACGCGTAAACGATCGCCGCTCCGACCACGAGCGTGAACTCCTCGAAGAAGTCGCCCCAGGGATCGAAGACTAGCGGCTTAGCGACGATTGGCGGTACGAGCAATAAGGAGAAAATGAGATACACCGCGCCGAGGACGACGGCGCCAATTTTCGCGCTCCGACGAAGCAGCATTGCAGCCCCGCCGAAAATCTGGGCGACGCCTGCGGCGTAGAGCAAGATTGGGCCGTAAGGCGAGTGGTGCGGAGCTAGTGTAACGATACCGGAGGCGATGGCCGCTATCGCAAACAGCTGACGGCCCAGCTTCAAATTCGGTGTTGATACGGTCATTTTGTCAGCCTCGTTCACGTAGTCGAACGGCGCATAGGCCGCCGGGACCTTCGGCCTACTTGCGATCCG
This sequence comes from Candidatus Aquilonibacter sp., assembly GCA_049678885.1. Lineage (GTDB taxonomy): Bacteria > Vulcanimicrobiota > Vulcanimicrobiia > Vulcanimicrobiales > Vulcanimicrobiaceae > Aquilonibacter. The sequence goes on along the minus strand of JBAUEZ010000110.1, from coordinate 6,913 downwards.
CCCGTGGGATTAAGTCGGCTACCCGCAGTAGAGGTGAGTGATGGCGGACCGTTCGTGGAATGTGATGTGCTTTGACACGCGTGGAAGTATCGTCTTGCGGACCTGCGCATTCCTCTTGATACTCTGTGCGGGGCTGTTGATCTCCAACAGCGACTACAATGTTCTCGGGCTGCCCCTTGGAGAGGCGTCTTGAAACGCCGGCTGCTCCTCGCCACACTGCTCGTTCCAGCGCTCTTCCTTTGTACAATTCAGTCCTGTCTTGCAGCGCCGCCGCTTTGGGTCGTACAGTCGGCGACGGCCAAGATTTATCTCTTCGGTACCGTGCACATTCTGGGCGATAAAGTGCAGTGGCGTTCGCCGGAACTCGAGGCCGCCATCGCGGAGAGTCAAGATCTCTATTTAGAGATTGCGGACGCAAACAACTCAAGCGAAGCCGTTACGGCGCTGTTCAAGCTTGGCGTCGATCGCGACCATCCGCTCTCATCGGAGCTCCCGAAAAACGATATCGCGCTCCTCGACGAGCAGGCACGAAAGTATGGGATGCCCGGTGAGGCGATCTTTGAGCCGATGCGGCCATGGTTTGCGTATATGATGCTCTCGGTACTTCCGGCTCTGCATTCAGCATCCGGAACCGGGAGCAACGGCGGGGTTGACCTGCAGATTCGTAAACAATTTGCCGATGCGGGCAAGCCGATTCGCGGCTTCGAGACGTTCGATGGTCAAGCACATTTGCTCGCGGATTTGCCACAGGCTACGCAGATCGCCTTGTTGGAATCTGCGTTGCGCGCGCCGCAGTCGAATCAAAGCTCGGCCTTCGATAGCATCGTAGAAGCGTGGCGATCCGGCGACGCAGATGCGCTTGCGCGCGTCCTGCAATTGGATGCAATGGAAAAGACGCCGATCTACGCGCCGATGATCGGCGATCGCAATGCGGCGTGGGCGGCTGCACTCGCGCAACGCTTGAAGCAGCCTGGAGTATCGTTCGTTGCAGTGGGCGCCGCACATTTGGTCGGCCACAACGGTGTACCGGTGTTGCTGCAGCATATGGGGTTTAATGTCGCGCGCGTGCAAATTGCCGATGTATCACCCGTACCGTCGGCATCCGCGGTGCTATCTCCGGCGCCGTCTCCGACGGCGTCCGCATCACCGCCGCCGCCGCCGAAATTCACGCCTCCGGACGGCTGGAACCAGCGCGCGATGCCGTTGCAGAGCGCTGGGTTTTCGATCGACAACCTATGGGCCGATCCCAGGGGAGACGGCATTATAGTAACCGGGCACCTCGCGATGGCTGCGGGAGCTCTTCCGAATCTCGACGCGGTCGACGTGTTCTTTCATCAAGGCTTGGTTGCGATCGCGGGAGCCGATGCGGTGCAGCCTTCAAAGCACGTCAAGGTGTGCGGCGGAAAGCAAGAGGGGCTGTATACAACGGTCACGATCGGCGCGGCGCAAGAAGACATCGTCCTTGTGATGTCGGACCATGTCTACCTCGCGCAATACGTCCGACGCGCAGCCGGAGACGACGATCCGGCTGCGCTAAAGTCGCTCTTTACGCTCTGCGCGCCCTAGCCCGTAACAGATCGCTTCGCAGCTCTGTCGTAAGGGCGATTTCTCCCATTCGTTCGAGGGTTGCAAGAAATGCGGAGGCGTCAACAAGTTGAGCTAACACAACAGCTCCCGCATTGTGGTGCGGGCGCTGACAAACGCGTTCGACGGCTTCGACGACGATCGGCGCCGTGATCGCGTAAATATCGCGGCCGCTCGCCGTCACGCGACGCTCTTCGTCTCCGCTGCGAGCGATCACTTCGACGAGAAAGCGCTGGTCCGAGCGGCCATCCGCATCTATCGCAACGGGCTCCGGGGTTGTCGGATCGCGAAGGTCACGCAGCGGCGCTTGATTCAAGTAGTTGTGCATCTCGCGCACACGCACGTGACGCGCCAGCAGAATCGTCTCCGTGAACGGCAGTTCGACGACGTCTTGCGTTCCAAATGGTTCTGGAAAATTCCATAACCGTGGCGCAGACGGTTGGAGTTGTGTGAGCTCTCCGTCGGAGATTGTGAGTCGCGGCGCGGTATTGCGTGCTCCCGTGCTCCGCGTGCCGCGTGTTGGCCACCAGCTGTCCAACGCGATCGCGATATCGATCCGGTCGGCGTGCGTCCAGCCGTGCATTGCGTGCGTCACCAAGAGATCGCCGAGGCCGCCATAAAATCCGGCGGCGGGAACGACAGCGATGCCGCATTCGCGTGCCGGCGCGTCGAATTGCTCGAATGTCGAAAGCGCGCTCGCCTGTTCCGCGGTAACGTCGAGATACGGAACGTGGCAGCGCAGCGCGGCTTCGATCAGTGGTACAGCGGTATCGAGAAACGGACCGGCGCAGTTGATGACCGCGTCGGCACCTGTGAGCGCACGATCCAGTGATTCCGCATCGTCGAGCGGTGCGATCCGCATCTCCGGCATTTTCGAGTTGTCCCGGCCGATGGCGATCGGCGCGTGGCCGCGGCGCACCAGCTCCGCCAGGACGAAGCGGGCCGTGTGACCCGAGGCTCCATAGACTGCGATCTTCATGGCTTGCATTAGAACAGACAGGTCTGTATCATGTCAATATGGCTGGAGATGAAGTACGGGAGCGCATCCTCGCGACGGCGTCGGAGCTGTTCTATCGCGAGGGCGCCCGCGCCGTCGGTGTCGACCTGGTGGTGGAGCGAGCGGGCGTCGCCAAGACGAGCCTGTACCGGCACTTCGGGACCAAGGACGATCTCATCGCGGCGTTTCTCGCGCGCGAGGACGAGCAGTTCTGGCAGCAATGGGACAGCGTTGCAGAGCGCCATCGTGCCGACGCGCAGGCGGAACTCGACGCGCACATGCAATGGATCGGCGAACGGATCGGCCGGAAAAATTATCGCGGCTGCCCGCAGTTGAACATGGCGGCGGAATTCCCAGAGGCCGGCCACCCAGCGCGCGTTATTGCCGCATCCCACAAGCAAGAACTGCGCAGGCGCCTGCGGGGCATCGCCGATCGCTTAGGCGTGCGGCGTGCTGACGATCTCGCCGCGCAATTGCTGCTGCTCGTGAACGGCGCCTTTGTTAGCTCGCAGGTGATTGCTGCCGGGGAAGCCGTGCCCATGCTGCTTGCGGCCTCCCGTGCACTCGTTGCGGCGGCGCGGGCGCGCAAATGAGCGGGGCATCGCGGAGCAGAATTGCGCATATAATGCATACACGATCGACCCGAAGCCTGAGCTGGTCCGAAGTTCTCGCGGCGCTGCGAGCATGTACCGGGGAGTCAGTGCTTATCCGCGACGGCAAGGTCACGCAACCTGCAGCTGCGCTGCGAAATCGTCCTGCTGCGAAGGGAACAGAACTGTGCCTATTTTCGGGCAAAAACGCGATAACGCGCCTCGATCTCATCGAGCAGCTCGCGGTGCTGGCGGAGCGTGGCGGGCGGCACTTCATGACGTCGGCGCGCGCGCGGGTCAATGAATCGAATCTTATCGTGGAGGGCGTGGCCGACGAGAGCGTTGATGGCGTGCTTTTCGCCGTGATCAACACCCGCCGTTTGAAGCTCGGCTTCAATCAAAGCCAGCAGACCGGCTCGACGAGCACGTTGCGAAGCAAGCGCATCAAGAACGGATAATTGAATCTTAACGATGACGCGCACGTATAAGGACGAGTTAGCCGACGCAGAGCGTCAAGGCGACACCGCGTACGAGGCGATGGAGGCGTGGCTAAGCCGCCCGCTCGATGCACCGAATGTCCCCGGCGAAGTCTTGGAGGCGCACGCAAAGGCACTACGGGACAGTCGCGAGCGCATACGGAGCCTGCTCAGCGAGGAGGGCGTACGCGACGATATTGAAGCGGCGCTCGCACGAAACGAAGAGTATCATCGCTCACTTGGCTTGAGTGTTCGCGACAAGCCGGAACCCTCAGACTAAAGGCGCAATGCTTTGGGCGGCCGGCCTCTGCGTTTGCGTCCAGGGCGGTTTCATGAGATAGTGGGGTGTCTCCCAAAGCGCGATCTTTCGAGTGGTCGTAAGGAAGCGCCACTTTTAACGAAAGATCGGTTTACATCTCTACTTCTACTTTTTCCGAATTCGGGCTTAGCCCCAACCTGCTCCGCGGTATTCGCGAACTCGGCTTTGAATCGCCGACGCCTGTTCAACGCATGGCGATACCCCCATGTCTAGCTGGTTCTGATGTGCTCGCCAGCGCGCAGACCGGCAGTGGGAAATCGGCGGCCTTCGGTCTCCCGATTCTCGAAAAGATGCTGAAAACGCCGGCGTCGGGCACCCAAGCGCTTATTTTGGCACCGACGCGCGAGCTCGCGCAGCAAATCACCGAACATCTGCGCGCCCTTGGAAAACACACCAACATCCGCATTGCCGCCGTCTATGGCGGCGTAGGCATGGCGCCACAGATTCAGGCGTTTCGCCGCGGTTCTGAAATAATCGTCGCGACGCCGGGACGCTTGATCGATTTGATGCAGCAGGGTGAAGCACGCTTAGATAAGGTCAGCATACTCGTGCTCGATGAAGCCGATCGAATGCTGGATATGGGCTTTCTGCCGGCCGTGCGTCGAATCGTCCGCAAACTCCCGAACCGTAAACAGACATTGTTCTTCTCCGCGACGCTGGCCGGCACGGCGGGCGCGCTCGCAAACGAATTGCTTTCCGATCCGGTACGCATCAACTTAGCTCCCACCTCGCTCCCGGTCGAATCGGTCACGCAAACGGTCTACGCGGTGGATCAACACAAGAAGACCGATCTACTGGTCGACCTTCTCTCGGGTAACGACATCTACAGCGCGCTTGTGTTTACGCGCACCAAACATCGCGCCGAGCGTTTGGCCGGCGTGCTATCGAGACACAACGTTGTCGCCGAGCGAATTCACGGCGACCGGTCGCAGGCGCAGCGCACACGCGCGCTCGAAGCCTTTAAGAAGGGGCGTTACCGGGTTCTCGTCGCGACGGACGTGGCCGCGCGCGGCATCGATATTGCCGACCTCGGGCATGTCATCAACTACGACGTGCCTAATGAGGCCGCAGACTATATCCACCGCATCGGCCGGACCGCCCGCGCGCAAAAGACCGGCGATGCGATAACCTTTGTCTCGCAGGACGAAGTGGAGTTGTTCGCTGCGATCGAGCGATCCATTGGCAAACGGCTCACTCGTACCGAGCATCGGTTAAGCGACGCTTCGGTGGGAAAGACTCTCGAAACACCGCCCCCCGTACGCCGCAGAACCTTCCAGCGCCGCCGGCGCCGCTAGAGTAAGTAAAAAGGAGCACCATCATCGCTCGTAAACGCAATACCGGCCCTCGCCCTCCCAAGGCAAATTCCGGGCAAGATAACAAAGAAGCGCCGCTCGAGGTATTCGGAAGCATCAAACAGGTTTTTCCGAGCGCCATGTTTTCAGTCGAGCTCGACAACGGGCACGTCGTTCTCGCGCATATCGCGGGGCGTCTGCGCCGGCACCACATCAAGATTCTGCCCGGCGATCGGGTGGATCTCGAAATTTCGCCCTATGACTTGACGAAGGGCCGCATCATCTACCGCTATCGCGCGGGTGAACCGCGGCGGGTTTAGTAGATCCCTAAAGCCTTGTAGCTCACGAGTTGCCGGATCGTCAGGTGGTTGAACCCGCGGTCGGCGAGATGCTTGATGTAGTTACCGTCGATGCCCAGGGCTTTGAGCGTGACGTACTGTTGCGCCTCCAGATGCGCATACCCGTAACCGGCAAGCATTTGGATAAAGGCCGCGTCCACGCGTAGCGCCTTTAAAGAAACCATTTCACGCGCGTCAACATTCTGAAGTCCTTGTGCGCGCATGCTATCGATGTAGGCTCGATCGATACCTAAGGCCCGAAACGTAATCAGCTCTTTCGCATCCAACGTATAGCCCGCGCTGCGCATATCGGCAACATATTCGCGTGTGACATCGAGATTCGCGAACGTCAGCTGCTTCTCGGGCTGATCCACGGAGATGCCCTCTTTACGCAGATCGTCGAAGAATGCAGCGTTGGGTGTGAATGCGTAGGTGCCGCCGCCTTTGCCGCCGCCGACCCACCCATCCATCGCGTAGTCGCCCGCTTCATGATGCAACCGGAAATGCACGTGCGCACCGCTCGACGCAAGCGCGCCCGCAATACCGAGCGCATTCACATCGACGTCGTGCAGCGTCGAGTCGTTGCTCGAACCGCTGCCGTTGCTCCAGTGCAGATCCATCCGTGTCTCCGATCCGTTATTCCAAATCGCCCACGTGCCGTTGAGCGTTTCGGCGCGCGCAGGCATTGCCGTTAGCGCAAAGCACAGAGCGAGAAGGCTATACCAGCGTTTCATTGTGGTATGACTCCTTGCGATTTGAATGTTTCGAGCTGCCGAACCGTGAGATTGGTGAAACCGTGGCTGCGCAGCTTCTGAATGTAGTCGCTGTCGACGCCAAGCGATTTTAGCGCCTCGAGGTCGCGCGCGGTCAGATGCGGATAGCCCAGGTTCGCCAGATCCTGGATGTAGACGCTGTCCACGCCAAGCGATTTGAGACCCTCGAGTTCGCGCGCGTCGAGACCCGTTAATCCGGCCGTACGCATTTGCGAGATGTAATTGCCATCGACGCCGAGGGATTTCAACCCCGCGAGTTCGCGCGAATCGAGATCGATTAAGCCCGCGGCGTGTATTTGCGAGATGTAATTGCCGTCTACGCCGAGTGACTTCAGCCCCTCGAGGTTGCGCGGCGTGAGATCGGTAAGCCCTGATGCGCGCATTTGCGCGATCCATGCGCCGTCGACGCCAAGTGATTTCAGCGAGACCAGGTCGCGAGGGCTGAGGTTCTTGAGCCCGGCATTTTGCAGGTCGCGAATGTATTGACCGGTTACGCCAACGCTCTTAAGCGCAATGAGATCGTCGGGGCTGAGGTTCTTATAAC
>JBAUEZ010000109.1:0-15402 GCA_049678885.1 Candidatus Aquilonibacter sp. | reverse complement strand
CTCGCAGCTGTGCAATGTGGAACGCGTGGTACTTCAGTGTGGCAACGTGCGAACGGCCACTTGCATTACGCAGTAAACTGTAGCGGCTCCACCACCCGGTGTCGTAAAGCGGGAGCCAACGCAAGATTGTATCGGACGCGCGCTCCAGCAGTCTGGCCTGCCAGAGTTCCGTTCGCGCCTCGTGCAATTCCCACAGCCCCCACAAGGCGAAGATGCAGCCGTTCAGGATGTGAGCGGCGTGCTGGTTGGCAACTTCCTCGAAGAACACACCTCGCTCGCCGGCCCAAACGACGCCGCCACTCTCGATCGTCCGCTTAAATGGTTCTGCTGCTCGTACTGCGGCATCGCCAAATCCCGCGCTCGGCTGAAGATGCTCCGCGCGCAGCAGCACGGATATCGCCTCGCCCTGCGCCATCGCCGAGCACCAACCCGGTCCTGCTCCGTACTTGGGCCATGGGAACGAAAAAAGATACAAGCCATCGACATCTTCTCGGCGCTGTTGTTTGTCACGAAGCCAGCGCGCCTGGTTGAAGAAGGCCTCGCGCGCCTCGGCATTTCCCGTGCGGAGCCACGCGCCATAGAGATGCAACGCGTACTGACAGATACGAATAGCGTGATATCCAGAACTGTCGCAGAGGACTCCGTCCCGGTCGCGCGCTCCGATGTTCCAGTCTTCGCCGAAGACACCATCGCGAGGGTCCCATTCAACGTAGTATGGACCGGCCTGTGCGAAATCCCCCGAAGGGAGATCGTAGACCCGCCGGTGCGACCAGTCGGTTGGAAAGCCAAGAGCAAGCCTTCGCAGCACGGGCATCATGCGACGGCTTCTACCACCTGCGCGACACGCTGTTTACCTAACACGTAGAAGTCAAAGCCTGCCGCGCGCCAAGCTTCCTCGTTCAAGTGGTGTCGCGTGTCGAGCAGGACGCGAGACCGCATCAACATACCGATTGCCGCCGGATCGATCTCGCTGAACGCGCGATGGTCTGTCAGTAAAACGGCGGCATCGGCTCCTGTGAGAGCATCTTCGAGCGTTGGCACCAGCGGCCGCGAAAACTTGCGAACATGTGGGTCGTAAATCGCCGTCGTGAAGCCGCGTTCGCGCAGGCAGGCATCGACGTGTTCGCACGGACTTTCGCGTGCGTCGTCGACGTCGGCCTTATAGGCGGCGCCGAGTAAGGCTACCTTGCGTCCTAAGGCCGGCGGTGGAATCAGCTCAGCTATGCGCCTCGAAACGAAGTGCGGCATGCGCTCATTCACTCTGCGCGCAGCCTGAATCAGCTCAGTGACGAAGGGGTTCGCATTCGATAAGAACTGCGGATCGACGGGAATGCAGTGCCCGCCTACGCCTGGACCGGGCTTTAAAATGTCGACCCTCGGGTGGCGATTCGCGAGCGCGATGCTCTCCCACGCGTCGATGCCCAGTTCTTCTGCCAACATCGCCAACTCGTTTGCGAACGCGATATTTACATCGCGATAAGTGTTTTCCACTACCTTGACGAATTCGGCGACCGCCAGTTCTGTGAGATGGATCTCGCCGATGCAGAAAGATGCGTACAGCTCTTTTATGATTGCCGAATCCTCCGGAGTGCGACCACCGATGACGCGTGGATTTTCCCGCATTTCTCGGATCGTCGCGCCAGGGATGACGCGCTCGGGACAATGCGCGATATGAAAATCTCGCGGGTTCTTGCCGGCAGATATGAGGGCGCTCTCGATGATTCGCTCCGTAGTGTTCGGGGGCACCGTCGATTCGAGGATGATTGATGCGCCCGGCTCAGCGACGGCAGCGACGCGGGCAGCCGCGTCAGCGACGAAGCGCAGATCCGGCCGGTTATTTATCGTCGGTGTCGGAACGCATAGGATATACGCCTGCGCAGGAAAGAGCAGTTCGCTTATCTGCAATCGGCCCGACGCAACGGCGCGACGAACAACGTCGACGACGACTTGCTCGCCGCTCTTGACTTCGCCGCGCGCGAGTCGGCTGCAGTGATCGGCATCCGTATCGAAGCCAAACACGGTATGGCCGGCATCGGCCAGGAGCGCGGCTGTAGGCAACCCGATGTACCCCAGACCGAGCACTGAAACGATCATGAATGAATCCTCTCGCTAAGTGCATGCATTTGTCGACGAACATCGTGGTCTTCGGCTACACGCGCGTAAGCTTTGGCCGCGCGAGCCATCGCTTCAAATGGAGCGTCATATACATCGTAAAGCGCGTCAGCCAGCGCCTGCACATCACCTGGAGTGACTACCCGGCCGCACTGATTGTCGACGAGCTCGCCAATGCTTCCCGAATTGGTCGTCACGACCGGTACGCCGTGCGCCATCGCCTCCACGAGCGCCGACGGGATTCCTTCCATCAAATGTTCCTGTTCGCGGCTCGCTAACACGACAGCGTTCACGGAGCCCTCGCAATACCACTCATGGAGCCGCACTTGAGGGACAAATCCCACGAAGCGAACGCACGACTCGAGTGAGCGTTTTTTGATATGCCGAACGAGGTCATCGCGCAGCGGGCCCTCTCCCGCAAGCACGCACTCCACCGGAACGCCGCGCTCGCGCAATCGTGCAACCGCTTCGATCAAGTCGGCGTGGCCCTTTACGGGTACTAGCGCTGCCGGGCACACGATACGAAATGACGGCCCGCGCGCGGGCTTAGGCGATTCCGACGGAACCACGGCGCCAATCGGCATCCGGATAATGCGGGAGGTTAGCTGCGGACTGCGCTCCTGCAAATCACGTGCCCCGCGGGCCGAGATCGCTCGAACAAACATCGCGCTGCGCGCCTTAACGTCGAGTGCATTTCGTTCGTAAATGTCCCAGCGGTGCGCAGTCGCGCTCCACGGAATTCCGGCGACTTCGCCCGCTATCATCGCGACGGTTGCCGGGCTCGACAGCCAGTATGCGTGAACGTGTCCAATGTCGTTCTCGAGACACCATTGGGCTAAGGCAAGCCCCTTCAAACTGACGAGCGCGTTCTTTCCCAATCCACGATCTTTGGACGTTGCCAGATTGAACAACGAATTCGCTGCGCCCAGCGGCCGCGAGCGAATCATCCGCATCGCGCGAAGCATGATCTCGCTGCTGATCACGGGCCACGCGAGTACATCGACGCGCTCGGGTAGGATCTGGCTATTCCCCTTGGGACTTCGTACTGGGATCACGGTGATTCGCTCAAAATATTGCGACAATTCCGTCAACTCGGTGCGAAGGTACGGTTCTTTGTTTCTGAACGGGTAGCACGACGAGACGACCAGGAGCTTCATGCGGCGGAACGCACCTCCGCGCAAAGGTCGAAATACAGGCGTTCGTGTGCCTCGGCCATCCGTGCGAGCGAGAATTGATCCACAACGTATTGCTGTGCGCGATAAGCTGCCTCGCGTGGGAGCATTTGCTCAATCCGCGCGCGAGCGATCTGCGACGCAAGACTTCCGGGCTCCCAATCATCGCTTATTTGCCCATACTCGCCGTTCCGCAGCATCGTTCTTGCACCAATCCACGGTGTCGTCAGTATCGGTACACCGGCATACATTCCCTCAAGTAACGTAAGCGGCATCCCCTCGAAGTGTGACGTCATTAGAAGGAGATCCGACGCCGCCATGAGCTGCTCGACATCCGAGCGGTACCCAAGGAAGCGCGTTTCCCCGGATACACCGAGCGTCCGGGCCAACTCGCGGAGTGGGCGTTCCAGTTCTCCCGAGCCCGCAAAAAGCAATTCGACGCCACGGCGATCGGCTTCCGGAATCGCCGCGAGTGCGCGCAGCGCAAGCTCGTGATTTTTTTGATATTCCAATCGACCGATAAGCGCGATCGCAAAGGTGTCGTTCGACAATGCGAACAACTCTCGCGATTGCAGCCGATCTGGCCTAGACATCCGATCAAAATCAAGCCCATTTGCGATAACCTCGATTTTTTGTGGGCTCATTCCGTCGATGCGTGCGACGATTTCTCGCTGCTCCGGGAAAAACGTTATGCACCTCGTCGTATACGGGTTCAGGGCGCGATCTGCGAGTCGATCGAGCGTAGATCTCCGCGTGTCACACGGATTGTGCTCTGTATGGACGATTGTGCGCACGCCGGCGGCGGCGGCGGCAAATCTCCCCCAATACTTCCCTACGTGCGTGTGCGTGTGCACTATGTCCGGTCTGAATGAGCGAATATTGTCGACCAATCGACCAATGAAGGTGAAGTCGCGACGCCCGTTTCGCGACGCGTCTATCACCGGGAACGAGACTGACCGCCGCTGCTCCTCTGACGGCGTATACACGGTAGCGAGGCCCGCAACGACGAGGTCTGATTGAAGGTGCGGAAGCAGTTGCATGATCTGTCGTTCCGCACCGTACCCCTGCATTGACGGTAGAATGTGCAGCACGCGCAGCTTGCCCACGGATTTCATACGACGCTTCGCGCCCCGCCGGGAACCGTGAGCAGATCCAAAAGCAACAAGCTAGGAAGACCGCTGACCCAGGCGCTTAGGCGGCCCTCCAGCGAGGCGCTGTACCGGCGCCAGCGTTCAGCGACGACCGAAAATAGCTCGTTCTTCGTCATCGAAAGGAGCACGTTGAGCTGCGCAACGTGAAGCAGATGCCTCTGTAACGTCGCGAAACGCCGGAAGCCCGTTGGCGTTGCAAGTAGGTTATCATACGACCAGGTTCCGGAGTCGTAGCACGGCAGATATTTTTCAAGCGTTGCCAGACTCTGCCTGTACAATTCGGCGATGCGATCGAGGTCCGTCGTGCGCGAAAGTTCCAACAAGCCCCAGAGCGCGCATATCCAGCCGCAGAGAATGTGGCTTGGCACCGTTCCAGCGACTCCTTCGAAGAAGAGGTCGTCACCGGTTCGCCATAACACACCTCCGTCGCGAACGTCGACGGTCAGCGGCACCGAAGCATCGACCGCCCGGTCCAGAAACATTGCATGTCCGGTTTCCTGATACGCACGTAACAGTAACGATATTGCTTCGCCCTGCGCCATAGCGGATCGGAACCCCGTTGCGCATCCGTACCTTTTCGATGCGAACGGAAACTGGTACGAGCCGCGGACGCCGGCCGTTTCGCGCTGCGCTCCGGCCGCCCACTCGGCCTGAACAAGAAACAGCTCCCGGGCTGCCTCATCGCCGGTGCGCTTCCAGCGAGCGTGCTGCTCGAGACCGAACTGCAAAATGGCGATCGGATGTCTCTCGCCGTTTCTGCGTAGTATGCGCTCCGGATCGAGTTCACAGGGCTCTCCATCCTGCCCGAAAGTGACGTAGTAAGGCCCTAGTTCGCCGGCGCGCTCATCGAAGAGCCGATGCGGCCGATCGATGGGCCACGGCACGAGTAGGATGCTACGAACTTGCGAAAGCACGCTTATCACCCTCTATGCGGCTCGCTGAAACAAGAACTCCGCGGCCGTGCGGATCAACAGCGAGACATCCATGAACAGGGACCATTCTTCAAGGTAATAGAGGTCGAAGGTTAATTTCTGTGCGACGTCACTCGTGTTGAGGACGCGGCGCATCTGCATCTGAGAAAGTCCGGTGATTCCCGGACGCACCAAGTGGCGCTCGTCGTATCGTGGATAGTCGCCTCGGAATGCCTCCACGAAGATCGGGCGTTCCGGGCGAGGGCCTACGAGGGACATATCGCCGCGCAGAACGTTGAAGAGCTGCGGCAGTTCGTCGAGGCTGAAGCGACGCATGATGGCGCCCCAGGGTGTGCACCGGTCATCACTAGCCTTTGCCCAGATCGCGCCCGTACGCGCTTCCGCGTCTAGGTGCATAGAGCGGAACTTGAGGATATCGAAGACACGTCCGGCTTGGCCGACGCGCTGCTGCCGATAAAAAATCGGCGTGCCCGATTCGAGCGAGACGCAAAACGCGCAGACCGCCATGACTGGCGCGAACACCGCAATCGCAACGGAAGCGCAGACGACATCCATAATTCTCTTGGCCAGGCGTGCCCGGGGAGTGCACGCCTTTAGCCGCTCGGGAACGATCAGTGCCTGCTGGCCGTCTATCTCGAGAGAGAGCGCAAAGCTATGGCGGCGAATCCGTGGAGGCGCGAATGCAATCCGTATTTGGCGCAGCGCTGCGGCTTCAAGCAGGTACGGGATTACGCTGGGGGCAGGAATGTCGGCAAGAACTATTGTGTCGCATTGCCATGCGAACGCGCGGTGCAGCCATGGAATCTTCTCGAGACCTCCTCCCGCGTCGAAATTAACGGAATATTCGTCGTCGATGTCCTCCACAGGAATAAGCAATGTGGAGTCTTGGGGGAGATCCATTGAGGCGCGCACACGTTCGATACGGCCGGCGGCGCCGACAATCGCGACCCGCCGATCGCGTTGAAAGACCCCGTGCTTACGAATTGCATGCAGGCCGGTTCGAGTAATGCCGGCCCCGACGATCGAGAACGCGAGCGCGTACAGCAGAGCGACACGCGAACTCGAGATCGCCGGCACGATCGTGAAGAGAACCAGTTGCGGGACGATCCCTATGGTGAGTGCCGCGACGGTGAAGTATAACTCGTCCTTCACCGTCAAGGCGGCCGTTCTGCGATATAGCCCGAGGCGCTCGAAGACCAAAAGCCACAGAACGACGTAGACGACGTTGTAGAGTATGAGCCGCGAAATCGGAAAGCCGAGATGGCGATGCCCGTAGAAGACCAGATTTGCCGCCAACAGTGCTCCGCAGAATACCACCAAATCGGCGGCCACAAGAATCGCCGCCCAAGTCCGAGAGTAGGGCGCGGACGAGCGCGAGAGTCGTGGAAGTGGCGAAGCTCGTTCGAGTTCCGCCGCACGCTCTAGGAGTGGAAGCGACATGCATTGCCCTTGCTACGACAGTTCGTGGTGGGCTGATTATAGGCAACCGCATTCAGATCGGCACAGGGTCGTTGGCCCTGCGGCTCGGGACCCTCCGATTGGGAGTTTGGTCCGTAAACTTAGGCGAATTCGTCCTTCCGCCGCCAGCTATAGCTTTCGTATGATCTGTGCGTGAAGACGCATCGTGCGCTTACCGCACTGCCTTGCTTTTTAGCAATTCTACTCGCATTAGCGCCGATTCCGGGCTTAGCCGCGGCTGATGCATCACCGGGTTACGTTCTACACCCGGGCGACCAACTGGCGGTTACGGTCTTCGGCGAACCGACCCTGAGCCAGAGCGCGACACTTTTGCCGGACGGGACAATCACTTATCCGCTCGTTGGGCGGCTCGCTATCGGCGGCAATACGATCCCGGTTGCCACGCAAAAGCTCACGTCCGCACTGCGAAAGTACCTACGCGATCCGATGGTTTCTATTTCCATCACGCAGCTTGGAACGTACGATGTGCTTGTTCTCGGCGACGTTAAGACGCCCGGCAAATACCCGTTACCCTCGACGGCGCGTCTCGCCGACGCGATTGCAGCTGCGGGCGGCCTCGACGTCGTCAACGGAGACTATCCCGATGCGCGCGTGAGCATCGATAACGGTCCGCCGGTGACCGCTTCGCTACAAGCCCTGATGCGCGAAGGCGACGTTAACGCGAACATACCGTTGGGCACTGAGACGGTGGTGTATGTGCCGGGCCCCACACCGATGCAAGTGCAGGTGATCGGTAACGTCGATAAGCCGGGCGCTGTCGAGATCCACGAAGGCGACCGGCTGGCCATGGCCATCGCCGCCGCCGGTACGACTACGAACTCGCTGGCCGATCTCGCGCACATCCGTGTCACTCACATCGCGCCCAACGGTTCTACGAGCGTATCGGAATATAACCTGTACAACGCTTTGAAGGGCGGCGATCTCGCATCGGATCCTGTTCTTGCAAAGAATGATGTAATTTACGTTCCACAGGCAAAGAACAGAAACGCTCTCTCGGGTTTGGCTCAGGGCGCGCTGATTGTGCTCTCGCGCCTGCTCTTCATTCCTTAGGAGTATTGATGTCACGGCATCTTGCACCGCAAGCGACGCCAACTCAGCCCACGATCTACGAACCGACGCGCGAGACCGAGCGTCTCGACGACATCGCTTATGTTGGACGGCTCTTTTCCTCGATTCGCACGCATTGGCGACTTTTTTTTGGAGTCTTCGTCACATTCGTGACGTTAGTTACCGTCGGGACGATGCTCGTGCCGAAGCAATACACGGCCACCGTCAAGATGATCGTGGGCGGCGCGCAAAACCAGGAGGACGCTCAGGAGCGCTATTCGTCGCTGCCGGTGCTCAACGCACTCGCGCTGCAAAGCAGCGACTTAAGCGCCGACACCGTTGCCGATCTCGTGCAGGAAGGCCCCGTCGTCGACAAGGTTATCGAAACGCTCAAGATCGATCAAACGCGCGACCAGCTGCTCAGCCACATAAGTGTTAAGCCCGTGCTGAACACCACGATCCTCACCTTGAAGGCCACCTGGAAGAACCCCACACAGGCTGCTGCCATCGCGAACACGTTTTCCTCGGTCTTCGTCGATCGCGAGCGCGACCTGATCAGTTCACAAGCGGTAACGGCGCAGAACTACCTCAAACAAGCCATCAGCGATGCGCAGTCCTCGCTGCAGCAGGCGAACAGCGCGCTTACCGCCTATCAGGCAAAGTCTCAAATCGCCGACATTACTACCCAAACGCAAGAGTTGCTCCAGCGCGTCGAAGCCGCCGAATCCAAGATCGCCGAATTGCAAGACGATCAAAAACAGGCGGAGGCTCAGCTCGGCAGCGCACAGTCGCAGCTTAGCGTGCTGCCTGCGACGATTGCAGGGCAGCAAGACACCGACGTCAATCCCACCACGACCCAACTCCAGTCGCAGCTGGCCGACATCAATGTGCAGCTCGCCACAGCACGCGCTCGCTACACCGAAAAATATCCGGCGGTGATCGCACTCCAACAGCAGCGCGACCAATTGCTCCGGCAAATCGCCACGCAGCCGTCAACGGTCTCGGGGCAGAGGATTGCAATCCCGAATCCGGTCTACCAGCAGCTCGCAGCGCAGGCGGCAACATTGCGCGGGCAGATTCAAGGTGACGTGGCTCAAATTGCGGAGCTACAACAGCAACGTAAGGACCTCAATCCCGCAATCGCTGCGCTGCCCGCCCAGACGGCGAAGCTCGGCTTTCTCCAGGAACACGCAAAACTCGCCTCGGACGTCTATGCTGCGCTTGAGCAGAAATATGACAATGCGGTCGTAGCAGCTAATAGCGCGATTAGCGACGTTACTGTCGTCCAGCCTGCTGACGCCGATAATGTCGAGGTTACGCCTAGCCTTCTTTTCAACGTTCTTGCGGGCATCGTTGTCGGGCTGATGCTTGCGCTACTCGCCGTCGCGATTGCCGACGCTCTCCAACGTAGGATCCGCGAGGACCGCGACGTGGAGCGCGTGATCGGTTTGCCGGTAATCGCACACATTCCCAATATGACCGCGAACGAAGAGCGCGCTCTTCCCTGGCTTCGAACGGTCACCCTCGAGGCATTTCTGCATCTCTGCGTGTCGATGCGCATACTGGGTCAAAAGACGGGCGCCCGCGTCGTCGTAATCACCAGTCCTGAAAAGGGCGACGGAAAGACCACGATCGCTTTCAACCTCGCGACGGCGATGTCGCGGATTCGTTCGCGCGTATTGCTCATCGACGCCGACATGCGTTGCCCGGCGGCGCATCTCCAGGCGCAGATCGAAAATGGGATGGGCCTAGCGGACGTGCTTTCCGGAAATCGCTCTTTCGAGGATACCGTCGTGTGCTTTACGCCGACGCTGCACTTGCTGACGGCCGGCAGCGAATCGCCAAATCCGGTTGGACTGTCCGAGTCTCCTTCCTTCGACAGCTTACTGGAACTCGTACGCGAACACTACGATTGCGTCGTCATCGACACGCCGGCGCTCGGCCCGGTTGTCGACTCAGTTCTGATTGCGGCTCGTGCCGACGCGACGGCGATCGTCTTGTCCGCAAACCGGTCTAACGAGGCTGCCGCGGGCCAGGCAATCACTCGGCTTCGCGCGCTCGGTGTCGATAACGTGCTGGGCGTCATCATGAATCGGACCAGGACGAAATTCACCGATTACAGTGATTATTTTGCATCGGGACCTCGCGCCTCGCTGCCAGCCCCGACGCCGAGTCCGAACGGCACCGCCGGCATCGCGATGGAGCGATTCGAAGACGCGTTTCCGAATCCGCTGAGCATTCCTATCACAGCTCCGAGTGTGACGATTGTCATTCCCGCATATAACGAAGGTAGCGCGCTGCGAACTCACCTGCTCGAGCTCCTCGAGGCCTTCGACGCCGTGCGCGATTTCAGTCCGATAGATTATATCGTCGTCGACGACGGCAGCAAGGATGACACCTACGAGATCGCACGCGGTATTGCAGCACGGCGGGACGACGTCCTCGTATTGAAGCACGACGTCAACCGCGGATTAGGTGCTGCTTTGCGCACAGCATTCGAGCGAGCGACGGGAACGTACGTGCTTACGGTCGACTCGGATCTGAGCTACTCGACGGGCGACCTCATTCGACTGCTACGGGCAGCGCAACTCGAAAACGCCGATGTTGCCCTCGCCTCGGCGTACGCAAAGGGCGGCCGAGTCCGCGGCGTGCCATGGCTGCGCGCCATGCTCAGCCGTGAGGCGAACCGATTCCTGTCACTTGCAACAGGCGGTGTCTACGCGACGTTGACGTGCATGGTGCGGGTTTATCGGCGCGACGTGCTCGGCAAGCTCTCCTTTGATGTCGACGGGATGGACGTCAACGCTCACGTAGCTCTGCAAGCATTGCGCGTTGGCGCGAGGGTCGTGGAAATCCCAGCAACGTTGCAGTGGCCCGAGCAGCGCAAGCGCAACGCGGGCCGCGCATCGCTTCGATCCATCTGCGCGTTGACGTGGCGAACAATGATGTGCGGACTGCGGCATCGGCCCGCGCTCGCGCTGTCGATTCCCGGACTCATCCCGGGCCTTTTGCCGGCCGTCGTCGCGATTATGCTCCTAAGCCGTTGTACGCCGCAGACGATCGTCATCGGCACCGCCATCACAATGATAATTCAATACGGTAGTCTCGCGATTCTCGGTGGTCAGACGCTGTCGTTTCTACATCGTCGCTACGTGAAGAAGTCACCAGTGCCCCGTCAAAAAGCCCCGCACCCACACCCTTC
The DNA here is from genome assembly GCA_049678885.1 of Candidatus Aquilonibacter sp. Lineage (GTDB taxonomy): Bacteria > Vulcanimicrobiota > Vulcanimicrobiia > Vulcanimicrobiales > Vulcanimicrobiaceae > Aquilonibacter. The sequence goes on along the minus strand of JBAUEZ010000109.1, from coordinate 4,307 downwards.
ATAAGGAGAAATATCATTCTTACTTCAGCACCGGCGCGTCTGCGCCGCCTTCCTAGCGACCAAGACGCAAGCGGCCGGAACCTCGGCGACGAAGAGCTTGCGCTGCTTCGCGTGGCGATCGAAAGCGGCACACTCACCAGCACCAAGGGCCGATTCGTCAAAGCATTGGAAGAGCGATTCGCCGCAATGCTGGGAGTTAAGCACGCCTTCGCGTGCGCCTCGGGCTCTGCGGCCGTCCACTGCGCCGTCGCCGCGATCGATCCCGAGCCGGGCGACGAAATCGTAACGACATCGATCACCGACATGGGCGCACTCGCCCCGATCCTCTATCAAGGAGCGATCCCGGTGTTTGCCGACGTCGATCCGAACACTTACAACGTAACAGCCGAAACGATCGCGCGTGTGCTTTCACCGCGTACGCGCGCGATCATCGTGACCCACCTGTTCGGGAATCCGGCGTACATGGACGATATCGTCACGCTCGCAGCGAGCAAGGGCATCCCCATCATCGAGGATTGTGCGCAAGCCTTTCTCTCCCGATCGGCAGGCCGTTATGTCGGGACCATCGGCGCGGTGGGTGCGTTTAGCTTGCAGCAAGGCAAGCACATAACCACCGGCGAGGGAGGCATCGTCACAACGAATGACGACGCGCTTGCACGCCGCATTTTTCTGTTCATCAACAAAGCGTGGGGATACGGTGATCCGAATCCCGATCACACGTTCCTAGCACTCAACTATCGAATGTCGGAATTGTGCGGAGCGGTCGCCGCAGCTCAGATCGAAAAGCTGGAGCCCGTGGTCGCGCGGCGACGTGCACTCGCCTATGATCTCGACGTGTTGCTCGCGAACGTCCCGGGCGTCGAGACGCCGGCCGTTCAGCCCGGCGCGAAGCACGTCTATTGGAAGTACGCAATTCGAATCGATGATCGCATCGTTCCGGGTGGCGTAAACGCGATCGCAAAACTGCTTCGCGAACGCGACATTTTCACGGCACCCCGCTATATCCAAAAGCCTGCGTTCATGTGCGAGATCTTCCAAGCCCAGCGTACATTCGGGAATAGCCGCTGGCCTTTCTCGATCGCGCGCCCAGAGGCGGTCGACTACGACCGCAGCCGATTCCCCGGGACGTTCGAGGCACTCGAGCGCGTCCTCGTCATTCCTTGGAACGACCGCTTTACCGACGACGATGTCACGTACATCGCCGACGGGATTCGCTGGGCCGTCTCGGAGGCCAGATCCGGAGATACCAATGGCTAATCGTATTCGTCTCGCGCTCGTTGGTACGGGTGCGATTGCAAAGGCCTACGCCGAAGCCGTTGCAGGGTCGGAAGTTGCCGTCCTTGCAGCCGCCTGCGACACCAGCGCGGATGCCGTCACAGATTTCTCGGCGGCGGCTAGCTGCTCTCCGTACACTAGCCTGGGCAACATGATTTCGCACGAGAAGCTCGATGCAGTCATCATCTGCACGCCCCCGGCGACGCACGAAACCATCGCGCTGTCGGCGATGCGCGCCGGACTGCATGTGCTCTGTGAGAAGCCGCTCACCGTCGACGTGGCAAGCGCGTGCCGCATCATCCAGGCTTCTCTCAGTCATCGCGTGCTTCTGACGATGGCCTCGAAATTCCGGTTTGTCAGCGACGTCCGCAAGGCTCGCGAAATTCTCGCGAACGGGGCGATCGGAGATCTGGTGCTCATCGAAAACGCGTTCACTTCACACGTGGACATGTCGCGGCGCTGGAACAGTAACCCTGCGGTTAGCGGCGGCGGCGTGTTGATCGACAATGGGACACATGCTGTCGACATCCTGCGCTTTTTCATGGGCCAGCTTTGCGACGTTCAGATCTTCGAGGGGCGGCGCGTGCAAAGTGTCGCGGTCGAAGACACGGTTCGCCTCTTCGTTCGTAACGGCGCAGGAGCGATCGGCACCTCGGATCTCTCGTGGAGCATCAATAAAGAGCTCGATCACTTCCTACGCATCTACGGAAGTCATGGCACAATCCTCGTCGGCTGGAAGGAGTCGAGGTACAAGCGTGCCGATTCGAACGATTGGATCGTCATCGGCTCAGGCTACGATAAGGTCTCGGCGTTTCGCAAACAGATTGAGAACTTCTCAGACGCGATCGCGGGACGCGGAACCATCGAGCTCACGGCCTCCGATGCGCTGGCCTCCGTCGAGGTCATCGCCGCCGCCTACGCCGCCTTGCGTGCTAGCCGCTGGAAAAAAGTTAAGGCCACGTTCGACGGAGCGGCATTTCCGGTCGCGGAATTGGAAGTGGCGGCAATATGATCGCGACTGCGCGAATTCATCCCACCGCAAATCTCGAAGATGGCGTGACGCTCGGCTTTGGGACCGCGATCTGGGACAACGTCCACATTCGCCACGGCGCCAGCATCGGCAACGAATGTATCATCGGAGAGAAGTCCTATATCGCATACGACGTCCGAATCGGAAACCGTGTAAAACTCAACGCTTCGGTCTACATCTGCGCCGGCGTGACCATTGAGGACGGCGTTATGATCAGTGCCGGAACCGTTTTCACCAACGACCGCTACCCACGCGCAGCGACCAACGATTTAAGCGCGCTTCGCACGTCCGAACCGGACGATCACACGTTGGAGACGCGAGTCTCTGCAGGCGCGACCATTGGGGCCAACGCGACGGTCGGTCCAGGATTGGTGATCGGACGATATGCGATGGTCGGCATGGGTGCGCTCGTGACAAGGTCCGTCCCAGATCATCACCTCGTTATCGGCAACCCCGCCCGGTCGGTCGGCATCGTGTGCCGGTGTGGAGAATTGCTGGCGCGATCGGCGTCGTTCGACGAAGACCTGCTCGTCGGTCTCCACTGCCCGGTGTGCTCGGACCGATACACCGTCGACGGTTGCAACGTCTATCTTTCCGTGGAAACGGCGTGACGCCTCAGCGCTGGTGCATCGTCGGCGGCGGGATGCTCGGGCTCTCCATGGCTCGCAGCCTCTCCGTCGCCGGCGAAAGCGTCGAAGTATGGGAAGCAAATGAGAACATTGGAGGCCTCGCAAGTCCATGGACCATCGGCGGCGTAACCTGGGATCGCTTTTATCACGTCATCACGTCGAACGACGAGCACTTGCTGCAGCTGCTGCGCACGCTCGGTCTCGAGACAGAGATCCGCTGGAAGAGCCCGCAGACCGGTTTCTACACCGATAAGGTCCTCTATCCGTTTTCGAGTATCCTCGACTTCGTACGCTTTCCGCCGCTTTCCCCAACAGAAAAGCTCCGGCTCGGAACGACAATCCTGCGCGCGGCGAACGTCCGCGATCCGTTGCCGCTCGAAAAGATTACGGCGGTGGAGTGGCTGACCGAGCTTTCCGGCGGCAAGGTCGTCGAACGGATCTGGCTCCCGCTGCTACGCGCGAAACTCGGCGTCAATGCCGAACGGGTCAACGCGGCGTTTATTTGGGCAATCATTGCGCGCATGTACGGTGCGCGCCAAGGCCACGGCAAGCGCGAGCTTTTCGGCTACGTGCCTGGAAGCTATCGGCGCATTCTCAACTCCCTCGAAACTCATTTGCGACAGCTCGGCGTTGCTCTTCATCCCAGCCGTCCCGTAAAGCGTGTGAGCGTAACGAGCGACGGGAGCACTGTCACGGTTGACGACGGCCTGACGACGGAAGAGTTCGACCGGGTCGTCATCACGGCTCCCGCGCCGGCCGCAGCGGCGATGTGCCCCGATCTCCTGCCGAGCGAACAAAAGCGACTACTGGACATCGAGTACCAGGGCGTCGTCTGCGCATCGGTGCTGCTCAAGCGTTCGCTCTCGCCGTACTACATCACGAACATCACCGATCGCATGCCTTTTACCGCTGTGATCGAAATGGACGCGCTTGTCGATCCTGCGGATCTGGGCGACAACGCACTCGTGTACCTGCCCAAGTACGTTCCCTCCGGTGACGCGACATTCGATCGTGACGATGAAAGTATCCGCAGCGAATTCATCGCTGCGTTGAACCGCATCTATCCGAACTTCGGCATGAACGACGTTTCGGCGTTCCAGGTAAGCCGGGCTCGCTACGTGCTCCCGATCTCGACGCCAGGCTATTCGGACCGCATGCCACCATTCACCACGACGCTCAAGCGCATCTACACCGTCAACTCGTCGCAGATCGTCAACGGGACGCTCAACGTGAATCAGACACTTGAGCTTTCCGAACGAGCATTCGCAAACATACGCGACCACGCCGAACTAACCTCGCAACGAGAAACGCAGTACGCATGAACGCAACGCTTTCGCTGGACCTCGATAACAAATGGTCCTATATGATGGTGC
>JBAUEZ010000108.1:0-2640 GCA_049678885.1 Candidatus Aquilonibacter sp. | reverse complement strand
CGCCGGTGCGTCGGGAACGTTTACGGCCGGCAGCGGCAACGGTTCGGGATCGGCGGCGCTGGTGTCGGCGTCGGTAAGCGGAAGCGATATTACGACGGGCGCAAACGCGGTCGCACTCTACGAACAGAGCGCTGCGGGCAGCGACAACGCGGGTGGTCGCGTGACCGCGAACGTCAGCGGCACGCTGAGCTCGCTGCTGGCAAGCGCGATCTATCAAACGAGTACCGGCGGTCAGGGCGGTGGCGCCTTGAACGTGACCGTGACGCCGACCGGCGAGGTGGAAACGGGTGCGAGCGCCCCATCCAATGCGGCGGTCAACTTTGCCGCGGGCGCGAACGCGACGTTGTTCAATAACGGCATCGTCGCGGCGCCGAATGGCTACGCCGTCATGTCGAACGCCTTGACGACATCGATCACCAACAACGGTACGATGATCGGTTCGGTCCAGCTCGCGTCGGGCGCGAACACGTTTACTAACACCGGCACCTTCGAAGCCGGACCCGTTGTGAATCTCGGTGGCGCGAGCAACTCGCTGATCAACAACGGCACACTCGCGATCGGGTTCTTGAATGCGGGCGGCACGACCACGATCACCGGCAATCTGACGCAAACGCCGAATGGCACGCTGCTCGAGGCGGTCAATCTCGGCGCGCCCGATCCGCCCGAACTGGTCGTTACCGGCAACGCGTCGTTGCAAGGCACGCTTGCCATTGCATCGATCGGCATGGGAAATGCAATGCCGGGTGACCACACGTTCACGCTCATCGGCACGGGCGGCACGCTGAGCGATTCCATGACGTTGAGTACCGCGCCGTCGGCGGTCGTGCACTACACACTGGATCCGGTGCAAGGCAACACCGTGACCATCGAGTCGAACGTGAACTTCGATCCGTCGGGTCTCACAAGCGAAGGCGGTGAGTTCGGCGCGTACGTGAACGCCGTGCAGTTGGATGGACCTGCGTCATCGTTGCGCGGCATGGTCGCGCAAGCGGTCAGCGCCCCGAATGCATCCGCGCTCGAGCGCCTCTACGATGAGGTCACACCCGAAAGCTTCGGCGCGATGGAAGCTGCGACGCTGACGAATGCGCTCGGTTTCTCACAACAGATGAACGAATGTCGCTCGATTACCGATGCGAGCTACATCTCGTCGACACGCGACCGGTGCACGTGGGGCACCATCGGCAACACCTCGACAACGCAATTCGGGAGCGGCGATGTCTTGGGGTACAACGAGAGTGCGACCGGCGTGAATATCGGGACGGAAAGCGCGATCAGCGGCGACAAGCGCACGTTCTTCGGCGCCGGCTTCAACTTCAGCTACGACAACGTGAATGTCAATTCGACGACGATGAACGGCTCGCGCTACATGGGCGGCCTCTCCCTCAAGCGCGAAGCGGATAATGGGTTTGTCTACACCGCCGAGCTCACCGGCGGCGTCGCCAGCTATCAAACCAATCGTTGGATCATCTTCCCGAGCCAAACGATTTCGGATGCCGACGGTGCGAGCGGCTACGGAACGATCTCGACACCAGATGTACAGGCGACGTCGACCGGGCACGTGTCGTTCCTCGGCGCCGGCGTTCGGACGCAGAAGCAACTGCAACTGCGCGGCGGTTGGACGCTGACGCCGTACCTTTCGCTCAACGACACGCAGTTATACATGAGTCCGCTGAGCGAAACCGGCGCCGGCGGCTTGAGCATCACGACGCAGGCCGTGACGAACGGGTACGTGACGTTGCAGCCGGGTGTGCAGTTCAGCGGCGCGATCGGCACGATCGCCAGCGAGCATCTCCATCTGCATGTCGATCTGTTCGCGACGCAGTTCCTCGGGAACACCCAAACGTCGCTTTCGGCGATGCTGCAGGGGGAGCCGGCGGGCCTTGGGATGACGCAGTTCAACTCGTCGATCGACCGCACGCTGTGGAACGTCGCGCCGACGCTCGACGTCACCGGCAAGCACGGCCTCGACTTCCGCCTGGGCGGGAGCTACCTCTTCAGCAGCCACCTGCACAGCGGCACCGTGAACGTGAACGTGTCGCAGAAGATCGGACGGCCGCCCGGCGAAATCTAGCGCCGTATGAACCAAGCCAACCTGATGCAGCAGGTCAAAAAGATGCAAGCCGAGATGGTCAAGGCGCAAGAAGAGCTTGCCAACACCACCGTGCAAGGCAGCGCTGCAAACGGCCTCGTGACCGTCGACATGACCTGCGATCAACACGTCAAAGCGGTGAAGATCAATAAGGATGCCGTCGATCCCGACGACGTTGAAACGCTCGAAGATCTCGTGACCGTCGCCGTCAACGACGCGCTGACGAAGTCGAACGAGACCGCTCAAAAACGCATGGGCGGTTTAACCGGCGGCATGCGTATCCCGGGACTAATGTAAATGTTGCGATGCTCCCTTCGGTCGCATCGCTTCCGTTGAAACGCTTTGTCATCCCGAGCGTAGCGCAGCGCCACTTTGTCATCCCGAGCGTAGCGCACCCCCACTTTGTCATCCCGAGCGTAGCGCAGCCCCACTTTGTCATCCCGAGCGTAGCGCAGCCCCACTTTGTCATCCCGAGCGTAGCGCAGCCCCACTTTGTCATCCCGAGCGTAGGCGCGCAGCGCCGTAGTCGAGGGACCGCATAGTGCCAACCA
>JBAUEZ010000107.1:0-31285 GCA_049678885.1 Candidatus Aquilonibacter sp. | reverse complement strand
AAGCGAGCGTGCGCGATGCACTCCCTCCGAGGCGCTAATCTAAGACTCCCCCGCCGCCGCTTTGTCTACGAGCCATACAAACGTTGATTCGTTGGGCGGGCTGATGATTTGCGCGGGGTATTGCGTGGGATTGCGTGGGCCCTCGCGTACGGCCTTTAGCGCCGGAGCTTTATCAGCGCCGGTCACCCCGAAGACGAGCGCACGAGTGGCATTTAGCACCGACGGCGTGAGCGTCAGGCGCCACTGATTGTGCGACGTTGCGTACACGGCGCGCACGCGCTCCTCGTCATCAGTGCGTGGGTCCTCCCCGGGAAACAGCGATGCGGTGTGACCGTCGGGCCCCATGCCGAGCATCACCAGATCGAACGACGGCTCGTCGCCTAACGTCTCGGCGAGCTCGCGACGGTACGCGAGCGCCGCTTGCTGCGGATCGTCTTCGCCGCGCATGCGATGCACCTGCGCGTCGTCGATGCGCATCGGCGCTAGGAACGTGTCGTGGGCCATCTTGTAGTTCGACTGGTCGTTGTTGGGCGGCACGCAGCGTTCATCGCCGAAGTAAAATTGCACCGCGTCCCAGTCGATTTCGTCGCAATAGGGCGCTTGCGTAAAAAGCGCATAGGTGGCTTTTGGCGTGCTCCCGCCCGCCAGCGCGACGTTGAACCGCCCGCGCGCCTCGATCGCGCTCGTGGCGTGTTCGATGAAGAAATCGGCGAGTGCTTTCGCCACGTCGGCAGGGGTGTCGTAGACAAAGAACGTGGGATCATTTCTGATCATGCTACATGCCTCCCAATAATATCTTTGGCCATCGCCAGCGATTCGAGGAACACCGGGTCGCGGGTGCGGGCAAGGATGGCCCGCTCCACGAGGGACGCAAGATCGACCGTATGTAAGGGTGCACAGCGCGATGGGCATGCCATCGAGCCGGTTACGTCCACACAGATCGCATTTTGATCCGCGGGATGCACGCTCACGCTGAACGTCGCGGTTTCCGAGGCGAGGACCACCTTGGTAAGCCTGCGCGGTGGCCCGTCGTGGATCATCGTGTAGCGCACGTTGCCACCCGGCGCGGTGAAACTTCGCGCGTCGCGCGGCGTCCATGCGAGCCGGCTCGCGAGCCAGCCAAGGAGATAATACATCTCCGCATCGGAGCCCGCCGTGATCTCGACGCTGCGCAGCGCAAGAAGTTCGCCCCGGCACGCCGGCTCATCGAAGAATTCCGCGATCAGTTCTTGCCACGCGACCAAACGCAAATACGCGACGTCCTGAATCAGGATCGCGGGATGCGCGTCGACGAACGCGGAGAGATCGCGGAGCGAGCGCTCGTCGGTGCGTGCAACCGAGGTGCTGCAAATTGTGGTGTCGGCATGGGGCGCAAGCATCAGGAAGCGTTGGTCGGCGGAGAGTGCCTCGGCGATCCAAAGCAGCACGACCGGCGCATCGGGAAGTTCAAGTTGCGTAAGCGCTGCTTCGAGTTCTTGCGGTGAGGCACCACGTACGCCGATCTCGATCCATTCGCCACGCGTTTTCGACGGCTCGACGACGCGCTCGTCTTCACTCTTGTTCGCATCGAAGATGACGATGCGCGACGGATGCTTGTCGGCCAGCGCGCGAGTGCGGCCGCGCACCCAGTCGGCGCCCTCTCCCTCGCCGAAGAAGATCGCAAACGTCATCGTCGACGTTTTCATGGAGTCGGAGCTCAGCCGCGCTTTGGCCAGAGCGACGACGACCGGATGGACGTCGAGACTCACAAGGGGCGCCAACCCGGAAAGAGCTTGAATGCAGATTCCGGTCCTTGCGATCCCGACGCGTAGTTGGGAAACGAGACGTCCTTCGTGTTCTGCCACGCGTCGAGCACCGGCATGACGATCTCCCACGCACGCTCGACGGCGTCCCAGCGCGTGAAGAGCGTCTGGTCGCCGCGCATCGCGTCGCCGATAAGCCGCTCGTATGCCGGAGGCGACTGCACGCCGAATCCAGTTCCGTAGTTGAAGTCCATGAACACGCTGCGGATGTGCGCTTTCATGCCGGGGACCTTGGCCGAAAAGCGCATCGCGACGCCCTCTTCGGGCTGAATCTTCATAACCAGGACGTCGGGCTCGATCGTGTCGGTGCGCTCGCCGTAGATGCGATGGGGAATCGGCTTGAACGTGACGGCAATCTCCGAATTCTTCTTGGCCAGACGCTTACCGGAGCGAAGGTAGAACGGCACACCGGCCCAGCGCCAGTTATCGACTTCCAGTCGCACCGCGGCAAAGGTTTCGGTATTTGAGTTCGGATTGACGTCGGGCTCTTGGCGATAGCCGACCACCGCTTTGCCGTTGATGACGCCGGGACCATATTGGCCGCGCGCCGACATCTCGGGCACCCTGCCGCGTTCAGGCGGTGCGATCGATTCGAGCACCTTGTACTTCTCGTTGCGAATCGCATCCGCATCGGAACTCGAGGGCGGCTCCATCGCCACGAGCGCAAGCAGGTTCATGACGTGGTTCTGGATCATGTCGCGCAATGCGCCGGCGTTGTCGTAGTAGCCGCCGCGCATCTCCACCCCAAGCTGCTCGGCGGCGGTGATTTGGATCGAATCGACGTAGTTGCGGTTCCAGACCGGCTCGAAGATCGTGTTGGCAAATCGCAGCGCCATAATATCTTGCACCGGCTCTTTGCCGAGGTAGTGATCGATGCGATAGACCTTGTTCTCGGGGAACACTTTGTCGACTTCCAATTGGAGCGCGCGTGCGGAGGCAAGATCCGTACCAAACGGTTTCTCGATGATGATGCGTGCCCAACCGTCTTGTTGCTGATTGAGATCGGCTTCGAGAAGACACTCAATGATCCCGGGGAACACCGACGGCGGCGTCGAGAGATAGAAGAGCCGATTCCCCTTGGTCCCGAGGTCCTTGTCGTTCTCGGCGAGTTGCTTGGCAAGCGAACCGAAGCACTTGTGATCGTCAAACTCTCCCGTGACGTAGCTGATCCGCTTGGCAAAGTCTTCCCATATCGCGCCCTGCGGTTTCTGATCGGGCGGCGCGAATTGATCGAGTTGCTCTTTGCAGTACGCGCGAAACTCGTCATCGGTGTACTCGGTGCGTGAGACGCCGACGACCGCGAAGTCGTTGGGCAATACGCTGTGCAAACGTAAAGAGTAGACCGCGGGAAGGAGCATGCGCTTGAAGAGATCGCCGCTTGCGCCAAAAAAGACGATCGAACACGGATCGGCGATACGTTCGGTGTGGAGACCGGCGCGCAGCGGGTTTTCGGATTGACCGTCGACCGAGACCGTTGCTACCGCCTCAGGCATGCGTCTCCGTCTTCACGGCGTGACCGCCGAACTGATTGCGCAATGCCGCGAGCACCTTGGCACTAAACGACTCGTTTTGACGCGAGTAGAAGCGCGCCATGAGCGAGAGCGTAATAACCGGTGCGGGCACGTCTTCGTCGATTGCGGCTTGCACGGTCCAGCGCCCTTCGCCGGTGTCCTCAACGTAGCCGCGGATGTTCGCTAAACCGGGATCGTCTTTGAACGCGAGTACCAACAGTTCGAGCAGCCACGAGCGGACGACGCTAGCATGCGTCCACAGATCGGCGACCTGCTCGAGATCGAAGTTGAACGGTGACTTCTCGAGGATCTCGAAGCCTTCGCCGTACGACTGCATCAAGCCGTACTCGACGCCGTTGTGCACCATCTTCGAGAAGTGACCAGCGCCGGCGGGGCCGACGTGCGCGTAGCCGCCTGGCGGCGCGAGCGTCAGGAAGATCGGCTCGCACTTTTTCACCGCTGCATCGTCGCCGCCCACCATGAGACAGTAGCCCTCTTTGAGTCCCCAGATACCACCGCTCGTTCCGGCATCGATCAAATACACGCCTTTGGCTTTGGCGCGTTCGTACGCGGCGAGTCCGTCTTTCCAGTTCGTGTTGCCGCCGTCGATGATGATGTCGCCGCTGCTCAAAATACCGCACAACTCATCGATCGTCTCGTCGGTGGGTTTGCCGGAGGGAACCATGATCCAGACGATCTTCGGCGAGCCCGCGAGCTTGCCACAGAGATCGCGCAGACCGTTCGATGCGGTGGCGCCCCCTGCTGCAGCTTGCTTCATCGCGTCGGCGCTGCGGTCGTAGACGACGACGTCGTGTCCACCTTGAATCAGACGCGTCGTCATGTTCGCGCCCATCTTGCCAAGACCAACCATCCCTAGTTGCATGCATTACTCCTATTAAGCGCGAGCAGATAGTGCGTCGTCGACCGCGGCGACGAGTGCTTTGAGTGCGGAATCGATATCACCCTTGAGATGGACGCGCACGCCGCGACGCTTGCGACTGTCGAGCGACTGCCAATCACCAAGTGCCTGGGCCGCGAGCAACGTGCGGAAGCCGACGTTCATGCCTGGGATCGGCGGATCCGTGGGTTCGTCACCAACGATCTGCAGCATCACCGCCGAGTCCGGGCCGCCTTTGTGCAGCTGCCCGGTCGAGTGCAGGAAGCGCGGTCCGAAGCCGACCGTCGTCGCGACGTCGTTGGCGTCGCGAATCTTCAACCGCAGGTCGTCGAGAGTGGCGATGTGTGCGGGATCGCGAGCGATGTAGGCGCAGATCGCAACGTAGTCACCCGGAGCAAGCTGTTTAAAGACGGCGGCGAGTGCCTTGATTGGGTCGTGCGCGCCGGCAAAGTCCTTGCTCCCCGACAGGTACGTAATGTCGAACGCGTTGCCTTCGACATCGGGCTTGGGCTCATCGATCGAACCCGTGGCTTCGAATTGTGCGAGGAGGGCTTTCGTGTTGTCTGTGGATTCTTGTACGTTGGGCTGGTCGAACGCGTCGATCCCAAGGACGCTGCCGGCCGCCGCCGTCGCAATCTCCCACAGGTAGAACTGCTCGCCGAGATCGTACTCGTCGTTCATCGCTAGCCGAATCACCGGATTCCCGGCATCTTCGAGTGCTTGCAGCTTCTGCGCAACACCCGGCGTGGGATCGGGAAGATTCGCGCCGACGTACACGAACACGCGATCGTCGCCATAGTCGTCGGGTTTGCCGAGCGCCTCTCCCTCGATCGGAATGATGCCCTTCCCTTGTTTTCCAGTCGATTCCGCGATGAGTTGTTCGGCCCACGTGCCGAACGCTGCAACGTCCGGATGCGTAACGATCGTAAGCTTATCGCGCCGTTCCTCGACCGCGAGCCCGCCGATCGCCGCGCCGAAGCGAACGCCGGTCGCGACGCGCGGATCGACCATCTTGTCGTTGGCGTGCATCGCGCCGAGCGCGCGATCCAGAATCAGGCGGACGTCGTAACCCGCGAGCGCCGCCGGCACCATGCCGAAATACGAAAGCGCCGAGTAGCGACCGCCGATGTTCGGATCGTTCTCGAAGATGCGCCGGAAGTTGTGCCCTTTAGCAACCTCGACCATCTGCGTACCCGGATCGGTGATCGCGATGAATTGATTGCCGGCTTTGGTTGCGCCGACCACTTTTGCGACCTTCTCGTAGTAGTAGGCAAAGAAGGCGTTGGGCTCGGTCGTCGTTCCACTCTTGCTCGACACGATAAACAGCGTGCGATCGAGCGTAAGTTTTTCATCGAGCTCGGCGATTTGGGTGGGATCGGTTGAATCGAGCACGTGCAACTCCGGCCAGTCTGCGTCGGTCGCCGGGCCGCCGCCGATATAGCCGAACGTGTCCGCCATCACATCGGGCGCGAGCGAGCTTCCGCCCATGCCCAACACGACCACGTGGTCGAACTCGGCCGCGATCTCTTTCGCGAAGGCCTGCATGTCGGGCACGTGTTCCATCAGATGCTGTGGGATGTCGAGCCATCCGAGCGCGTGTTTGATGATGTCGGCCGCCGCGGGATCGTTCGTCCACGGCGACGGATCTTTCGCCCAAAGCTTCTTCAAGAAGTCGGCTTTCGCGAGCTTCTCGAGCGTGTCGCCGGGTGCGCGCGAGATAGAGACGCGCTCCTTGTGGTCGGCTAGCTGCTTCTGTTTGTAGACGATCGCACCCATCAATGCCGCAAAAGAGTCGGAGAAGAGCGAGACGCCTTCGACTTGGAGCTGGTAGGTCACGTCGAAGAACGAGATCTGCGCATCCTGTAGCGCGCGCAGCGTGGCGCGCGCTTCGTCGAGTCCGGTCTCGACCGTGTCGGGCGCGATTTTGCCGTGGTCAAGAAGCGCGTCGAGGGTAGCCGGCGGCATTGTGTTGACGGTGTGTTGGCCGACGACGGTCTCGACGTACATCAAGTCCGGGTAATTGGGATTTTTCGTCGAGGTGCTGGCCCACAGCGGGCGTTGCACCGCGCCGCCGGCTTTCGCAACGCTCGCGAACGCGTCGCCTTCGAAGAGCTCTTTGAATTTCTGATAGGTCAGCTTGAGGTTGGCGACGCCGGTCTTGCCGAGCAGCGATTCGAGTTTCGTTTCACCCTTGGCAATCTTTGCTTGCAAGAGGTGATCCACAGCAGAATCGATGCGGCTGACGAAGACCGAGTTCACCGAGCGGATCCCGCCGATCGGTTTGCCTTCGAGCAGCCGGCGCTTGAGGCCGTCGATATATGCCGTCGCGGTCTTCTCATACATCTCGACCGAAAAGATCAGCGTGACGTTGATGTTGAGGCCGGCGTAGATGCACTCTTCGATGGCGGCGACACCCTCGTTTGTACCGGGAATCTTGACCATGAGGTTCGGGCGATTCACGCGCTGCCAAAGCGCCTTGGCATTCGCGATCGTGCTGTCGGTGTCGTGCGCGAGCAACGGCGAGACCTCGAGGCTGACGAAGCCGTCGTTGCCGCCGCTCGAATCGTACACGACGCGGAACGCATCGCACGCTTGCTGGATATCTTGTACGGCGAGATCCCAGAAGATCGCGTCGGCACTCGTCTCGGTTCCGATCAGTTTGCCGATCTGCTCATCGTAATCGTCGCCGGTCCCGATCGCTTTCTCAAAGATCGTCGGGTTGCTCGTCATCCCGCGCAGACCCTGATCGATCAGCCGTTTGAGTTCGCCGGAGGCGAACATACTGCGCCGCAAGTTGTCGAGCCATACGCTTTGACCGGCTTCGAGCAGTTGTTGCAGTTGGTTGCTCACGAGATGCTCCTCAAGAAAGTAAAGGGAGAGTTAGCGCTTTGCGAGCGCGAATGCGTCGAGTGCGGTTTGTGCAACGCGTTCGGGCGTGAATCCGAGACTCTTAGCGATATCCGCTATGGGTGCGGATTCGCCGAAGCGGTCGATACCGTAAGTAATACCGCGGTCGCCGACCCAGCGCGGCCAACCGAGGGTGGCGGCCGCTTCGATCGACATGCGCGCCGTGACACTGGGCGGGAGAATTTCGTCGCGATACGATTGCGGTTGCGCTTCAAAGAGTTCCCAGCACGGCATAGACACGACACGCGTCTGCAGCCCTTGCGCGTCGAGAATCTTCTTGGCAGCGACCGCGAGCGAGACTTCGGAACCGGTCGCGATCAAGATCAGATCGGGCGTGCCGTTGGCTGCATCGGCGAGCACATAGGCGCCGCGCCCGACATGCGCGTCGCGCACACCCAGGAACGGCAGCTTTTGCCGCGTCAGGACGAGCACGTACGGACAGCCGCTGTGTGGATCGATTGCGAGCTTCCACGCTTCGAGGGTTTCAACCGAATCGGCCGGACGAATGACGCGGATGTTCGGCGTCGCGCGCAGCATGGCCAGCTGCTCGATCGGCTCGTGGGTCGGTCCGTCTTCGCCAAGGAAGACCGAGTCGTGCGTGAAGACATAGATCGCGTGTATCTTGGAAAGCGCTGCGAGACGTAGCGAGGGCTTGAGGTAGTCGACGAAGTTGAAGAAGGTCGCGCAGAACGGCATCAATCCGCCATGCAAAGCGATGCCGTTGGTGGCAGCCGCCATACCATGTTCGCGCACACCGTAATGAATGTTGCGCCCGGCATAGTTGTTGGGCTGGAAGTCGCCGCAATCTTTGAGATAGGTCTTCGTCGACGGATCGAGATCGGCCGAACCGCCGACCAGTTCCGGCAGCGCTTTGGCGATCGCATTCATCACCGTACCGCCGGCGTCGCGTGTGGCGACCGCGCCGTTCTCCGCGGTGAACGTCGGCCAGGGCAGATTCGGCGGCAACTCGCCGGCGAGTATACGCTCGAGCTGCGCGGCGTCGTTCGGATTCGCGGTTTTCCACTGGTCGTAACGCGTCTTCCATGCGGCTTCAGCTTGCGCGCCCTTCGCGCCGATTTCGCGAAAAGCCGCGAGCACGTCGTCGGGCACGTAGAAATCGGGCGTGAGCGGCCAGCCCAATTCTTCCTTCGTTTTCTTGACGTTGTCGGCACCGAGCGGTTCGCCGTGCGCCTTGAACGTATCTTGCAACGGCGAGCCGTAGCCGATGTGCGTGCGCACCGCGACGAACGACGGACGATCGGTGACGCCTTTCGCGACGGTGATCGCTTGATCGATGTGCGCCACGTCGTTGCCGTGATCGACGTCGATGCGCTGTACGTGCCAACCGCCGGCTTCGAAACGCTCGCACGTATCATCGGTAAACGTGATGTCGGTGGGTCCGGCGAGCGAGACGCGGTTGTCGTCATAGAGTACGATCAGCTTGCCGAGCTGCAAGTGTCCGGCGAGTGAGAGCGCTTCCTGACTGACGCCCTCCATTAGATCGCCGTCGCCTACGATCGCGTAGGTGTAGTGGTCGACGATCTTCGCGTCGGTGCGGTTGTACACCGCGCCCAGATGCGCCTCAGCGATGGCGAATCCAACCGAGTTCCCAAAGCCCTGGCCAAGCGGACCCGTTGTCGCTTCGACGCCGGGGGTATGTCCGGCCTCAGGATGGCCCGGCGTCTTGCTGCCGAGTTGCCGGAACGACTTGAGATCGTCGAGCGTCAGATCGTAGCCTGTGAGATAGAGGAGAGCGTAGAGCAGCATCGAGCCATGCCCGGCCGAGAGAATGAAACGGTCGCGGTCAAACCAATGCGGATCCTTCGGATTGAACTTGAGATGGCGCGTCCACAGCGTGTATGCCATGGCGGCCGCTCCCAGCGGCATGCCGGGATGACCCGAATTGGCCTTTTGGACCGCATCGACCGCGAGAAAGCGAATCGTATTGATGCGTTGCTCGTCGGCGGGCGTATTCGGCACGTCATGCTCCTTCTGGTCGAGTGAAGAGGCGGGAGCGTATAATTCGCGCTCCCGTACCCGTATCTTACCCGGAAGTACTACGCCGCGCCGCTTAACCCCGGATTATGGGCCGAGGGTCCTAAGGGCAAATGACGGCTCGGCCCTCGATCTTGCCATCGTGGAGGGCCCGGAATGCTTGCGCGGCCTCCTTGAGCGGATAGCGGGTAACGTGCGCGCGAATGCCGCCGCTTGCTGCAAGCGCTACTAATTCGCGCAATTCTGCAATCGATCCGTAGAAGGGCGTAAAAACACGCGCGCCCCACGCGATGCGGCCTTGTCCGTAGGTCATCGTGCCACCACCGAGGCCGACGATCGTGTAATCGCCGCCAGCGCGGACGAGTTTTCGACCGAGGTCGATCGTGGGTTGCAGGCCGACAAAGTCGAGCACGACGTCGAACGGCTCGCCACGATTCGATTCGAGCGCATGCGCGAGCGCGTTTGCATCGGAGCGCACGGTCGTGTCGGCCCCCAACGCTTTTGCCAGCGCGAGCTTCTCGTCGGCAATGTCGATTGCGGTAACACGCGCCGCGGTCGTCGCGCGCAGAATCTGCAGCGCCAGATGTCCGAGACCTCCGATGCCGATCACCGCGCAGCTCGCACCGGGTCGCAGCAGCGCGCGCGAGCGGTTGATCGCATGGTACGGTGTAATACCTGCGTCGGTGAGTGGCGCCGCGTCGATCGGATCGAGATCGCCGAGCGGAACGAGATATTTGGTTGCTGGAACGAGCAGATATTCGGCCATGCCGCCGTCGGCGCCGAGACCGCAGCCGCGCAGCGTGCGCTGGCCCATGCAGTAGTTCTCTTCACCCGCGAGGCACATGCGACAGCGCCCGCATCCCCAAGCGCAATAGACGGCGACGCTCTCGCCGATCTCGACGCCATGCGCGCCGCGACCGCGCGCAGCAACCTTTCCCGTGTTCTCGTGGCCGAGCGTGAAGGGCGGTTTGAAGAAGCCATTGCCTGCGGCGGTCGCGTCGATCACGTGCAAGTCCGAATGGCAGGCGCCGGCGCCCGCTACTTTGATCAGCACTTCGCCCTCGCCTGGTTCAGGGACAGGTGCGTCGTCGATCAGGCGGGGTCCGTCGTCAAAGAGCCGGTATGCGAGCATGAAAGGTTCTTCGCTGGGGCGTAACGATACGCCCGGCATGAAGATTGAGAAACTGCGCGAGCGTATCGAAGCGCTAGCAAACGGTAACGGCAACGTGCGTGGTCGCGATGGCCGCGCGATCGACGAGGTGATTGCGGCGCTGGACGAAGGGCGGCTGCGCGCAGCCGAACCGGCCGGCGACGACTGGGTTGTCAACGTCTGGATAAAGCAAGCAATTCTGCTCTATTTTGCGCGGCGCGAGGTTGCGCCGATCGGTGACAAGCGCGGTCTGGAATTTTTCGACAAACTGCCGCTCAAGCGTAATTACGCGAAGCTCGGCGTGCGTTGCGTGCCGCCGGGTGTTGCGCGCTACGGAAGCTTCCTCGGTCGCAACGCGATCCTCATGCCGGGTTACGTGAACATCGGCGCCTACGTCGACGAGGGAACGATGGTCGACACATGGGCGACGGTCGGCTCGTGCGCGCAGATCGGCAAGAGCGTACACCTCTCGGGCGGCGTCGGCATCGGCGGCGTGCTCGAGCCCGCGCAAGCCAGTCCCGTAATAATAGAAGATGGTGCGTTCATCGGCTCGCGCTGCATCGTCGTCGAAGGTGTGCGCGTCGAGCGTGAAGCCGTGCTTGGCGCGGGCGTGGTGCTCACCGCGAGCACGTCGATCGTCGACGTGCGCGGCGAGCTAGCGGTCACGACCAAAGGCCGTGTCCCGGCGCGTGCGATCGTCATTCCCGGCTCCATCCCCAAGACGTTTCCCGCCGGCGACTACGGCGTGCCGTGCGCCCTCATCATCGGCACGCGCAGCGAATCGACCGACAAGAAGACCTCGCTCAACGCCGCACTGCGTGATTTTGAGGTCGCGGTGTGAACCCTCGCGTCCTCGAGATCGAAACTTCGCTCATCCGCAAGGTCGCCGCGCATCGCCGGCCGAGTTCGATCGATCTCGGTCTTGGCGAGCCGTCGCTTATGCCGAATCCTGCGCACTTCGAATATGCGACGCGGTACATCGAAACGCATGGGATCCGCTATACGCCTAACGCCGGTGATCCTGCGCTGCGCGAGGCGATCGCGCGGCACTACGATTATCCCGGCATGCACGATGCGGAAAACGTCTGTGTCACGACCGGATCCCAAGAGGCGATGTATGTGACCATCAAGACACTGCTCGATCCGGCCCGCGACGAGTTGCTGGTCGTCGAGCCGACCTTTCCGTCGTATATGAAGATGGCGCGGCTCGAAGGCGTCGCCGTGCGCGGCGTGCCGATGGACGCAGCCAATGACTTCGCCGTCGATGCGCGACGGATCGTCGAGGCAATCGGCGAGCGCACGCGCGCGATCGTGATCTGCTCGCCCAACAACCCGACGGGCCGGGTGCTGCGCAACGACCAAGCCGAGATCTTGGTCAACGCGCTCGAAGGGCGCGACGGCGAGCCGATCTGGCTGATTCATGACGAGATCTATCGCGAGCAGAGCTTCGTCGACGACGAGGCATTTCTCGGCGAACGCTATCGGCATACCGTCGTCACGAATTCCGTGAGCAAGAGCAATGCGCTCACGGGCCTGCGCCTGGGTTGGCTCATCGGCCCCGAAGACTTCGTCGAGAATGCGATCAAGACGCACGCTTGGCTCACGTCGTGCACCGATACGTTTGCGCAACAAGTGGCCTTGCACATTTTCACGGAATTGACCGGCGTCAACGAACACGTCTCGTGGTACCGCGCGCAGTGGGCCGGCGTCATGGAAGCCTTGCGCACGAGCGGGCTGCACTTCATTCCCGTGGACGGCAGCTTTTACGCCTGCGTGCGGCTCCCCGAGGGCGTTGGCTCCTACGATGCCGCGATGCAGTTGATCGACGAGTACGACGTGCTGGCGATTCCCGGGATCGCGTTCGGCGACGTTTTCGAAGGCTGGCTGCGCCTGAGCTGGGTCACGCCGCTCGAAAAAGTACGGGAAGGCATCAAGCGTGTCACAGCCTACGTCAAAGACTACGTTTAAGGTAGAATAGCCTCAAACCGGAAAGGGGGCACCGTGCTACAGGCTCTGCTGCTGGCTGTGGCGGTCGCACAAGCCGCGCCGGCTCCGAGCGCTTCGCCGTTGAAGACGATTACGACCGTCAAATCAGGGCCGATCTGTTCGACGCTGACCACTACCGTGTTGCACACGATCCAGGGTCTCCAAATCAACGACAAGATCATCGAATCGTCGAAGCCGGTGCTGGTTGATATGGCTCAAGCGTGGGCGCCCAACAGCCTCGCCGGCGAGAAATTCGATCAGTTGCAAGCGCAGTGGGGCAATGCGCCCGCCGGGACCCACAACGTCGACAATGCCGGTCTTATCCTTGGCGCGCAGCACATCTACAAAGTCGCCACGGGTCTGGTACACAATCTGCAGATCATCGACAATCTGCTCGACGATCCGGCACGCTTTCCGGCCGATCCGAAGACCGACGTGGACCGCGAAGCCGCGCTTTTAAAAGCGCAGTTGCAGAGTGTCGCGGATCAGCAACGCAAGAGCCTCAACGTCCTCTACGGCATGGCGGACACGTTCAACATGCAAGACCTCATCGCGCACGGCGACGGCACGCAAGGCGCGATCAATGCCGGCGGCAAGAACGGTCAAGTCAGCCACAACGATCAGGACGTAAGCTTCCAAGATCCGATCAGCGGTCCGGACCGCGGGCGAATCGGTAGTCCGAAGGACCCCACGGTCGATACCGATCCGGCCATCTCGCAGAAATCACTCGGCGCACTCGCCAACAGCCCGATGATGCGTTTCTACACTGGCGTCGTGGAGGAGCAACAGGCCACGGCGCAAGCCGAAGGCGACCTGTCCCAGACCGTGATCCAAGTTGTGAATCAGTGTAAGTAGCAGCACGGCACTATCAGCTGTTTTTCTGGGCGCGACACTACGCTCAATGCCTGAGAGGGGGTAGCGATGCTATCTCTGCTTCTGGGCACAATGATCTCGCAGGTCACGCCGTTGCCGAGCGCGCCGCCGCTCAAGACCATCATCACCGTGAAATCGACGCCGACCTGCCAGGCGCTGACAAGCACGGTGTTTGACGCGATTTCGGGACTACAGAGCAACGATCGCATCGTCGAATCGACCAAACCGGTGCTCATCGACTTTGCAAAGGCGTGGGTCGACAACAGCATTGCTGGCCATCATTTCGATCAGATGCAGATTCATCAGAACTTCGAACCGGCTGACGTGCATAATGACGACAACCCGGAAATGATCCTTGACGCGCGCCGGCTCGCGAGGCTCGCCGAGGGCATCGTGCATAACCTGCGCGTGATCGACGGGCTCCTCACCGACCCGCGGCTCACACCGGAGTTAAGAGCGCAGTTGCTAGCCGTTGCAAATCAGCAACGCCAAAACCTCAACGACATCTACGGACTCGCCGACACGTTTGATTTGCAAGATCTCATTGCGCATGGTGACAATACGCAAGGTGTCCTTAACGAGACGTTCAAGGGGAAACCCGTTGCCCTCAGCTTTAACGATCAGGATGTGAGTTTTCAGGATATCCTGAGTGGACCGACGCGTGCGATGAACGGCAGACCGGCGGATCCGACCGTCGACACCGATCCGGCGATCTCGCAAAAAGCAACCGGGTTACAAGCCAACAACCCGATCCTTCGGTTTTACCAGGGTATCGAGCAGAATCAGATAGCGACGGCGCACGCCGAGGATGCGCTCACGAAGACCGTGCTCGACGTCACGAATCAATGCAAGCCGTAGGAACCTAGGTCGTCGTCACCGATTTCGTAACGAGGTACCCGTCGACACCTTCGCTGCCGCCCTCGGAGCCATAGCCCGATTCTTTGACGCCGCCGAACGGCATCTCGGCCATCGAGATCCCGAAGTGATTGACGCCGATCATCCCCGCTTCGATGCCGTTGGTCAGCGCGATGTGTTCGGATACGTCTTGGGTGAAGCAGTACGCGGCTAATCCGTATTGCAGCCGGTTTGCTTCCGCGATAGCGTCGTCGATCGTACGGAATTTTGAAATAGCCGCCACCGGTCCAAACGGCTCTTCGTTGAGAATCTTCGCATCCGGCGGAATATCGGTGAGCACGGTCGGCGGATAGAAGAACCCCGGCACCTCGTATGGCGTGCCGCCGGTCTGTAGATGCGCGCCCCGCGCGACCGCGTCTTCGACCATGCCGTGTATCGAAGTGCGCCGGCGCGCGTTGGCGAGCGATCCCATCTGCGTGCCCTCATCGAGCCCGCTCCCAACGCGCAGCTCCTTGGCACCGTTGATAAAGCGCGCTGTAAACTCGTCGTAGATGCCCGCTTGTACCAAGAAGCGCGAAGGCGAAACGCACACTTGTCCCGCGTTGCGATACTTGAAGCCGACCGAGAGCTTGAGCGTGCGTTCGAGATCGGCTTTGTCGGTAACGATCACGGGTGCGTGTCCACCCAGCTCGAGCGTCGCCCGTTTAACGCCTTGCGCCGCGAGTACGGCGAGCTGTTTGCCGACCGCGGTCGAGCCGGTAAACGAAATCTTACGGATGATCGGCGACGCAATCAGGGTCGACGAGATGTGCGCAGGATCGCCGAAGACCATCTGTGCAGCGTCGTCGGGTAACCCTGCATCGAGTAGTGCTTGCAATAATGCGAGGGCAGTTCCCGGCGTTTCCTCGGCGGGTTTGATGATGATCGAACATCCTGCGCCGAGCGCGCTCGCGAGTTTGCGCGCGGGCGTCAGCGCTGGAAAGTTCCATGGCGTAAACGCCGCAACCGGACCGACCGGATCGCGCAACACGATCTGCCGTATCGCAGGCGAGCGCGACGGTACCACGCGCCCGTAGGCGCGGCGCCCCTCTTCGGCCGACCAATCGAAGATGTCGGCAGCAGCACCAACCTCAAGCCGCGATTCAGCGAGCACTTTGCCTTGCTCGAGCGTCATGGTGCGCGCAATCGACTCGGTGCGCTCGCGCAAGAGTGCCGCGGCGCGATGCAAGACGATCGCGCGATCGTATGCACTCACCACACGCCAACGGACAAAGCCTTTCGCGGCAGCAGCGAGCGCGCGACGCAGATCGTCGTCGGTTGCAATCGGCAGTTCGGCCAGCGTTGCGCCTGTCGCGGGGTTGAGCACGGGGCGGGTTGCGCGCGCGGACGCGTCGATACGCTCGCCCGCGATCCAGAGGTACGGAGCGTCGGCTAAAATCCGCGTGACCATGGGCCCGGCGGACCGGAATAGATCTCGACCAGTGCCGTCGGATCGAGATATTTTTGTGCCACGCGTTGGACATCGGCGGCGCTGATGTTGGCGAAACGATCGTTGAGCGTACGATAGTAGTCGAGCGGCAAGCCGTTCGTGCCGATGTCGAGCAGTTGCTGCGCTTCTCCGTCGGCCGAAGCTTCATCCAGCAATGCGTCGCTCACCAGACGCAACTTCGCATCGTTGAGTTCGGTCTGCGTAACCGGATGCGTCTGCAGCGTGACGAGTTCCGTGCGCACCAAGTTTACCGCCGCGAGCACACGGCTCGGCGAGGCATTCATCTCGATCTTGAAGTCACCGCGGTCGCGGCTGGCATCGACGGAACTCGCGACGCTGTACACGAGACCACGTTTCTGCCGCAGTTCT
The DNA here is from genome assembly GCA_049678885.1 of Candidatus Aquilonibacter sp. Taxonomy (GTDB): domain Bacteria; phylum Vulcanimicrobiota; class Vulcanimicrobiia; order Vulcanimicrobiales; family Vulcanimicrobiaceae; genus Aquilonibacter. Next base: position 15,450 of record JBAUEZ010000107.1, on the reverse strand, counting down.
TGCCACAACCGTGATTCAAATGCGCCGCCGGCGCCGAGAATTTGATTGAGCACGAGCAGCGTATCGTAGTCGGGGTTGTTCCGGCCGACCGCAGGTTGGCCCATGCGAATATACACCTGATTGGCGTCGGTGCCGATGTAGTCACGACCCGAGTGTGCCGCTGGAAACGCCATGGCACTCGCGTCGGGTTTTGGTCCGTGCGCGGTCCAGCCGCTAAACGCGCTTTCCAATACGCTGCGCACTTGATCCGGTGTGACGTCGCCGACAACGGCAATTGTCGTCAGATCGGGACGCCAATACGTCTGGGTGTAGGAGAGCAGATCGGGCTGCGTGATGCCATTTACGGTCTCCTGGCTCGCGTTGCGCAACGACGGGTCGTTGGGCGCAGCCAAGAGTCGCAGGAAGGCGCGATCGATCATGACGCCCGAAATTGTCGCTGTCGACTGCAAGCTGTTCGCAAGTTGATCGCGCTCGAGCGAATACCAGGGTTCGGCAAAGGTGGGATGCATCTGCCCGTCGGCGAGGATCGCGACGATCTTCGGGAAATCGCGCGAGAGCCCGCGGGCGCTGAAGCCCTCCCCGTTGTCAACCTCGGCGCCCATCATATCGATAGCTTTGCGCCGCTCCTTGAACGGGTACTGCGCGCTACCGTAGTTTGCCAGCGTCGAAGCGAGGTCGCCGATGCCTTCTTTGCCCGGCGCAGCGAACGCGGCCGAGCCCTCGATGCGTCCGGCGAGTACGAAGGTTTGCCGGTCCTGCTTTTGCTGCACGAGCACGCGTATACCATTGGACAGGGTAAAGCTGGTCGGATCGAGCGAGCTGCGCGCAGTCGTCGGCGCGCGCACCGCGGCCTTTAGCGCGGCGGGCTCGACGATCGGCCCGTTAGGAACGCGTTTGGAGAAGTCATCGGTGATTGCCGCATCGGTCTTATCCGAGTTGCGGCGCGCCGGCTGCGCATTCGGATCGAGCCGGCCGATGACCGTTGGTTGGCTCAAATATTTCTTTGCCACGGCGAGCATCGACTGTGCGTCGAGCGCAGCCAGCCGGTTGTCTTCGTCGCTCACGCGTTCGCCGACGATGCCATAGGTGTAGCCCGCGAGGCCGGCCACGCCGTCAACCGAATCGGCATCGTACAGCCGCTCGGCGATCGTCAAGCGCTTCGCCGCCTCGACTAAATCGGGATCGAATCCACTTGCGAGCGTCCGCGTCATCGTGTCTTGAAAGACGCGGATGGCCTCATCGGCGGTATGCCCGGGCGACACGATAATGTAGACGTGCAGGAGCCCGCCTTTGAGCTGGGTGTCTTCGTCGGTTTGTACCTCGAGCGCGATGTTGCTCTCTACGAGCGCCTCGTAGAACGGCGAGAGCTGATTCTCGATCAACGAGCCGAGTGCATCGATCGCCGGCTCGCCAGGCTCGGTATCACCGGGAACCGCGTACGCCAGATCGACAACCGCGAATGGAAACGGCAGATCCGACGTCACCGTGACCGTGTGTGCTACCGCTGTTGGATGCACCTCGGTGCGCTTGGGCAACGTCTTGCGCAGAATAGCGCCGAAGTCGCGCTCAGCTTTCGCAAAGACCACGTCGTGGTCTACGTCGCCCGCGACAACGAGCGTCGCGTTGTTCGGCGCGTACCACTCGTGATAGTACTTGGCGATGTCGGCGGCGGTCGCGTGTTCGACGTCGGGAATGTAACCAATCGGCGTGCGTCCGTTGGGCTGGCCGGGAAAGGCCGCCGCGCGTACGCGTTCGAGCAAGTTGAAGAAGGGCGAGCCCTCATCGCCGTCGAGTTCGTTGAGCACGGCGAGGCGCTCGACGTTCCAGTCCGACTGCCGCATCGCGGCATGCTGCATGCGATCGGCCTCGATTGCGAGTGCGACGTCGATTTTGTCGGCAGGCATCGTGAAATAGAACTCGGTGTAGTCATAGGTCGTTTGACCGTTCATTTGCGCGCCGAGACGCGCGACGATATCGTCCAGGCCGCCTGAGCTCAACGTCGGCGTGCCGCGGAACATCATGTGCTCGGTCGCGTGCGCGAGGCCGGTCTTCCCCGCGGTCTCGTCGAGCGAGCCGAAGTGATACCAGACTGCCGTTTGCACGACCGGCGCAGCGCGATCCTCGACCACCACCACGCGCAGACCGTTTTTCAGTGTCGTGGTGTAGATGCCGGCATCACCGGGACCGCCGCTCTGTTGTGCGCGCGCGCTCGAGCCTGCAAGCGCAACCAGCACACAGGCGATCAGGATAACGAATTGCTTCACGATGTCCCCAAATAGTAGCGGGCCGATGCTTCGACGGCGCCGCGTGGAATTAAACCGATCAATTCACTTCGGCGGATCGCAACGCCGCTCTTGGCGGCCAGGCGCGCGATCGACTCAACGATACGGTAGAGCGGGGTCGCTTCGACGTCTGTGACATTGAGCGACACTTGCACCACCCCTTCGCTCAAGCGCAATCCAAGCGCGCGCAGGGTGCGCAGACCGCCGGAGCTCTCGCGCAAACTTCGCGCGATTGCTTTTGCTAACGCAAGATCACCGGTCTCGAGTTCCACATTGAAGGCCACAAGCACGGCACGCGCGCCCACCGCGATCGCTCCCGCACGGTCGTGCTTGGGAATCTCGCCGACGTCGGGCGGCAAGCGGTTGAAGCGCAGGTCGAGCCCTTCGAATTCTCCGGCACGCACGTCTGCCAGCAATTCCCTGTCCGGACGACGCGCCGCGGCACCGTAGAAAAAGGAAGGTACGCGATAGCGTTCCCAGATGCGAGCGCCGGCTTCATGCGCGAGCGACACGGCGTCGGCAAGCGTCGCCCCACGCAGCGGCACGAACGGTAGCACGTCGAGCGCGCCGATTCGTGGGTGGACACCCTTGTGCGCGCGCAAATCAATCCGCTCGACCGCGACGCCGGCGATTGCAACCGCGGCGTCGAGTACTTGTGTGTCGCTGCCTACAATGGTGAGCACGCTACGATGATGTACGGGATCGCTCGAGCGATGGAGCACGTGCGCGCCGGTTGTATGGACGGCCTCGACCGCGGCGTCGATTGTCGTCGCATCGCGGCCTTCGGAGAGATTCGGAACGATCTCGAAGAGACTCATAACATGGCGGCGATCGCCGAGGCCACGTCGCGGTAGTGTTCCGGCGAGATGATCGTGCGATAGCCGAGTTTTCGCGCTTCGGCTTCGCGCCGCGCGCTCGCGTTGACACCGCGCAGCTCGCCCGAAAGCCCGAGCTCGCCGAAGGCAACCGTGTGTGCCGGCACTGGGCGGTCCCGGAACGACGAGGCAATTGCAAGGGCGATGCCGAGATCGGCGGCAGGTTCGTTGACGCGCAAGCCGCCGGCGACCGATGCGTAGACGTCATGCGTGCCGAGGTGCATGCCGACGCGCCGTTCGAGCACCGCTAGAATCATCGCGAGGCGGGCTTGATCGAGGTTGTTGGCCAGTCGTCGCGGCGTGCCGTAACTGCTCTCGCCGACGAGCGCCTGCACTTCGATCAACACCGGGCGCGAACCGACGATCGAGGCGACGACGCACGAGCCGCTCGGGCGCTCTTCGCGCCCGGCCAGAAACAACTCGGACGGATTGGGAACTTCCTCGAGTCCCCGGTCGCGCATCGCGAATACGCAGATCTCATCGATCGAGCCGAAGCGATTCTTATACGCGCGCAGTATGCGGTACTCGCCGTTCGTTTCGCCCTCGAAATACAGCACGGTGTCGACCAAGTGCTCGAGCAGGCGCGGCCCGGCGATTGCGCCATCCTTGGTAACATGGCCGACGATAAATGTGGCGCAGCCGCTGCGCTTGGAAAACTCCATCAGCGCCTGGGTGCAGTCGCGGATCTGCGTCACGCTGCCGGCGTACGATTCAGCATCCGGCAGCCACACGGTTTGAATCGAATCGACGATGACCGCGATCGGCGTGCTCGCCTCGAGCGCATCGAGCACGCTGCGGAGATTGGTCTCGGCGTGTACGAGCAACGGCGCATCGATGCCGAGGCGATGTGCGCGTAGCTTCACCTGCGCGGCCGACTCTTCGCCGCAGACATAGACGACCGGTCCGAGGTTGCTTAGTTGCGCCGCGATCTGCAGCAGCAATGTCGATTTTCCCGCGCCCGGCGGTCCGCCGATCAAGGTCACGCTGCCGGGCACGATGCCGCCGCCAAGTACGGCGTCGAACTCGCGCGTGCCGGTCTGTATGCGCGCGACTTTTGTGCCGTCGATCGCGGAGAGTTGGACGGGAGCAAGGGCTGCGTTGCGAGCGCTTGCGACCGCTTTGGCTCCGCGCGCGGGCACCGCAAAGGGACGTTCGTCGAACGAGTTCCAGGCCTCGCATTGCGGGCAGCGGCCAAGCCAACGCGTCGATTCGAAGCCGCAGGCATTGCAGAAGAAGACCGAGCGCGTTTTTGCCACGAAAAATGATTTCGTCAGGCTTGCGCGTCCGCCTATCTCAAACGGGTGAGGTTGCCGATGAACGCGAGATGCCAGCTCCCGCCCGCATCGTGGGAGTAGAACTCCTCGAAGCGGTGCGCGTTCGGCGTGATGTTCGACCAGACGCCGCGAATGAGCGCCATCTTCCCGTTAAATTGGTCTTGCGAAACGAGCACCCCGCGCCCATTACTGAAGCTACCGTACATCGAAGCTTCCCATGAGCCATCGGCGCCCGCAAAGGTCTGCGTCCATTGGTGCGTTTGCGGATTGTAGAGAAACATCGTGAGGCCTTTGAGATGCGCGGCTGGGCCGTCGGCCTTGATCTCTTCCATCAGCGCGCGGCCACCCCAGATCTTCCGCACGGCAACCGTTCCGACCATTGCGGCCCACGCCGTCGAACCATTGGGCAAGAAACGCAAGAAATGGATGTTGGTTCGCCACGTGCCGAAATTGAAATCAAAGGCGTGCGACTGCGGGTCGCTTGCGTCCGTGTCGGAAGGTACGTTCGGCGTATCGCTGCTCGCTGCGCGCGTGTAGGTCGCGATCCAGTTCGATGCCCACGTCTTACCGCCGTCGCTCGACAAGGCGTACTCATCACGGTAGGACGATGCGGTAATGTCCGAGGTGATGCTACGAGATAGCACGGTGCGACCGTCAACGGTCTCCGTATTGAAGAATTCACCGCGGCCGCGATCGAACGCGCCGACCATCGGCGGCCCCATCGTCCCGGTGCTGCTCGGCGCAAACGAGACGATCCACTGGTGCGCCTGCGGATCGTACAGCCGCAGCGATTGGCCTTCGATGTGGCCGGCCCGCCCATCGACCTCGAGAACGCCGAGATTCGCGCGCCCATTCCAGACCTTGGTCACGACATGCGTGCCGTCGTAATTCGTCCAGACGGTCGATCCGCTGCGCGGATGCAAGAGACGGCGCACGTGCACATGCCAGGTGCCGAATTGGTAATCGAAATCGTGTTGCCCACCGCGCAACGCGGGCGTCGCGGAGACGGGAAGAATGGCAAGCGCGGCCGTGGCGGCGCACAATAAAACAAGCATTCGGAGCATCTTCATACGAGGCTGATGGTACGGCAGGTGGCGCACCCTCGCCAGAAGGAACCTTGAGGTAACTATGCTTCACGCGCGCCGGGCGAATCCCGTGAGTAATTGCCCCCTTACCGCTGCGCTCGCCGCCGTCGGCGGAAAATGGAAGCTCATCATCATTTACTCGCTGGCCGAACGCCCGTATCACTTTGCGGGCATCCGTCAATTTTTGCCCGATGTCTCGCACAAGGTACTCACCGAACAATTAGGTGAGTTGATTGCTGACGGGATCGTTACGCGCGAGGAAATGGGTCCGGTTCCGGCGCCGGTTTTCTACTCGCTGAGCGAGTACGGCCATACCGTCCTGCCGCTTGTCGATGCCGTCAAGAACTTCGGCCGCGCACATATCCAGCGCTTCAGCGAAGAATAAAACGATCGCTACCCCGCCGCACCTGCAAATTGCGATCGACGGCCCTGCCGCTTCGGGAAAGACGACGGTCGCGTTCCGCCTCGCGCAAGAACTCGGCGTGCTCTACCTCGATACGGGTGCGATGTATCGCACCCTTGCGTATCTTGCATTGCGTAGCGGCATCGACGCCGACAACGAGAGCGCACTCGTTCGCTTGTGGGAAGGCGCGCACGTCAACGTAACGCTCGATGCGAAGGCGCCGCAGGGTTTTCGCATCGTCGCCGGCGGCGTTGAACTCGACGATGCGACGCTGCAATCGAATCAAGTGAGCACCGTCGTCTCGACGATCGCCGCGCATCCACGCGTGCGCGAAGCGATGGTGCGCTCGCAGCGCGAGATTGCGCAAGAAGGTCCGGTCGTCATGGCAGGCCGCGATATCGGCACGGTCGTGCTGCCTCTTGCGCAAGTCAAGATCTTTCTCACAGCGTCGGTCCAGGCGCGCGTCGAGCGCCGCCGCGCGCAGCTGCTTGCGGCCGGCGACAACATCAGCGAGCATCAACTCGCGCAAGAGATCGAGGAGCGCGATCGCCTCGATCGTGAGCGTCCGGTCTCGCCGCTCGCGCCTGCTCCCGACGCACACGCGATCGATTCGAGCGATATCGGTGTCAATGCGGTCGTCGCCGAGATCGCTGGGATCGTGCAGCGTTCGCGATGATTCTCTACCAGATCGCCAAGGCGCTGATTTGGACGACAGGGAAAATCCTGTGGCGCGAACGCAGCTACGGCACCGAGAACGTGCCGATGCGCGGGCCGTTGATCGTTGCGTGCAATCACATCTCCAATCTCGACCCGCCGCTGCTCGGCGCAAATTGTCCGCGCGAAATCAGCTACATGGCGAAAAGAGAGCTGTTTGAGATTCCGGTTCTTGGGCCGCTCATTGCCGCGGTCGGCGCATATTCGGTCGATCGTGAGGGCAGCGCGCGGGCCGCGATCAAACGCTCGCTCGAGATTTTGGACGCCGGCCGGTGCATCGGCATCTTCCCCGAGGGCGGCCGAAACGTCCATGGCGATAAGGAGCCGCGGACCGGTGTTGCGCTCTTGGCCTCCCTGGCGGGCGCGCCGGTCGTGCCCGCTTGCATCATCGGCAGCGACCGTGCCGGGCGCCTGGGTCAGATTAAAGTCGCATTCGGCAGGCCGATGACCTTGCCGGCCGGCCGGAAAGCAACGCGCGAGGACTTGGCGAAGTTCACCGATGACGTAATGGGCGCCATTTGGGCCTTACGGGAAAGTGTCGATGGAGATTCGCAAGGCTAAGGTTCAGGGATTCTGCTTCGGCGTCGCGATCACCGTGAAAAAAGCCGAAGAAGCGATCGCGAAGCGCGACGACGTGACCACGCTTGGGCACGTGGTGCACAACCCGCAAACCGTAGCAACACTCGAAGCCAACGGACTGCGCAACGCGACCAGCGTCGACGAGGTCGATGCCGGCGCGCTCTTTGTACGCGCGCACGGCCTTCCCGTCGAAGTCTTCGATAAAGCGAAGGCGAAAGGGCTTGAAATCATCGACGCGACGTGCCCGATGGTAACGAAGATCCACGTGCAGGCCGAGAAGCTCAAAGAGCAAGGCTATAAGATCATCGTGATCGGCGATCCGAGCCATCCTGAAGTCAAAGGCACGCTCAGCCACGTGCCGGGCGCCTGGTGTATTGAAACCGTAGAAGACGTTGCGAAACTGCCGCGCGGCAGCCGCATGGGCGTCGTCGTGCAATCGACTTACTCGCGCGAGCGCTTCAGCGACATCGTTAAAGCGCTGAGCGAAAAATATTACGAAGTGCGCGCGGTCAACACGATCTGCACCGACACCAACAATCGCCAAAGCGAGGCGCTGCGCCTCGCAGATGAAGTCGACATGATGGTGGTCGTCGGTGGTAAGACCTCGGCGAACACGAAACACCTCGCGGAACTCTCGGAGTCGCACGGTGCGCGCGCCTATCATATCGAAGGCCCGGATGAATTGAAGCCGGAGTGGTTCGACGGTGTGAAAGTCGCAGGCCTGATGTCCGGCGCATCGACGCCGGGATGGCTCGTCGACAAAGTGCAGGCACGTATGGAGGAGCTCGCTGGTCTACCGGTCTGAGCGCTTCGAAGCCCACCTGCTCGCGTGCATCCGCGGCTACGCCGGATCGCCCGCAATCGGCGACATGCTCGCCTATCACTTCGGGTACGAACCCCATGGGCCGGCGCGGCGCGGAAAACGATTGCGTCCTACGATGCTCATGCTCGGGTGCGAATCCGAAAGTGGGTCGCCGGAGCATGCGCTCGATGCTGCCGTTGCGGTGGAGCTGTTGCACAACTATTCGTTGGTGCACGACGATATCGAGGACCACGACGAATTTCGCCACGGACGCCGCACGCTGTGGAGCGTCTACGGCATCGCGCAGGCCGTCAACACCGGCGATGCGATGTGTGCGCTCAGCTTTCTCGCGCTCACGCACGTCAAAGCAAACGTCGGCCCGGCTCGCGCGCTCGAGATGATCGAGCGGTTGCATCGTGCGCACCGCACGATGTGCGATGGACAGTCGCTCGACCTTCAGTTCGAGAGTGCAACCTACGTGGAGCTTGCGGCGTACAACACGATGATCGCCGGGAAGACCGCGGCGCTCTTTGAAGCGGCGTGCGCTCTTGGTGCCTGCTGCGCGGGCGTCGACGAACCGACGGTGCGCAGCTATGCAGAACTCGGGCGGGCGTACGGCATGGCATTTCAAGTGCGCGACGATACGCTCGGTATCTGGGCCACTGCCGATGCAACCGGCAAAGCGGTCGCACATGATTTAGTCCGTCGAAAGTGGAGTTTTCCGATTGTCTGGGCGCTTGCCCAACCGCCGTCGTCTGCACGCGAGGCCATCGCTGCGGCGTACCGGTTGCGCCGCCCGCTTGAGTCGCCTGAGGTTGAAGACGTGGTCGCGGCACTCGAGGAACTGGGGGCCCGAGAGGCCGCAACGCGTGCTGTTGCAGAACCTATGGCCGTCGTGGAACGTCACCCCAACCGCGCGCTGCGCGACTATCTGCTCGAGACCCTCGCCGAACCCGTCGGCTGACCGGAGGCTAACCTCACTGTGAACGCCAGGACGAACGTCCAAACGTCCGTCTGGGAGCGCATGCTCCCGTACGCAATGCCGTTGTTGCTGCTTGTGGCCTTTGCGCTGCGGCTGGTGTTTGTGGGCGCGAGCGGTTTCACGACCGACGTCAACACCTTCGTTGCCTGGACGCTCTCGCTGCTCGATAACGGGCTGTCGAACTTCTACGCGAAGACGAGTTTCGCGGATTATCCGCCGGGCTATTTCTACATCCTTGCGATCTTCGGACATCTGTGGGCGCCGTTCCGCGGCCTCGATACGCAATACAATCTGCTGCGCATCGTTGTGAAGTTGCCGGCGATTCTCGCTGATCTCGGCGTGGGGTGGCTGATCTATGCGGTCGGCCGGCGCTTTGCTGCGCCTGCCATTGCGCTCGGCGCGGCGGCGATCTATCTGTTGAATCCCGCGGCCATCATGAACTCGGCGGATTGGGGGCAGGTCGATTCTGTCGGGGCCGGGTTCGCACTGTTAGGCGCCTACCTTCTTTTAAAGAGTGACGACGGCGGGGCCGGACCTCTGTGGCTCATCCCGGCGGGATGGGTCTCGCTTGCGTACTCGCTGCTGATCAAGCCGCAAGCCGCCGTCCTCATCGTACTCTTTCTTGCCTTCGCGCTTGCCGATCGCGCGCGGATGCGCGAGCGCCTCGCCGCAACCGCAATCGGCATCGTCGCCGCGTTCGCGTTCTCGATCTTGCTCGTCGTGCCGTTCCATCCGACTGCAAACCCGGTCGAAGCGATGCGCTGGTTGCTGGAGCGTTACGTTTTTGGTTCGAGCGTCTACGACTACAACAGCGTCAATGCGTTCAACCTCTGGGCCATCCGGCAAGAGATGTGGACCAAAGACAACCTGCTCATCGGCTGGGGTCCGGTGCAGTTTCCGCAGTATGTGTGGGGCATCGCGCTCGTCCTCGCGGCGCTCGGGCTCGTCGTCTGGCGCTACCTGCAAGAGCGAACCGCCGCGGCGTTTCTCGAGTCATGTACGATCGCGCTGCTCGCCTTTTACATTCTCTCGACCCGCATGCACGAGCGCTATAGCTTCGATGCGGTTGTTTTCTGCATCGCCTGCATCCCAATCGCGCGACGCTACCTCTGGGGAGCAATCGCGCTCAGTGTGGTGTTGTTCGCCGATCAGGTCTACGCGTTGCAATTCCTCAGCGTGGTTACGAACCATACACCGGGCATCGATTCACGCGATCTCTGGGGGCCACTCAACGGATTCTATTCGGTGATTGCGGTCGGAACGTTCTTTGCGCTCGGCTACGTCTTTCTCGGTTCGGCGCCGGAGAGCGCTCCGAAGGCCACGGAAGCAGAAGCGGAAGAGGGCAAGCCGCGCGTGCGCGATTATTACGACCCACGCGAAGGCCTCTCGATTATGACGGCGATCGACTACGCCGTGATGAGCGTGCTCGGCGTGGTCAGTTTCGTGCTTTCGTTTATCCGGTACTGGCATCCCAAGGACAAGATCTTCGACGAGATCTACTTCGCGCGCGCGGCCGAAGAGTATCTAAAGAACATGCGGATCTACGAGAATACGCATCCGCCGCTGACCAAGCTGCTGGTGACGCTCTCCGTGTTGCTCTTCGGCGGGCTCGGACACGGCGATAATTCGTGGGGCTGGCGTTTCGGCGACGTCGTGTTCGGCGCGCTCGTCGTCATGCTGCTCTATCTCTTTGCCAAGCGCGTCACCGGCTCGACGATCTTCGCCTCGATTGCGGCATTTTTCTTACTCTGCGACGGCATGCACTTCGTGCAGTCGCGGATCGGCACGCCCGAAGGGTTCGTCGTTGTCTTTTCGCTCGGCGCCGTCTACGCGTTCTACCGGTTCTGGATCGCGTCGCAAGTGGAATCGCGACAGCATACCGTGGTCCCGGGCTGGGCCTTCGCCGGAGCGGTGATCGTATCGGTCGCGGCAGGCGGTCTCGTGGTCGGCCTCTGGGATCTGATCTGGAAATTTGCCGTGCACCCGCCGCCCGGAGCCGTGGCGCCGCCGGTCGGGCTCGATCTGTCGTCGAGCATCGTCGTCATGCTCTACGTCGCGCTTGGTGTCTATCTGCTGTTGCGCTACTCGTTCTTCCGCAATTGGTTCGCCGACGGTGCGCAAGAGTTCACATTTCCTGAGGGTGCATACGCGCTAGTCGAGGGCAACAGCCGCGCGATCTACGCCAGTGACGGCGGTTCGATCGAATCGACGGGCGGAAAGCCGCGAATCAATATGGGCGAGGTCTCGCAGAACCGCGGTGGCGCGCTCGTCTACCCCGGCGACGACTACACGCTCACCTATAAAGCCGATCCGAGCGTGACCTACGAAACGCCCGTCGCGACCGCAACGTATATCGACAACGAAATTCGCGCCGGCGACGCGCGCGAGCGTGGCAGGTCGGCGACGTTGTGGCTGATCGCGTTTACGATCGCACTCGGGCTCTTGGTCAGCTCGAAGTGGTACGGCGTCATGGGCTTCGGCGTAAGCTTCCTCGTGCTGATTCTGGTGTGGCTGCAGCGCTTTTTCACGAAGGGCCGCCCGGCGCTGTGGGGCAATGCGCGCGGTTTCCGGCTCGACGGTGCGCTCGCAACGATTCTCTTCGTCAGCGCAACGGTCTATGCGCTTGCGTGGGTACCGGATCTGGTCCGGCAATCGTCCGACCCGAATGAGATCCATAATTTCAACGACGTCGTCTATCGCCAGTACACGATGTTCGAGTATCACGATAAGCTCGTCGCCAAGCATCCTTACACGTCGTTCTGGTATCAGTGGCCAATCGACTACATCCCGATCGCCTACTACTATCAAGATCACCGCACCGACAAGAATGACCCGAAGGGATGCTGCATCGAGGAGATCACCTCGATGCCCAATCCGTTCATCCTGTGGTTCGGTCTCCTGACGGTGCCGATCGTCGGCGCGCTGGCCTGGCTGCGCAAGAATAAGGCCTACGCATTGATCGTGATTACCTACCTGTTGCAGTGGCTGCCATGGATGAAGTCTCCGCGCATCACGTTCGCGTATCATTTCTACGTCGACATCCCGTTGATTTGTTTGTGCAACGCGATCGTGCTGCAGCAGATTTGGGCCTATGCGAAGGATCGCGACATCGCAAGCCGGCGGTGGGCAATCGGTGGCATCTGCGCTGTAGTCGCGCTGATCGCAGGCGCATTCATATTCTTCTATCCGGTTCTTGCTGCGGTTCCGATGACGTGGAACGAGTGGCACGCGCGGATGTGGTTCCAGTACTGGATCGTCGGACCGTATGGCTAGAGAGGAAGCTCAAAGAGCTTCCTAGAGTAAAGGGATATTTATGGGGCGTAAGTGGCAGAATATCAAGCTCGACAAGGGTAAGACCGATCAGCAGCGCGGCGCGCTCTTCACGCGGTTGAGCCGCGAGATCACGCTTGCGGCAAAGACGGGTTCGCCCGATCCCGAGTCCAATCATCGCCTGAAGATCGCGGTCGACAAGGCGCGCGAAAACAATATGCCCACCGATAACGTCAAGCGCGCGATCGCGCGGGCGAGCGGCACCGGCGAGAAAGAGATCGAGGAACTGCGCTACGAGGGTTACGGGCCGCACGGTCTTGCGGTCGTGGTCGACGCGGCAACCGACAATCGCAACCGTACGGCGGGCGAATTGCGCTTCATGTTTACCAAGCACGGTGGCCAACTCGGTGAGACCGGCACCGTCGGATGGATGTTCGAGGCGGTTGGCATTATCGAAGTCGATCCGCAGGGTAAATCCGAAGATGCGCTGACCGAGGCGGCCCTCGTCGACGGAGTGATCGACGTCGACTACACCGAGCAGCGCGCCTACATTTATACGGAGACGGCGCAACTCGGCGCGGCGCGTTCGGCGCTGCAAGAGGTGAAGCTCGTTGACGTCTATCTCGGTATGCGCGCGAAGCAAACCGTCGCGCCGGAGGGAGGCGAGCTCTCCGCGGCGCTCGCGTTTCTCGACGTACTCGAAGAGCACGAGGACGTGCAACACGTCTTTAGCAACCTCGATGTAAGTGACGCCGCGCTCGAGGCATTGATCTGAACAGAACGCGCGAGTGGCGGGAACTGGTCAACCAGTACGTCCCGCGCGACTGGATCTTTCCCATCGTGCTCGCCGCATTCGTCGGCGTCATGGTGTGGTTTGGACACCAGATCTACGAGTTTCTGTTGCCCCCAGCCGACACGATTACGATTCCGTCGTTTGTCGGACAAGCAGAGAGTAACGCAAGCGCGGCAGCGCAGCAAATGAACCTCGCGCCGCAAGTGATCGATCACGCGACGAGCGATCGTTATCCGCAGGGCGTCGTGATGGGCCAGCGTCCGGAAGCCGGCACGACCGTGCGCGCCGGACGGCAAGTTGATTTTGTGATCAGCGACGGTATCGTGACGCGCGTGATGCCCGATCTACGGTATCAATCGATGCGCGAAGTCAATCTCGATCTGATACGCGCGAAGCTGACGCTTGGGCAGGTGACCTCGGTCAAAAACGACGTCGTGCCGGCTGGGCACGTTATTGAACAGGATCCGCAACCGCTCACGAACATCACCGAAGGTGAAACGGTGAACCTGGTGGTGAGCAAGGGTGGCGTCGTGACGGTCAAAGTCCCGACGTTTACGGGGATGAAGATCGACGAAGCACGCGATCTCGCCGATAAACTTGGGATCAAGCTCGGGCAAATCGTCTGGACACCACTCGGCAAGAGCGGGCCCGCGCACGGCACCGTCGCGCGGCAGTCGGTACCGCCCAACGCTAAGATCTCGTCCTACGAACCGATCTCGCTGCAGGTGAGTGCGGGGCCGAACGAATCCGGTTACGTCATCCGACAAGTGCGCGTGCTCGCGTCGATTCCGGTTACGGGCGACGCGGAGGCGAGTCAGGTTGTGCAGGTGACGCTGCGCGTTCGCGACGCGACCGGCCAATACGATGCCTACCGCGCCTACGCGCAACCCGGGCAAAAGCTCGACTTCACGGTGACCGCGGTCGGTACGTCGGTCGTGCAGCTCTTCGTCGATAACACGATGGTGGGCGAGACGCGACTCGGCGACGAACCTGCGCGTATCTACGACGAAAAACCGACGCCCTCTCCGTCACCAGGAGGCTGAAGAGTGCCGCTGATGCAACCCGGAGGGCTGAGCCGCTACGGGCCCAACTCTTCGTTACTCGTTGGTCACAGAGGTACCGCTATGCTCCCTCCTCGTGCCTCGATTTGGGCCGGTAGCGGCATCAGCGAACTTCACGTTAGCCGCGGAGCGGCACACTAAATGCCGTCCGTCGTTCTCGCGCCGTCGTTGCTGTCCGCCGACTTCGCACGCATCACCGAGCAGATCGCCGCCGTCGAGGCGGGCGGCGCGGATTTTCTCCATCTCGACGTGATGGACGGGCGCTTCGTCCCGAATCTGACATGGGGCCCGAAGATCATCGGCGACCTGCGCAAACTCTCCGATCTTACCTTTGACGCGCACTTGATGATCGTCGAGCCGGAACGCTACGTCGACGACTTTCGCGCCGCGGGTGCCGACATCATTACCTTTCATTACGAAGCGACGCCGCACTCGCAGCGCTTGCTCACGCACATCCGCGGGCTCGGGGCCAAGGCCGGCATCGCGCTCTGCCCGCAGACGCCGGTCTCGATGTTGCAAGACATCATCGAGGACTGCGACCTCGTACTCATTATGAGCGTCAATCCCGGTTTTGGCGGGCAACGCTTCATTCCGCGCGCGCTCGAGAAGCTGCGTGAGGCGCGCGCGCTGCTCGACGCCCGCAGTCCGCAGTGTATCCTCGAGGTCGATGGCGGGATCGGTACCGGCAACATTCGCGCCGTGGTCGATGCGGGCGCGCGAGCCATCGTTATGGGCTCGAGTATCTTCGGTACGACCGATCCGACGGCGACGGTTCGCGTCATGCGCAAGCTTGTTGAATAAGTGACGGAAGACGAACTCGTAACTGCGATCGCTGCGCTCACCAGCGGTGCCTCCTCGCGCGTGCTGCTCGGCATCGGTGACGATGCCGCGGTCTGGCAGCCGTCGCGTTCGCAACGCAGCGTGATCTCGAGCGATGCGTTGATCGAAGGCGTGCATTTTTCGCGCGACTGGATGTCGCCGGATCAGATCGGCTGGCGCGCGATGGCGGCGAACCTCAGCGATCTCGCCGCGATGGCGGCGCGTCCGCGTTTGGGCACGGTGGCACTCGGGATCCCACCGGATTGGTCGTCCGACGCGCTTCTGACCTGTTACGGCGGTATGGCGCGCTGCGCGCGCGCGTATGGCCTTGCGATCGCCGGTGGCGATCTGGTGCGGGCCCCCGTCCTGACGATAGCGATTACCGTCGTTGGCGAAGTGCGCGCAACGCACGTGAAGACGCGCGACGGTGCGCGTCCCGGCGACGTCTTCGCGGTGACCGGTGCGCTTGGTGCAAGCCGCGCCGGACTCGACGTTGCGCGCGGTGCGGCGC
>JBAUEZ010000106.1:0-5430 GCA_049678885.1 Candidatus Aquilonibacter sp. | reverse complement strand
TCTCTGCGGTGATGTACGAAGACGTCGCCAAGGCCGACCGCATGCTCGCACAAGTGAGCGACTTCATGCGCCTCGTGCTCGCCTCCGGCGGCGTCGAGGAAATACCGGTCGACGAGGAGCTGCGCATGGAGCGGATGTACGTCGACATCATGAAGACGCGCCTCGAGCGCAACCTGGCGCTCAACGTGAACGTCGCCGAGGACGCCCACGACGCGACGGTGCCGTTCATGCTGTTGCAGCCGTTGTTGGAAAACAGCATTCGTCACGGGATGGGCTCGTCGCGCACCTCGATAGAACTCGGAATCGACGTTTCACGCGACAACGGTTCGACCGTGATTCGCGTGAGCGACAACGGCCTTGGCATCGATACCTCGAAACCGCGGGGCATCGGGCTCAGCAATATCACCTCGCGGTTGTCTTACCTGTACGGAGCGCGCGCGACGTTCGACGTGCGGCCGCGCGACGGCGGCGGCACGCTCGCCGTGGTGAGCCTGCCATGCTGACGGTGATGATCGCCGACGACGAGACACCGGCGCGCCGCAAGCTCGCGCGCTTTCTCGGTGACCACGAAGACATCTCGATCGTCGCCGAAGCGGCCAACGGCATCGACGCCGTCGACCTGATTACCATGACCAAACCGCAGTTGGTTTTTCTCGACATCCATATGCCTGATCTCGACGGCTTGGGCGTAGCCGAGACGCTGGTTCGTAGCGACGCGCCGCCGTCGATTGTGTTCGTGACGGCGCACGATCAATACGCGGTCAAGGCGTTTGAAGTCAGCGCGCTCGACTATCTGCTCAAACCGTACGATCGCGATCGTTTCGAGCAGACGTTGAGCAAGGCGCGCCGATCGCTGGACGGCAAGCCCGACACCGGCCAGCTTGCCTCCACGCTGGCGCAGATTCGCAACGAAGAGCAATACGTGCGCCGCTTGCTCATCCCGAATGACGGGCGCTCGTTCTTCGTCGCGACGCGCGAGATCGCGCGACTCGAGGCTAACGGGAACAGCGTCGCCGTCCACACCGCGCGCGGTGCGCATAGCCTGCGCGCCACGCTTGAATCGCTCGAGGCGCGGCTCGATCCCGCGCAATTCGCGCGGGTCCATCGGTCGCACGTTGTGAATATCGACGAGATCGCCGAGATCCATCCGTGGTTCCATGGCGACTACAAGATCCTGATGCGCGACGGTACCGAGATCGCTTGGAGCCGGCGTTACGCGACCCAGCGTCCCGATCTGCTGAAGTAAAGGAGCCCTCTCAACGTGACTAGACGTGTAGCATGGATTGCCGCGGGGATCGTGTTTGTCGTCCACGCGATCGCGAACCCGCACTACGGATTCTTCCGCGACGAGCTGTATTTCATCATCTGCGGGCAGCATCCGCAGTTCGGCTACGTCGATCAACCGCCGGTTGTTCCGCTACTTGCTGCGTTGACGCAAATCGGCGGTCATTCGCTCTTCCTGTTGCGTCTCGTGCCCGCCCTCTGCGCCGGCGCAGGTGCATTTGTCACCGTCTTGCTCGTGGCCGAATTCGGCGGCGGCACGTTCGCGCAGATCTTCGCCGTGCTCGTCTACGCGTTCACCGGCGTGCTCGGGAACTTCGGCATGAAGGTCTCGCCCGACGAGATCGGGCTGTGGAGCTGGCCACTCATCGCGTACTTCGTCGTGCGTATTACAAAAGGCGCCGATCCCCGCCTCTGGATCGCGGCCGGCATCGTCGCGGGCATTTCGCTGCAGAGCAAATACGCCGTAATCTTCTTCCTCGTTGCATTGCTCCTCGGCTTGCTGTTCACGCCGCAGCGTTCGATCTTATTCAGCCGTTGGTTTGCGCTGGGAGGCGCTTTGGCGATCCTGATCGCGCTCCCGAACTTCATCTGGCAAGCGCAAAACGGTTTCCCGATGTGGGAGCTGCTGCGCAACGGGCAAAACGGCAAGAACGAAATCGTCGGCCCGTTGATCTACATCGTTCAGGAATTCGAGATCACGAATATCTTCTTGTTTCCGGTGTGGGTGATCGGGTTCATCTGGCTGCTGCTGCGGGCACCGTTCCGGTTTCTCGGATACACGTATGCAATTCTCATTCTCGAGATGATCGTGCTGCACGGCAAGCACTATTACCCGGCGGACGTCTACCCGATCGTGATCGCCGGGGGTGCAGCCGCGATCGAGCTGTGGACCGCGCGCGCGGCGTTGTGGCGGATTCCGATCGTTGCCTACGCGCTGCTCTTCGGATGGTGGTTCATTCCTTTCGATCTACCGATTCTGCCCGAGAGCACATTTGTCGCGTATCGCACGGAGATCGGTAAAATCTTCAGCCTCGGCGTTTCGACCGAGACCGAACACGGCCGCGAGGAAAATCTTCTTACCGGCGACTACGCGGATATGCACGGCTGGCCAGAAATGGCAGCCGCCGTCCAGCAAATCTACAATGCACTCTCACCGCAAGATCGCACGCACGCCGTTGTCTTCGGCGACAACTACGGCGAAGCGTCGGCCGTGAAGTTCTTCGCGCCCGAGCTTCCAGTCATTAGCACGCACAACCAGTACTGGTTGTGGGGTCCCGATGGCTACGACGGTAGCGTGCTCATTCAGATCGGCGGGACGTGTTGGCACAAGGAAGGCTACTTTACCTCGCGCACGATCGCGCTGACCCTCGCCTCGTACTATGCCATCAACTACGAGACGAACATCCCGATCAACATCTGTCGCGGGCTCAAGTATCCGGTCGCTGAGCTATGGGCGAAAGGAAAGAACTATAACTAGGGTGACAAATTGAGGATGTCGATCAGCTTCGGATAGACCAACCCGATGCGCGCCTGGTTGTTGCCGGGATCGATGATGTCGTGATTCTCCGGCAGGTTTGTGAGTTCGATATAGTCGACGCTGCCGCTGCGCAGGCGCTTCCACCGATCGACGACTTGCTCCGTCGCCGCATTGTTGACCGCCGGATCGCGGACGTTGACGACCGTACTGATGCGTCCAGCCGCCGCGGGCGTCTTCTTCGCAGCCCTATACACGGCGTTTCCGATGCGCACCGTCTGCATCAGCGCGTGCGTTGAGAAGCGCGGATACGCCGTTGCAGGTCCCTGCGCAGCTTTCACGCGCGGATCCCACCACAAAAAGAAATTCGGCAGGCGCAGTGCGATGTTGCACAACACGTCGGTCAACCCACGTGAGAAGCGCAGTAAGCCGAAGTCCGGCGCGACCGGCACGCTGGTGGCGACATCGCTGCGGTACTGCCCGAGGTGCGCGCACAGCAAGCCACCCATCGAGATGCCGAGCACGGCGACGCGCTCGCCAAGCCCCATCGCCGCGTCGACGGCCTCGTACGCGGCGTCGAGCAACACCTCGGCGGTAAGGTCTTTGAGCGCATCGGTCATGCGATCCGCATAGCCGTGGAGCGGCATGCGGGGCACGATCACGTTGACGCCGACGACGTAAAGCAGCGGTGCGAATTCGAGAAACTGGCCCGGATTGTTCGTCAAGCCATGAAAGAGCACGACGCTCCACGGCGAGCGCGCGCCGTGCACGTAGAGCGCCGTTCGCGCGTTACGCGCGATACGATCGTCGTCGCGATCCATGATCATGTGGAGTCGATCGATGCCCTCGCGATAGTCGCTCGCAGGCGAACTAACCGGTGGCGCGAGCATGTTCCGGGCACCCGACGATGTGATCGTTCACTAATCCCGTAGCCTGCATGAACGCATACATGATCGTCGGGCCGACGAAGCGGAAGCCGCGCTTGATCAAGTCTTTGCTGAGCGCGCGTGACTCTTCCGATTCGGCCGGAAGATCCTCACGCCGTTTGACCTTGTGGTTGATCGTCTTGCCACCGACGAAGCCCCAGACGTATTTGTCGAACGATCCGAACTCTTTTTGAATCTTGAGGAACGCCTTGGCGTTGCTGACGGTTGATTCGACCTTGGCGCGATTGCGCACGATGCCGGGATCGGTCAGCAGCTTCTCGATCCGCGCGGGCGTCATGCGCGCAACCTTTGCAGGGTCAAAATTCGCAAACACCTTGCGATAGTGTTCACGCTTCTGCAAGATCGTCTCCCAGCTCAAGCCGGCCTGTGCGCCTTCCAGCGTGACGAATTCGAAGAACGTCCGGTCATTGTGAACCGGACGTCCCCACTCCTTGTCGTGATAAGCGATGGACAAATCCGTCGTTGCCCACGAGCAACGCGCGGCCTTACTCACAGTGTCTTTAGGGAGGATTCAAACGCCTTTAGGAATTCCGTGACGTCGTCGCTGCTGAAGATCAACGGTGGCTGGATGCGCAGGACATTGCCCCAACGTCCACCCTTGCCGAGAAGTACGCCGCGTTCGCGCATCGCTTCCAACATACGATTTGCGGCCGGCGCATCGTAGGCTTTGGTCTTTGGGTCCTTCACCAGCTCGACGCCGATCATCAAGCCATGACCACGCACGTCACCGATAATCGGGAAGCGCTTCTGCAGTTCGCGCAGGCCCGCGAGCAACGCATCGCCTTGCTTTTTCGCATTGGCGATCAGGTGCTTCTTCTCGATGACCTCGAGCGTGACGGTCGCGGCACGCGTCGAGAGCGGATTGCCACCGAACGTGTTGATGTGCGGACCCTTGAATGCATCGGCCAGCTCCGGGCGCGTGATCGTGATGCCGATCGGAAGTCCGCTCGCAAGGCCCTTGGCCGACGTGATGATGTCGGGCACCACGCCGTAGGTAGAAACCATGCCGAACCAGCCGTCGCCCAAACGCCCCCATCCGGCTTGCACTTCGTCGGCGATCAAGAGCGTGCCGAACGGCTCGAGCGTCTCTTTGAGAACTTTGTAGTACTCCGGCGGCGGCGTAATAATGCCGGCGACCCCCTCGATCGTCTCGGCGATCATCGCGGCCGGCGCGCCGTTAGTCTGCGTCTCGATCACCCGCTTCGCCGATTTGGCGCACGCGATCTCACACGACGGATAGCTCAGGTTGAGCGGACAGCGATAGCAGTACGGATTCGGTACGAACGCGACATGCGGCATCTGCGGGCCAAAGTTGCGCCAGTTCGAAAGTCCGGCGAGCGCGACGGTATATACGGTCCGACCGTGATACGCGTGTTCGAGGGAAAGAAAATCGGCCGAGTTTTTCGCCGTTCGGGCAACTAACGCAGCCGTTTCATTTGCCTCGGAACCGGAGTTGCTGACGAACGACTTGGTCATTCCCGGCGGAGCGATCTCAGCAATCTTCTCGGCGAAATCGAGTTGCTGCTCGGTGAGGTAGAGCGTCGAGACGTGCATCAGCTCTTTGGCTTGCTCCGCCACCGCCTGGGCGACTTCAGTGTCGCCGTAGCCGAGCGTCGTCGTCGCGATGCCTGCGAACGCGTCGAGATATTCTCGCCCTTGATCGTCACGCAACCGCGTGCCTTCGCCACTGACCAGCGTTAACGGCTCTTCGTAGTAGGTTTGTTG
>JBAUEZ010000105.1:0-17146 GCA_049678885.1 Candidatus Aquilonibacter sp. | reverse complement strand
ACGAACCTCGATCGCCGAGTTCGACATCAGTTCGACTCGGAAAGATCGTGGCCGCGTCCCTTGATCCTTGAAAACTGTATAGAGAAGAACTTTCATGTGTCAAACATATGAAAGCGGCCAGCTCATTTTTTAACCTGAAATGAGTTGGTGCAATTTTGCGTAGTCGAAAATTAATAAGGGCATGCAGGTGGATACCTTGGTTCCACAGGCGACGAAGGACGTGCAAAGCTGCGATAAGCGTCGGGGAGCTGCTAAGAAGCGATGATCCGGCGATTTCCGAATGGGGCAACCCCCGTGCCGTCATGGGCACGGACTCCACGATGAATTCAATAGTCGTGAGAGAGCATACCCGGTGAACTGAAACATCTAAGTAGCCGGAGGAAAAAACATCAAACGAGATTCCCGTAGTAGTGGCGAGCGAACTGGGAACAGCCTAAACCGTTCATGTGCAAGCATTTGGGCGTTGCATGAGCGGGGTTGTACGACGACAATCTCAGAGCCAATTCTCTGAGCGCAAGTTACAAAACCGATCGATAATAGAAGCCGGCTGGAAAGCCGCACCATAGAAGGTGATAGTCCTGTAGACAAAATCATTCGGTCTTGCGTAGTTGTTCGTGAGTAGGGCGGGGCACGAGAAACCCTGTCTGAAGCTGGGGGGACCATCCTCCAAGGCTAAATATTCTGTGGAAACCGATAGCGTACTAGTACCGTGAGGGAAAGGTGAAAAGAACCCCCGGAGGGGAGTGAAATAGAACATGAAACCGCATGCCTACAAACCGTGAAAGGCCCATGCCGCAAGGCAAGGCTAATCGCGTGCCTATTGAAGAATGAACCTGCGAGTTACTTGTAACGGGCTTGGTTAAGGTGTTGAACCGGAGCCGTAGCGAAAGCGAGTCTGAATAGGGCGAATTTGTCCGTTGCAGTAGACCCGAAACCGAGCGATCTATCCATGAGCAGGGTGAAGCGTGATTAACCTCACGTGGAGGCCCGAACCTGTTGTTGTTGAAAAAACATTGGATGACTTGTGGATAGGGGTGAAAAGCCAATCGAGCTCGGAGATAGCTGGTTCTCCCCGAAATAGTTTGAGGACTAGCGTTGTGCGTTAACCCACGGGGGTAGAGCACTGACAGGGCTAGGGGTCTTACCAGACTACCGAACCCCATCAAACTCCGAATACCGTGGTGCACTGCACAGCAGTCAGAGTGTGGGGGATAAGCTCCATGCTCAAAAGGGAAACAGCCCAGATCAACAGCTAAGGTCCCTAATATATGCTTAGTGGTAAAGGAAGTCTTGTCGCATAGACAACTAGGAGGTTGGCTTAGAAGCAGCCACCCTTGAAAGAGTGCGTAATAGCTCACTAGTCGAGTGATGGGGCGCCGAAAATTCAACGGGGCTCAAGCATATAACCGAAGCTTTGGGATTAGTAAACTAATCGGTAGGGGAGCGTTGTAGCGTAGGCTGAAGCACGACCGTGAGGACGTGTGGACGAACTACAAGTGCGAATGCAGGTATAAGTAGCGACAAATGCGGGTGAGAACCCCGCACGCCGGAAGTCTAAGGTTTCCTGAGCAACGTCAATCGTCTCAGGGTGAGTCGGGAGCTAAGCCGAGGCTGAGAAGCGTAGGCGATGCACAAGCAGTTCATATTCTGCTACCACCGATGACCGTTTAGACTTTGCCGGACAATGTCGATCGACGAACGCATCGAGGTTATACTCGATGTTTTTTGTTGCTCGATATCGTCTGTCAAAGTCTATGAAATAATGGGGTGACGCAGGAGGATAGGTCAGCGCCCGGATGGATGTGGGCGTTCAAGCTTGTAGTCCGTAACGTAGGTAAATCCGCGTTGCAAGGACGAGAAGCGAATACGAGGCTCTTCGGAGCCGAAGTGACTGACTCCACGCTGCCAAGAAAAGCCTCTAATAAGGATCATAGGTGCCCGTACCGTACACCGACACAGGTAGACTGGCAGAGCATGCTAAGGCGACGAGAGAATCCCTGTTAAGGAACTCGGCAAATTGACCCCGTAACTTTGGGAGAAGGGGTGCCACCTTTGGTGAAGTGTTTACCACGTAAGCTGAGGGTGGTCGCAGAGAATAGGTCCAAGCGACTGTTTAACAAAAACACAGGTCTCTGCGAATGCGAAAGCAGACGTATAGGGGCTGACTCCTGCCCGGTGCTGGAAGGTTAAAAGGAGTGGTTAGCGCAAGCGAAGCTGCGAATTGAAGCCCCAGTAAACGGCGGCGGTAACTATAACCGTCCTAAGGTAGCGAAATTCCTTGTCGGGTAAGTTCCGACCTGCACGAATGGAGTAACGACTTGGACACTGTCTCAATGGGGAACTCGGCGAAATTGCAGTACCAGTGAAGATGCTGGTTACCCGCAGCAGGACGGAAAGACCCCGTGAAGCTTTACTGTATCCTGGTCTTGGGTTTTGAGATTGTCCGTACAGGATAGGTGGGAGTCGATGATCCGGTGGCGCTAGTCATCGGGGAGACAACGTTGGGATACCACCCTGATAGTCTTGGGATTCTAACTAACAACCGTGATCCGGTTGTAGGACATGGCCAGGTGGGCAGTTTGACTGGGGCGGTCGCCTCCTAAAGAGTAACGGAGGCGCTCAAAGGTTCCCTCAGAACGGTCAGAAACCGTTCGTCCAGAGTGCATAGGCATAAGGGAGCTTAACTGCGAGACAGACAAGTCGAGCAGGTGCGAAAGCAGGACTAAGTGATCCGGCGGTTCCGAATGGAAGGGCCGTCGCTTATCGGATAAAAGCTACTCCGGGGATAACAGGCTTATCTCCCCCAAGAGTCCACATCGACGGGGAGGTTTGGCACCTCAACATAAGGGGTGAAATGGTGGAAACACCATTTGAAGTTCCGGCTTATAACGGTGAACTCCTAACGCGCTTGGACTGGCGCAAGGACAATACCGTGGGAAGTCTGACGGAATTCATTTTCGTCATGACCCCGTAACGACTGATCCATCTCGGCACCAACGAGATGGTGAGATAGTGTGTTGCTACTCGAGTGATCGAGTAAATCTATTACCGCTATCACACGCCGGCCCCTCGCCCGAGCAAATCGGGCAGGGTGAAGATATAGTCTGCGCCATCAGTAATGATGGAATGACGCGCGATGTCGGATCGTCGCATCCTGGGGCTGTAGTAGGTCCCAAGGGTTGGGCTGTTCGCCCATTAAAGCGGTACGCGATCTGGGTTCAGAACGTCGTGAGACAGTTCGGTCCCTATCCGCTGTGGGCGTAGGAAGTTTGAAGGGCGTGGACTCTAGTACGAGAGGACCGAGTCGAACGAACCGCTGGTGAACCGGTTGTCCCGCCAGGGGCATAGCCGGGTAGCTATGTTCGGATCAGATAAGTGCTGAAAGCATATAAGCACGAAACTGACCCTAAGATGAGACTTCAATCCCGTAAGGGTGAAGAGTCGTGGTAGACCACCACGTTGATAGGCCGGGGGTAGAAGCACCGCAAGGTGTGGAGCTGACCGGTACTAATCGCTCGGATATTTTAAACTACGCTTACGCTATCGTACTTGGCACTTGGAAGTTCTTCTCTGTACAGCTTTCCCACCCGCGATCGGCTGGAGCTCAGGCTCGTCATCGCGGATGGGGATCCAGTTTCTGGCGTCCATAGCGGCGGGGCCCCACCCGTTCCCATCCCGAACACGGCAGTTAAGCCCGCAAGCGCCAATGATAGTCGGACCGCAGGGTCCCTCGAAAGTAGGTCGGCGCCAGATTTATAGAAACGATGAGCCCGCGACAGTAATGTCGTGGGCTCTCGTCGTTTCTAACGCGTTTCGTTAAGGCGGCCTGATCCGGTAGATCGCACCCGTTTGATCGTCCGCAAGAAAGAGCGAGCCGTCTGGACCGACGGCGATTCCCGTCGGGCGTCCGATGCGTTCGGCTGTCCCACCGCTTTGATAGCCGCCGACAAATTGCTGCCACTGCGTGGTTGGGTCGCTCCAATTCGCCGGATGATCAGGTGTATCGCCGTGCATCGGTACGAACACGACGCGCGGCGGAACGTAGCCGGAGAGGCCCTGCGGCGGCCCATGCCACGAGCCGTGTAACGTGACGAACGCACCGCCGCGATATGCCGCCGGAAATGCGTGCGTCCCATGCGCGTCGGCCGGATAGAAGACCGCGCCGATCGGCGTTTCATAGGCTGGGAAAACGACGCGCGGAATCGGCGTCTTCGAACAATCGCCAGGCCACTTTTCGAAGTGTTTGCGGTTCTCGTAACACGCCGGCCAACCGTAGTCGACCGGAAATTCATGGAGCGAGACGGCGTCGAAGATTTCATATGGATGATACAGCGGGAGGTCGTCGGCTCCGGCAACACCGGCCCAGAGTGTCTGAGTCTGCGGGTTCACGGCGAGCGCGATCGCATTGCGGATGTTGTAGGCTTCCTCGGTCGCCGTATGACGAAGCAGGTCGAAGCGCTGAATCGTAGCCCGCGTCGAGTCGAGGTCAGGGACGCACGCGTTGCAGGACGATCCGACGCTGGCAAAGAGCGTGTCACCGATCACGGCGACAGTGGTCGTCACGTGATCGCGTGCGATACCGGAAAGACGTACGGCGAGAAGTTTGACCGGTGCACCGCGCGATTTCTGGTCGCCGGTTTGATACGGAATTTCGTAAACGGCAAACTGCGTGCCGACGATGAGGGAGCCATCGCCGATTGTAACGCCCGCCGCGGGCTTGTTGTCGAACGTCGCAAAGGTATGCGGTGCGCCGGGATGCTCGGCGTCGGCGTGCGGAAGAAGAGCTACGCTGTTGCCGGTCGTGCCGATGAAGAGATCGCCGTTTGGCGCGACCGCGAGCTCCCGCGCGCCGTCGACTGCACCGATGCGCTCGATCGTGAACCCGGCGGGGACGGTGGGTGTGGCATCTTGTGCCGACGCCGCAACGACGCAAAATGCAGCGAGCGCCGCTATTTTAAGTACGTAACGAGCCATGCTTCCCATTGGCGATAGACGTCCTCCGAACGTACGGGATCACTGGGAAAGTGGCCGGCCATCGGCCAGATGACGAATTTTACGGTCGTGCCCGTCGCGCGCACGGCGTGGTAGAACTCATAGGCAAGCGGCGTCGGCACGCGGAAGTCGCCGGCGTCACTCAAAATGAGCGTTGGGGTTTTTACGCGATCGGCGTACGTGAGCGGCGACTCGGAGCTGTAGAGCTTGAGCAGAGTCGGATCGTCCCAGGGCTTGGGGCCGATGAATTGCGGCGTGAAGTCCTTGGCATCGGTCATCGCGCTGTAGCCGATCCAATCATTGACCGCTGCGCCGGAGACCGCGGCTTTCCAGCGCGTATCGTGCGTGATCAGCCACGACGTCATCAATCCACCCTCGGACCAACCTGAAACGGCGGTCCGTGATGGATCGACGACACCGAGTTTCAACACGGCGTCGAGCCCGCGCTCGATGTCATCGCCCGGCACGCTGGCTATATGCGGTACCGTCCTGCGCGCAAAGTTCAAACCGAGACCGTCGCTGCCGCGGTAGTTCGGTTCGAAGACGAACCAGCCGTGCGATGCGAGCACGTACGCAAACGGATTAAACGACGTCAGTGATTGAGCCGTTGGGCCGCCGTGGATAAAGAGTACGAGCGGCGCTTTGGTGCCGGCGCGCCAGTTCGGCGGATATATCAGCACGCCGTCGGCGGTCATGCCGTCGGCAGTCCGCCAATTGATCGCTGCTGATTTGGGGATCGTGTAGCTCGCGAGCCAGGCGTTCTCGTTGGTGAGCTGCTGCGGCACCTTGGCATGCGGACGCAGGACGTAGACGTCGCCGGGCCGGTTCTCACGGGCGGCAGTAAAGACGATCGTGCCGTCTTTGGCAACAGATGGCGAACCGCCAATCTGCAGATCGCCAATCGAGACGTCGCGGTGCGTGCCCTGCTCGAGAAAGAAGAGTTTGCGCTGCGTATGGTCGCTCGCCGCGACGACGAGCGAATTGTCGGGCATAAAGGCCAACGCCGTCACGTTGCGATCGAGCGAACGCGACGCCCATTGCTGTTGCCCGTCTGCAGCGTTTGCGATCGCGACCTCTTCTTGCATCGAGCCACGCGGGTTCGTGAAGCCGAAAGCGAGATGCGTACCGTCGAGCGAACGAATTGGGTCGGCCTGCGTCGATGAAAGCTGCGGCAATTTCGTGACGCGGCCGTCGCGCACGCGCACATTCACGATCTCAGATGCGAGATATTGATTGGGTGAGGCGCCCGGTGTGAGGCGTGTGACGAAGAGGGCGTTTCCGTCGGCTGCGTAGGTGAAGCCGCCGGCGGTCTTCACCGAGCCGTCGCCGATTCGGCGCTCCTTGCCGCCCGAGGCCGAGATCTCGTAGAGCTCGTGGGTTGCGGTCGGAGATTGTTCGGTCCACGCTTCTTCGGTGACGTTAAACGCGTTCTCACCGTGTTCGAGGGCCTTCGCGTTCGTGGCTTCCGGTTCGGCGGCGTATGCAAGCATCTTCCCATCAGGCCGCCAGGCAAAATCGTCAACGCCGTTCTTTTCGTGCGTGAGCTGCAACGGTTCCCCACCGTTCATCGGGAGCACAAAGAGTTGCGGTGACGTATCGCCTGCTGCTGGGACCGCGATGTATGCGATCTGGGCGCCGCTTGGCGACCATTTATACTCCGAAATCCGCAGCTGACGTAGCAGTTTTCGCTGCGCGTGCGAGGCGACATCGATCAGCACGAGATCGGTGTCCATGCGGTCTTTGTCGTAATTGCGACGACCGATCGAGACGATCACGCGCGTCGCGTCGCGCGAGATTTCGGGTTGCCCGACCCCGACGAGTTTGCGCAGATCAGCAAGTGTGAGCGTGCTGCTCAGCAGCAATGTTGCAAGGATCATTTCGAGTACCGCTCGATCCAACCGACCCACGCGCGGAAGACTTGCTCTTGTCCGACGGGATCGGTCGGAAAGTGCCCGGCCCGTGGAAACGCGGTAAATTGCACGGGAACACCTCGCTGTTTGAGCGCGTGATAGAGCGCGTAGGCTTGCGGAACCGGGACGCGCTGATCGCGAGTGTCGCTAAGGATCAGGAGCGGGGTCTTCATCGCGTCGACGTACGTAATCGGCGACTCGGCGTCGTACGCCGCGCGGCCGGCTTGCGTGAACGGTGACACGTTCGGGAAGAACGCTTGATTGAAG
Source organism: Candidatus Aquilonibacter sp. (assembly GCA_049678885.1). Classification (GTDB taxonomy): domain Bacteria; phylum Vulcanimicrobiota; class Vulcanimicrobiia; order Vulcanimicrobiales; family Vulcanimicrobiaceae; genus Aquilonibacter. The sequence continues at coordinate 9,977 of JBAUEZ010000105.1, read as the reverse complement.
GGTTCATTGATATCGGAGAGCACGGCTTGTTCGTACTGATCGTTCACCGCCGCGCCACTCACGGCTGCGCGCCAAAAGTTAGCGTGTCCGATGAGCCATGACGTTTGTAAGCCGCCGCCCGACCAGCCGGAGACGAAGATGCGCGACTCGTCGATCATGCCGGTCTTGCGGAGCGCATCGACCGCTGCGAGATTGTCCTTGCCGGGTCCGCTCGCCATATCACCGACGATCGCCATCAAGAACGCGTCGCCGAGGTTGTCGCTCCCGCGGTAGTTGGGGCGAAAGACAAAGTAGCCGCGTGTCGCGAGCACTTGATCGAGCTCGCCGTTCTCGATGCCGCCAAGATCCCACGTCGACGTCGAGATCGGGCCGCCGTGAATATCCATCACCAACGGATACTTCTTGCCGGCGCTGTAATCGATCGGATAGTAAAGGGCACCAACCGCCTTCACGCCAAGGTCGGTCGTCCACTCGAACGGTTCGACCTTTGCAATTTGGTAGTTCGCGGTCCACGCGTTGTTATCGGAGAGCGCCTTCGGCGCGCTTGCGCCGGACGCGAGGTAGAAGAGCTCGGCGTAGTGGTCCTGACGTTGGCCGATAAACGCAATCCCGCCGTCGGCCGCGACGTTCGCCTGGACGATATCGACGTTGCCGAGATCGATCTTGCGTGCGGTGCCGTCGGGCTTGAGAATCCACGCGACGTTGCGCAGGCCGTCCGCCGTTTCGACGACCAGCCCCGCGTCGTGCGGTAACCAAGTAAAGGCGTGGATGTTGCGGTCGATCGCTTTTGCATTCCACAGCTCGTGACCGTCGGTGGTCGAGCGAACCGACAGATCGTTGGTCAAATAGAAGAAGGTGTGGCGTGGGATCGCGACCGCTAATGCCGCTCCGTCGTGCGAGAGCACGCCGCGTGCCGAGACGCCGGAGACGAGTTGCGTGTCGCTCTTCGCGGCGACGTCGTGCACCCACGTTTGCTGCTCGTTGAGATGCGCAAGCACGAGCGCGTCCGGCGAGCGCGTGTAATAGATGCGCTTTGCATCGGGCGACCAGGAAATGTCGCCGGCCACGCTCCACGTGCCGTCGGTCAGGCGCTGCGCGCCGGTGCCGTCGGCGTTGACCACCCAGATATGTGACGTCTGGGCCTGGGTGCGGGTGAGGTAGTGCTGGTCGGTAATCACGACCGAATCGAGATGCTTGTCGACGGCCTTCTTATTAGGATCATCGTTGGGCGTAACGTAGGCAATTGCCCGGCTGTCGGGACGCCAGCTATAGGTCATGACCCCGTTCGGTGCATCGGTGACCTTGAGCGAATCGCCGCCGTTCATGGGCAATACGTAGAGTTGTGACGGCTTATCGCGCTCGGGCGCGGCACGGTATACGAGCTGCGTACCGTCTGGCGACCAGCGCGGCTCGCTTACGTCGATGCGATCGTGCGTAATTGTGCGCGCATTGCCGGTATGCACGTCGACCAGCACGAGTTCGGTGTCGCGCCGGTTGTCTTTCCAGTCGATCGTCGAGCGCACATAGACGACGTGCGTACCGTCCGGCGCGAGCTGCGGAGCATCAACGCCGACGATCTTACGGAGATCCTCGTAATCGAGACCCTTAGCGGAGATGGCGCTAGACAGCGCGAGTAGGGCGCAGGCGCATAGCGCAAGGGCGATGAGCGCACGGCGGACGAGCATCGAGCCTCCTTCGCGAGGCCCTTTGGCTAGGGCCGGATGCGATAGACTAATCCAGCTTGATCGTCCGCGACGAAGAGACTTCCCTGCGAGCCTACAGCGACGCCGGTCGCCCGGCCGATGCGGTTGCTGCAGCTCGGCTGGAAGCCGGTGACAAGATTGGTATACTGCGCAGTTGGATTGTTGACGCCCCAATTCGTCATCGTTGTGGCCGGCGTATCGCCGTTCATCGGCACGTAGTCGACTTCGGGCGCAAGGGTGCAATTGTTCGCGGGGGTGTGCCACGAACCGTGGCTCGAGACGATCAAGGCCCCGCGATATTTCGCCGGGAGCGCATATGTGCCGCTCGGATTCAGCGGATAGAACACCGCGCCGATGTGCGTCATGTACGCGGGAAATTCCACGCGCGGTTGCACGGTGCCATTGCAACCGTTTGGCCAACTCGCGGGCGGCGTGCTGTACTGCACGTGGTTCTCTTCGCAGTAGGGCCAGCCGTAATTCGCGACGCCGCCAGCCGCTGCGGCCGATGCGGTGACGTCGTCCATGTACTCGTATGGGTGGTAGTTGGGCAGATCATCTTGCCCTGCGCCGCTGGCCCAGACGTGGCCGCTCGCCGGATTCACCGCGAGCGCGATCGCGTTGCGCATATGTTCGGCGAAGACCGTTGGATTCGCGGATCCCGCGAGCGGCATCGAAACGATCGCTGCGCGCTGCGGATCGCTATCGCCCGCGCTGCAACCCTGCAACCCGTTGCACGATGAACCCATGCTTGCGTACACCGTTGAACCCGAGACCGCAACTGACGTCGAACTGTCGTAATCGCCGTCGCCGGGATTTGCCGTGGGCCCGGTGCGAACGGTCGCAATCGGTTGAAGATTTTCGGCTTTGAGATCGCCGTCTTTGTACGGCGTCGACCACACGTGGTATTCAGTTGCTACGAAGATCGTGCACGACGACTGTGAAAACGCGACACCTTCGGCGTTGTCGCCGCCGCCTGGCTCGCCCGCCGGAACCGTTTCATTTGAAATCGTTGCGAAGACTTGTGGCGCTCCCGCAGCGCCGCTCGCTTCAGCATTCGGAATGATGTACACGCTGCCGCTTGAACCGACGAGAAGATCGCCATTCGGCAGTCCCACCAGTTCGCGCGCGCCGCCGACGCTAGCGATGCTTTGAATCATGAGTCCACTCGGCACGGTAAGAGCCGGTGTCGTAGGCGTCATGCCGGCGGTAAACGTCGATGCCTTCGCGCCTGAACACGCTCCCGTTGTCACTGGCACGGAGGCTTGCGACGTTGGCGTCGATTGCGCGGTCGCAACAGTTACGGTGCCGCCGGTACCACCGCCGCCTCCGCATCCGATAATGAGTGCTGTGCTGCAAATAAAAACGGCCGCACACGCCAGACGTTGCTGCTTGCTCACGCTCGCTTTCTACCCAGGAATTGCTCGCGAAAAACGGCGGGGGAGAGGTTCGTCTGCGCGGCGAGCTGGGCAAGATCCGGCTCGTCGAAATCAGAGAGCTCGAGGCGCACCATGTAATCGCGGGCGACCGCGTAGGCCTCAGCGTGCACGTCGACCAGTCGCGTTCGGATGCGCCCGGTTTTTGGATCGAGCAGATCGGCGAGCGCGACGGGCTGCACGCGGCCGCCCGAGAGTGCGATCAACGCGCCGCTGCCGCCACCAAGGAGATAGCGCACTGCGCCGTACCCGAGCGTGCGCGTGTAGTCGACGTCAAAGGCGACCGGTTTAGCACAACGCAGCTCGTAGCCGATGTCCTTGGTCAACACGGTTGCGTCGACGCCAAGCGCGGTCAGACGCTCGCGCACGCGATCGCGTAAGAGCATCCCGATCGGTACATCGGCCAGGCGCACGTGTCCGTACGCGTCGCGCGAAACATTTTCGAGGCCTTTGAGCGCGTCTTCCGAGATGCGTTCAACAATACCCTCGGCGACGACGGCGACGCCGTAGTCACGCCCCTGTGCGCGCCGTTTGATGACTGCACCGGCGAGCACGTCGACCACCGCTTCGAGCGCGAGTGTGTCGCCGCGAAACTCCTCGGGAATTACTGCGAGGGTTGCACCGGCTGCGCTGGCCATCCCGAGTGCAAGCGCGCCGGACTTGCGCCCCATGCTCACGACGACGTACCAGCGCACGGTAGTACGCGCGTCCTCGAGCAGACTCTCGATGATCTGTGCACCGACGGAGCGCGCCGTCTCGAAGCCGAACGTCGGCGCGTTGTCGGGAAGCGGCAGGTCGTTGTCGATCGTCTTCGGCACGGTTGCGACGCCGACGATGCCTTTGGTTTTCTCCGCGATGCGTGCCGCGCCAAAGGTCGTGTCGTCGCCACCGATGCAGATGAGATAGCGGACGCTTAGCGCTTCGAGGGAGCGCACCGTGCGGTCGAGCGATGCGGGATCCTTTGCCGGGTTCGTGCGTGAGGTGCGCAAGAAGGAGCCGCCACTCGATTGGATGCGCGCGGCGTCGTCGATGCTCAATGCGGTAGTTTTAACCGGCGTGCCCGCGGCGAGGTCGCGGTAGCCGTCGTAGATCCCGACGACGCGCAGACCCGCATTGACCGCCTCGATCGTCGCGGAGGCAATAACGCCGTTGATGCCGGGTGCGGGCCCACCGCCCACGAGGATTGCGAGAGTATCGCTCATGTGCGGAGAAATGCACGCAGGCCATGGAGCTTTCCTACGCGGGCATCTGCTTCGATCTCTTCGGAACGCTGGTGACCGATGAAGGCGCGGCGATCGACGGTGCGCGCGAGACGCTCGCCGCACTGGGCGGCGAGCGCTGGGCGATCGTTACGTCGTGTCCGCGAGGTTTCGCGCTCGGGCTCATCGCACGGGCCGGTCTCACGATGCCGCCGGTAATGGTGAGTGCCGACGACGTCGTGCGCGGCAAGCCGGCGCCCGATCCGTATGCGCTCGCGGCGAAGCGCCTGGCGATCGAACCGTCGCGGACGTTGGTCGTCGAAGATTCGGCGTCAGGCGTCGATGCTGCGCATGCCGCGGGAATGGATGTGGTCTACGTGCTTCGTGGACGGCCCGCGAGTGCGTGCGCACGGGCCGATTACTACGTCGAGCGGTTCGATCAGATCGGCGTTGCGCTCGGCGCCGGCGGAACGTTTGTCGTTGCGTTGCGCTGATGTTGGGCGCGGAATTGCTGTTCCTCGGTTTGCAATTGGGTGCGCTGATCAGGCGTTAAGACGGCGTTGATTTGATCGTGCAGCTGCTTGCGTGCATCGGGATCCAGGGTGCTGCCGCGCGGATGAGCCTGGCGATAGTTCTGCATCAGCGATTGAATCTGCGACTTTTGCTGGTCGGTCAGATTGAGATTCTGGTACATGCGCATCATGCGATCGCCATGCTGTTGGGTTTGGCCCGGCGGCGGGGGTTGTTGGTCCTGGGCGACGGCGGGTAGAGCAAGACCCGCGACGATGAGGCCGGCGAGTACGGTGGCTTGGAGTTTCATGGGCTTCATCCTACGTGGTGAGCGCTCGAAGGTTCCTGGGAAATAAATTAGGGCGAGCTTAGACTTCGCGGCCGATCAATTCGAGCTTCGTCCCCGCCGGGTCCTCGAAGAAAACCGCCGGGTAGGTCTTCATCTCTTCGCTCAGCTCGATGCTCGTCGCGCCGATCTTGCCGAGCAACGCAATGAACTCGTTCATGCGCTTGTACTCGACGCGAAAGGCTATACGTGTGTCGTTGTTGCGATGAAGCGGGTTCTCGATCAATCCAAAGAAGCGTCGCGGTTTGGTGGGATGCTCGGGCTCGTAGTACTCGATCGCGTTATAATTTTCGAACTCTCGATGCCACTCACCATCGGCATCGACATACGCATAGCGCTTTTCGGTAAGCCCGATTTCGGGCATGAGATCGTCGTAAAACGTTTCGACTGCCGCAAGCGAACGCACGCGGCAGTCGACGTGATCGAATCCGTAAAAGTCCGCCACGGGCGCGGGTTACTTCGCCGGCTTAATCGCTACGGCGTTGATACCCGGCGACGCGTGCGCTTCGAAGCGTTTGAAGTTATCGGAGAAGAGTTGTGCGAGCTTACGCGCCTGCGCATCGTAGGCGTTCTTATCGCTCCATGCGTTACGTGGGTTGAGCACTTCCGACGGAACGTCGGGCACGCGCTTGGGGATGCGTAAACCGAAGAACGGCTCGGGCTCGAAGTCGTTGGGAATGCGTCCTTCGATTGCGGCGTTGACCATCGCACGGGTGTGCGCGATCGACATCCGCTTGCCGACGCCGTACGGGCCGCCGGTCCAGCCGGTGTTCACGAGCCAGCACTCGACGTCGTGTTTGTCGATGCGCTCGCCGAGAAGCTTGGCGTAGACCGTTGGATGATGCACCATGAACGGCGCCCCGAAGCACGTCGAGAACGTCGCGGTCGGCTCGGTGAGGCCGCGTTCGGTGCCGGCAACCTTCGCGGTGTAGCCGGACAGAAAATGGTACATTGCCTGGTCGCGCGAGAGTTTCGAGATTGGCGGCAATACACCGAACGCGTCAGCGGTGAGCATGATGATCGTCTTCGGATGGCCGGCCTTGCTGCCTGGCACGATGTTGGGAATGAATTCGAGCGGATACGCTGAGCGCGTGTTCTCGGTCTTGGCGTCCGAATCAACATCCAGCGCGCGCGTGCGATCGTCGTAGACGACGTTTTCGATCACCGTCGAGAAACGATTCGTCGCGGCCCAAATCTCCGGCTCGGCGGTGGGCGAAAGACGAATGACCTTCGCGTAGCAACCACCTTCGAAATTGAAGACACCGTCGTTCGACCACCCGTGCTCGTCGTCGCCGATCAGCGGACGATGCGGATCGGACGAAAGCGTCGTCTTGCCGGTGCCCGAGAGGCCGAAAAAGATCGCGACGTCTTTGTCGGTCTTGCCTTCGTTGGCCGAGCTGTGCATCGGCAGCGTCTCGCGTAGCGGAAGGAGATAGTTCATCACGGTGAAGATCGATTTCTTGATCTCGCCCGCGTACTTCGTGCCACCGATTAGAATGATGCGCCGCTCGAAATTGACCAAAATGAACGTCGAGGTCGGGACACCGTCACGCGCGGGATCGGCTTGGAACAATGCCGCATCGATGACCGTGAATTCGGGAGTGAAACCCGGTACCGGATTCTCGGGTGTGATGAAGAGATGGTGTGCAAAGAGATTGTGCCACGCGAATTCGGTGTAGACACGAATCGGCACGCGATACCGCTCGTCGGCGCCGACGTAGCAATCCAGCGCGTAGACGTCGCGTTCGGAAAGGTAGGCTTCGACCTTATCGAGCAATCCGTTGAAGACGCTTGCGTCGATCGGGCGGTTCGTATCGCCCCAATCGATGTGCCGTTCGCTCGATGGTTCTTTGACGAATGCCTTATCTTTGGGAGAGCGGCCGGTATGCGGGCGCGTGTCGACGATGAACTGTCCGTCATGACCGAGTACGCCTTCGCCACGTTTGAGCGCATGCTCTATGAGCTGCGGCGGCGTAAGGTTCTCCCACAGGTTCGCGGCTTTGAGTTTCTGCGCAACAGTAAGAATGATCGTGTCCCTCGTTGCATTTGAAAGGCGAGAATACGTATGAGAAAGTGGCTTCCACTTGTCCTAGGCGGGTGCCTTGCCGGGGTCCTGGCCTCGGCGGGGCAGGCGCAGGCCGTGTTGCCCTTTCACTTTGGATTCTTCCCTACCGGGCCGCTCGACGCGATAACTGATGTCGCAGGCGTGCGGGTCGCCAACCTCACCCTGATCCAGGGCTCCGACATTCGTACGGGGGCGACCGCGATACTCCCCAATGCCGATCCATGGGTCCACAAGACTGCCGCGGCGTCGCTCGCTTTCAACGGCAACGGCGAGATGACCGGAACCCACTGGATCGACGAATCGGGCTACCTCGAGGAGCCGATCGTGCTGACCGATACGCTGGATGTCGGTCTTGCCGACGACGGTGTGGTCGACTGGATGATCGCGCACCATCCGGCGGTCGGCGTGAGCGACGACGTCCCGCTGCCGGTGGTCGCGGAGTGCGACGATCAACTGCTCAATGACATTCAGAAACGCGCAGTGCGTCCGAGCGACGTGCACAAACTCCTGGACGCAGCGCAGCCCGGGCAATTCGCGCGCGGCAGCGTCGGGGCCGGCACCGGAATGAAAGCGTTCGGGTTCAAAGCGGGAATTGGGACGGCGTCGCGCGTGCTGCCGGCAAGTCTCGGCGGCTACACGGTCGGCGTGCTCGTGAACGACAATACGGGCAGCTCGCGCCAGGCCTTGACGATAGTCGGCGTCCCCGTCGGCGAAAAGCTCAAGAATGAATACCGGCCCAAATATCCGCAGCATCTTTCGGAAGCAGATCTGCACGGACGTATGCTGAGCGGCAGCATCATCATCGTCGTCGCAACCAATGCGCCGCTCGACAGTCGCCAGCTTCACGCGATCTTGTTGCGCGCAGCGCTCGGCATGGGGCGCACGGGCTTGACCTCGGATATCGGCAGCGGCGATTTGTTCGTCGCGTTCTCGACGAGCGTCGTCTTCGAGCAGACCGCCGATTTCGACATCGCGGCGCCGAAGCAGCAATTCACCGAAAATAGCCGCCTGCTTGACACACTTTACAGCGCGACGGCCGAGGCGACGCAAGCCGCGATCTACGATGCGTTGTTTGAAGCGAAGACGATGACCGGGCGTGGGGGCTCGACGATGTACGGCTTGCCGGTCGATCGCGTGCTGCAGATGTTGCGGAGCGCCGGCGCTATTTCGCAATGAGCTACATCGAGACCGAACGATTGCTGCTTCGTACCTGGATGTCGGCCGACACGCCAGTCCTCGCGGCGATCTACGGCGATCCGGGGACGATGCAATATATTCTCTCGGGCACGAAGACGCCCGAACAGACGCGCGCGGCCATCGCCGAGATGGTCGAGGCGAGCGAGCACGACGGCTGTTCGATGTGGCCGGTCGTACTCAAAGAGAGCTCGGAGTTGATCGGAAGCTGCGGCCTGATGAAGACGAAGGTGCCGGGTGAACTGGAACTCGGCTTTATCCTTGCGCCGTCAGCTCGTGGCAAGGGCTACGCGGTCGAGGCGGCCCGTGCGGTGCTCGCATTCGGCTTCGAGCAACTGCGCGCGCGGTCGGTGATGGCCTTCGTCAGTCCATTCAATGCGCCGTCGATTGCAGTGGTAAACAAAGTGGGCATGCGTTTCGATCGCCTCATGCGCGTGACCCGTGGACAACGTGGCGGCGATTTCCTACGATATGTGCGTCATGCCTAAGAAGAAGCGGCGCAAGATGAAGCTCGTTCCGCGTCTAGGTCCGCCGACAAACCTGCGGCCGGCCGGCGCGCACGAGGCGCTCACGCGCTACAACCGCAAGCGCAAAAAGCGCGAACTGCGGGAAGAGCTGTCGCACGAAGTCGATTTGAACGTCGATTGACCTTGGTCAAGTAGCTTGACCAATGTCCGACCAAGATGTATGCTGGACGTATGAAGACGGCGAACATTGGTGATGCCAAAACGCAGTTCTCGGCGTTGATTCGCGAGGTCGAGTCGGGTGAGACTGTCATTATCGCGCGCGATGGACGGCCCATTGCCAAGATTGTCCGTATCGACGGCGGTGGCAAGCGTAGGCTTGGGACGCACGCAGGGCTCGGTTATATTGCTGACGATTTTGACGCGCCGCTCCCCGAAGACATTCTGCGCGCATTTTACGGTGGCGAGCTTCCGGCAAAACGCACGTAATGCTGCTGCTGGACACGAGCGTGTTCTTGAAAGTATGGTTGCGGCCCGACGAAGTGAGCGCCAAGGCGCTGCGAGAGATCGGCGATGACGCGAATAATGTTTTTGTGTCGTCAGCCACGGCCTGGGAGATAGTGGTCAAACACGCCGTAGGGAAGCTCGAACTGCCCGGCGACCCCGCGCTCTTCGTGCCGCGGCAGATTCGCGAGGCAAGATTCTTGCAGCTCCCCATCACCATCGATCATGCGCTGGCAGTGCAGCAGTTGCCGATGCATCATGCGGACCCGTTTGACCGTATCCTCATCGCGCAAGCACAATTCGAAGGGCTGACCCTCGTTACCACCGACAAGCAATTGCGGCGATATGACGTTCGGGTGATGATGGCTTAGGCGCGCATCGCGAGCAATGCAACCTTCATCGCGGAAAGTGGTGATTGGCGCATTTCAAAATCGATGAGCGCTTCGCCGATTTTATCGGCGAGGCGATTCGTCACAAACCACGGCGGCTTCGGCAAGAGCGTCGCGCCGTAACCGGCGACGCTGCGTGGAAACGGCGCGAACGGCGCCCAGACCACGCT
>JBAUEZ010000104.1:0-8069 GCA_049678885.1 Candidatus Aquilonibacter sp. | reverse complement strand
GAGCCCGGAGATGCACTCGAGCCCGGAGATGCACTTGAGCCCGGAGATGCACTCGAGCCCGGAGATGCACTCGAGCGCGGAGACGGATCCGAGCCGGGAGACGCAGTCGGCGTCGCCTTCACCGCCGCCGCGGTCGCGGTAGGCGCGGGCGTCGGCGTGTACTGGTGAAATCGGTCAGCGCTATCAGTGGCAGGGAGCGCTCCGCCTGCGCCGCCCCCGCCACACGCGGCAAGGATCGCCGCCAACAAGAGGGGCGTGAACACAAGAGGGCGCGTTGAACCTATCCGGGTGAAAAACTTCCCAGCCATGAGAACCTCGCAAAAGTTGGCTTGTAGAGTCAGCTCACCGAGGGCTCGGCGAGGCTAGGAAGCAGGGACGTTTAGCCTACCCTAGCCGTAAAAATATCGGCAAGGCCCGGCATAATCAGCGTAAAGTAGCAAGTTGTGCGGGTAAAGACATTGTAAAGCCAACCAGGCGTTTTTTCGCCTGCGGCAGCACGACTGCGTCGTTTTTCTTAATGTTTAGAGACGGGTGAGGACCATCTGGTCGATCGTAGCTGACACCTGAGTCAACCGGGATCCGCCGCCATTGGGGAGCTCCCAGCGCCACTTGTAGGGACCGAAATTCCACCACGGGTCGCCCATAGAGTGATGGTAGTTGGCCCCGCGATCGTCAACGACAAGTACCCCGTTTCGGAAGAGTTTGGTCTCGCCGGATGTTGACGCGGAGATGGTCGCGACGATCTTCCAGTCATCTTGCTCGCCCGGCAGGTAGCGGCCAAACCAGACCGCACCCCTGCAGGTCATAAAAGCCCACTCCTGGCCTGGCATCTGACCCGCGTAGTATGCGCCGTTTGCGAAGTTCAGCGACGTGCACGGTGTGTCGGGTTCGCGATAGCCATGAATCTGCCAAATGAGTGCTTCAGGGTTGGGGCCCGAGTCGGGGCCCATCCCGCCGCTGCCGGCGGACGCGACGCCATCGATGAATCGGAATCTCCACATGTACGTAGCGCCGTCGCTCAATCGAACGAGGTCGCCCGAAACAGTCGTTGGATTAGCCTGATTGCGGCCGCAAGACGTATCCTTTTGCGTGAGAGCGAAAGTGAACCGCGCACCTGAGACGACCGGAATTCCGCACTGGTAGGTATTGGCCACGACCCAGCGCCCCATGGTGGGACTCCCGGCCTGCCACACAATCGTGCCGTCAGGTGAGGGAGGAATCGCGGCCGCCGCCCCAAGGAGCACGGCGAACGCGATCAGTACGATTATCATTGAAGGACCTTTAGAACCGGTGTACATGGTCCTGGTCTCACAGTCCCCAAGGTCGGGAGAAAGGTACTTTAGCAAAGACCGGCGGGCCCTTCGCGTAGGGCGGGATACCACGTACCCTAAGAGTGATGGCGAAGTCCGCATTGGTGAAGAGTTTCGCCTGATGGCTGCTGCTCACGTACGCTCCACACTTTCCCCCCGGCCTGTCATTCTGATGACCGGGCTAGTTCTCGGTGGGCTGGTCCTCATGGTGGGAATTGCGCGGTTCATGGTGAGCGGCGCACCGCTTCGCGACGCAGCCATCGCGGTTCTGCTTCTTTTGCCTGTAGGTTTCTACTTCGCCCTTGTGCGGCCGCTCATATTCCCATATGGGCTCTACATTCTCTTGATGCCGTTTGACGAATTCCTCGCGATCGCTCATACGGGAACGATAACAAAGATTTTGGGGGGGTTGGTATGCGCGGCACTTCTCTTCTGCTGCTTGCGGACAAGGCGACTGGCGAACTCAACACCGGCGCTACGCGTGCTCTTCCTCTTGTTTGCTTGGACCGTGATATCGCTCCTCTGGACCGTTGCTCCCGACGTTACCTGGCAGTCGATACAAACGTACGGCGGCTTAGCGCTGCTCTATTTGGCTATCAGCCTCGCACCTGTCACGTTCAAGGAGTTTAAATTCATCCTCTGGGCGATCGTCGTGGGCTTCTTAGTTTCCGCAATTATCGCTGTCGTGCTCTTTCGCACGCACGCGCCGGTCGTTTCACCACTCCATCCTGAAAATGCGCGCGTCGTCTTGAGCCTGGGCAACCTGACGATAGATCCGAACGAGTATGCCGACGCACTCATCTTTCCATTTGCGATCGCTTCGATGCTGGCTCTCGGCAGCCACTACTTGTCGCTCAAACTGCTCGGATTCGCTGCTGCATCCGTTATGGTGGCCGCCGTTATCGTGAGTGCCTCGCGGGAGGCGGTCATCGGGCTCGGTCTCGTCGCACTCTACTATCTTTGGCGATCGAGGTATCGAGTCCAGGTCTTCGCCCTTCTCCTCGTGGCGGCAATCGCAGCCGGCCCGTTTTCGGCGACGCTGTTTGCGCGCCTCCAGCATGCAGCTGCAACCGGAGGTGCCGGCCGCACATCCATCTGGGCAGTTGGGGTAACGGCAATCAAACACTACGGGATCTTCGGGTCGGGGATGGGTACGTTTCCAATTGTGTACGACCAATTCTATCTTTCCATCCCCCAAATCCACTCCTTCGGCTGGAGTGCACCGCCCCACAACGTCTTGCTGCAGTTTTTCGTCGAACTGGGTATCATTGGCCTCGGACTCTACTTGTGGTTCATCGCAGCTAACTTCACGATGCTTCGCGCGATAACGCGCGACCATCCGCTCTACGACTATCGGCTCATCGTCGAGAGCGGCCTTATCGCCGTAACCGCCACCTCGCTTTTCATCGGCTCGTTCAACGAAAAGTGGGTCTGGCTGGTTTTTGCCACGGCAGCCCAACTCGTGTTCCTTGCGTCGACCTACCGGCGCGTGAACCGGGCGGCTGCAGCGCCGGAGTGACTAGGGAAGAATTGGTGTCTCGGCCCCGCAGTTTGCGCCTGCCTTCGCTGACAGCCATTGCGATCGCAATCAACGCCGCAATCGCGCTGCCGCTGGCAGCGATACTCAATCTCTGGCAAGACGAAGCCTACACCCTGCATACGACCAGCGGCAGCCTCTCGTATGCATTTACCGAGGCTCTGGGTTTTGAGCAAAACGCTCCACTCTACTTTGTTCTTTTGGATCTGTGGCGTCGCGCGGACGGATCGCTCTTCTTCGCGCGGCTGTTCTCCCTACTTTGCATTACGATCACCCTAGTGCTCGTGCCGCGCATCGTAGAACGCTATCTTCCCCGGATGAGCGGCGGCCTGGTCACGTTGACCATCGCCCTCAATCCGCTGACCATATGGGCGGCGCTCGATGTGCGCGTCTATGCGATGATCATCCTAATCTCGGCACTTCTTCTACTTAGCTTTCATGACGCGTTTTTCATCGGAGACGCGTCGCCTCGATGGGTCCCCGTGCTCGCGTATGCGTTGTTTGCGGCGATCGGCCTCTATACGCAATACTACCTTGGGTTCCTCGTCGCAGGCCAAGGTGTCGCGCTCGCCTTTTATGCACGCTCGCAACTTCCGCGCTATCTCGTCGCATCGTTTCTCGCAATCCTTGCGTTTCTCCCGATAGCCATTCGGCTACCCGGTCAAATGCAGAACTACGAAGGCGCGTTTGTTGCGCCGGATTCTCCGGTTCAAGCCGCTGGAACGGTTGTAGACATCCTCGGGCACTACGTCGTCCCTATCCATACGTTTGGTCGAGGAGCGCTAGCACTTGTTGTGATGGCCGCAGCGCTGGTAGTCCTGTTCATAGTGCTGCGGTCGCACCTCTCGCGCGACGGCGAGTCCCTGCTCTTGGTGATTACTGCCTTCAGCTCCATCCTTTTGGCACTGGGGCTCTACATCGAACATATCCATGTCCTCAACCGCCATCTAGCGCCACTGTTCTTGCCGATCATGCTGTCAATGTTCGCGCTTTTTACGTACATTCGCGAGCCTGCTCGCGCACGTGCCGTATTGGCGTGGGCGTCATTCAGCATCGCGATTTCGCTCGTCGGATTAGCCTTCACCTACTACGCACTCGCAAAGCCAGGGGACTGGATACGCGTGAGCGCTTATCTACGTGAGTACGAAAGCTCCGACCAGCCGATCGTCGTGTTTGAAGCGGAGAACGCACTTCCGCTGGGCTATTACTATCACGGACCGAATCGGATCGTTCCGATCCCTAATCCGGTTTCATTTTCTAGTTATTCCGTGAGCAAGTTTGTAGTACACGATCAAGCGCAAATGGCTCATGTTATGCCGCCTGCCGCGCGGCTCTGGTTCATTAGTGCCGGCGAATGCACGTCCGCAAACATCGACTTTGGCTGCGACGTCGTAGAGAACTATCTCACCAAGAACTATCGCGTGCTCTCGACGGCGTCGTTCTACGGCGCCACCGTGCGTCTATTGGTCAAGCGAGAAGCGGTACACCGATACGGATTCATATCGTCCCGCGTACGACCTGCGATTCTCTAGCCGGTAATGTGATTCTATGAGGTGCAGAAAGGGCCAAACCTTCCCGTACAGCAGCGCTCCCCGGTCCCTGGCATCGTCATCGACAACGACATCCAAGCGGCGGTAGCCGCGCGCGATCTTCACCATGGCTTCGAATCCTTGCTCGACCACGTCGGCGGAGCTCCACAGGGGCGCGTAGCCATCGAGTCTGAATAGCTCGGGTTCATCAACGCGAGCAAATCCCCGGTAGGCGACGCCGGCGTTCCGTGAATAGAATGCGAACGTCGAAGCCATGTAATCGGGAGCGATGACATACAGCGTTTGTCTGTCGAATGGAACCGACGCGGCAAAGGAACGAATGCCTGATTTCGGAACGGCGCTGACTTGCACGAGGTAGGCGATGTCCGCAATGACGACAATCGCGCAGAAGGCCACACCAGCGGCCGCCCACCATTTTCGTCGCGGGGTTTCCCCTCCGGAGAGCGCCCGACGCCAAAATGCATCAAGAACCCAAGCGAAAAAGACGCAGAGCAGGCCATAGATCGGAAAAATGTAGCGTGCGATCGTGAGCCGCTCAGCCGTTTCAGCCAAGAGCAAGACCGCGAATATCGCCCCGAGCGCGAGAACGGTCCGGTTTATCGCTCCGCGACGCAAGAGAAATACAACCATGCCGAACAGGGCCACGCAGAAGGCGGCTGCCAGAAACGGCGTTGGAACCGGCATCAGGTCATAGAGCGCGACGACGATATATCTTCCTTTTTGGACTAGAAGCGAAGGTGAGTTAAATGGGAGATAGAGGTGGCGCTGATAGACAAAAACCGGCAGCCAAAAGATAAAGGTCCACAGTCCGAGCAACAGCGCCGCTCCCACCGCAATGCCATGTTTGACACCGCGCGGCGAGAACGTCGCCCACACGATAAGGAGAGGAACATAGAGCAGCGCAACATAGTGGGTATATACGGTCACCGCTGTCACCGCCGTCACGCAGGCGAGTCCGTTCAAAGTAAGGGGCTCAACCCGAGCTTTCATTACGAGGTAGGCTAAGACGACGCAAAAAAGTCCCACAACCGGATACAAATCCTCGCTCGAGAGCACGATCGCCAACGGACTCAGAGCAAAGATGATTGCTGCAAGAAGCCCCACAGCCGCATTGCTGGCGAGCTTGCCGAGACGGTAGATCGCGGGAACCGTGAGGACGCTGCAAAGAAATGGCAGCGTCTTCAGAGAGAGTTCGCTTATACCGACGAGCTTCACCCAGTAGTAGGTGGCGAGGAAATATAGCGGCGGATGCCACTCCGTTTCGATAAGCCGGTGGAAGAAGAGTGCGTACGACGGGGCGCTGACGGTGACGTAAATGTAGGCATTGTCTCGCCACAAGCCATCATGCAGCAACAGCGGCACTCGAACCAATGCGGCCACAACGACAATTGAAAGGAGCAGGGTTCGCTCTAGGCGAGAAGTGGCCTCGGATCCGCTGACCGGCGCGGCGTCCAGGTTAGTGATGGCTAGCGTCGGGTGCACAGGCCTCGATTCCGCGGCTGTTTTCGGAACGCTTCATTCCCCACAGGTTGCTTCCCTGGCTAATGCGGCGGACTACCGTGAGGTAAACAATAGCGCCGCGCGCTCGATCAGGATAGCGGCCGGGATCAGCAGCGCCTGCGATATCAAAAAGCCGAGCACGGCTGTTATCGCTAAAGCCGTCACCAACGCCCGCACGTCGTCGAGCGTACGCTCTCCGCGTGCGGCTTGATCGGTCATAAGGGCAGATGCAGGATCGACCACGACATTGTACGCGATTACTGCGATGCCGTTTACCAGACCACTCGAGAGCAGCGCGGTACGCGCAGCAGCGACGTTGAGAACGCTGGCGTAAGCCGCTGAGACGACACCCACAGCAAAGATCGCTGACACCATCGTATTTAGGACGAGCACATCTTTCGGTACCGCCTTGAGCGATAGCCGAAAGACGCCCTTTTCACCGCCGGCCATCATTTCTTTGATCACACTCAAGGCGGTCTGCGGCCGCATGAGGCGCAACAGCGCTTTCACGACGTTTCCCGTTCGCTCGAATGCGCGGATTCCCCGCAAATACACGGCTATGAATATCGGGATGGCTACCGCACCAAGGATGACGCCGGCAGTGCCAGCAATCACGATCGCGCGGAGCTGCCAAAGAAACACACCGTCTCCGCCGGTCTGACTTGCGCGATCCGAAAGAGCGCCGAGCATCGGGCTGTACAACATGGAAGCGAACCGGCTCGCAGTAACAAAGAGGTTGTAAAGGGACATTGCGGTTCCAACTCGCCCGGAGCGTGCTCCAGCGAGTCTGGCGGCGTAAGCCGCAATTGAAACGAATTGAACGACGCCGTTAAGCAACATGCCAAGAACAAGTTGCCACGACCAGAACGACGACACTTCAGGGCTGCATCAGCGCCGCTATGCGCCGGGAGTAGCCCATCATGATCGTATCTCTCAGGTAGAATTTCACGACGTAAGAACGCCCTCGCTCTCCCGATGCGCGCAAGGTATTCTTGTTCAGAGCCGCGAGGCGCGAGAGGGCTTTTGCGAGTGCCCGAGCATCGCCAGGTGAGATCACGATGCCCCCACGGCTTGCAAGAGCGGTATTGCGCGCTTCTCCCTCGGCGGCGACGAGCACGGGACAGCCGACGGACAGTGCATCGAATATCTTCGTGGGGATGCTCTCGCCAATTCCCTTGCGAAGTGGTACAAGGGCGATATCGGCGTCTGCGGTCGTTTGCATCGCCGCGGCACGAGAAAGTGCCCCAAGCAATTGCACGTTCACGAGATGCTCGTCCGCCACGCGCTTGCGCACTCGGTCCCCTTCCACGCCATCGCCGGCGATCCAGAGTTCGATCCGCTCGTCCGCGCGCAACAAATTAGCCGCGTCGAGCAGCACATCCAAGTCACTCGCGAGGCCGAGATTCCCAGCATACAGTGCGACGAATTTGCAATCTTCGCGAACTCGCGCCGGTGGGCGGGACTCGGGAGCCTCGCATCCGTTGGGAGCAAGCAGCAGGCGATTTTCGGGCACCCCCCGTGAGCCAATTTGGCGCAGCGCCGTCGGCGTGACCGCGGTAACCAGCGCGGCGCGTCGATAGAGCAGCCGCGCAACCCACTCCGTTGCGCGAGCTAGAAAACTACCCTCGCGCCACTCGCCCATGGCTATGGCGATGTCGGGATAGACATCACGAACGTCGACGACGAGCTTCGCGCCGTGGCGTATCGAACCGACGAGAGCCGGCAACGCGAGCGTAATCGGCGGCATCGTAACGATGATCGAGTCGAAGCGCCGGCGCGTTGTTAGCAAAAAGACCGACGCAGCCAAGGCAGAGCAAACCCAATGGAGTAGTCGCGCGCCCGGCAACCCGCGAAGCGTGGCCGTGAAAAGCCTCACCACGCGCGCACCGTCCGTCTCTTCGAGGCGAGAGAAGCGCCACGCGTCGCCCGCTTGCAGGCACCTCGACGGAAACGACGGGAAAGACGTGACGACCGTGACGTCGTTTCCCTCGGTCAGCAGCGCTCTTACGAGCGATTGGGCTCTATTTGCGGCCGCACACGGTTCCGGCGGATAAAAGTGCGTAAGGAGAACGATCCGCTTTTTCATGCGACATCTGCGCGAGCGCCGCGACCGATCGTATCATAAGCTCGGGCGCGGTCGTAGAGCGAAGCCGCCGCGTCCATGATGAGCCG
>JBAUEZ010000103.1:0-3247 GCA_049678885.1 Candidatus Aquilonibacter sp. | reverse complement strand
GATCGAGCGCAGTTCGCGTCACAATCGTCTGCAGCCAAGGCGCCGGATCCGCGCCGCTGCGAAGCCGCCAGCGCGAACGCCAGGCCCGCACCGCCGCTTCTTGGACCGCGTCCTCGGCGTCGCTGCGGTTCCCAACGATCGTACGAGCACGGCTGGTCAACGCCGGCCGCATGCGCGCCAGGGCTTCGGCCAAGGCCTCGTCGGGAGGGATCGAATCCTTAGTCTGATAATCAGTAGTTCTGACATTCATGACCATTGACGATCTAGACCGGCGCAAAAAGACACTAGTTGCAGGTACAATGAACACCATGAACAGTTTGGAGCAGTGCAACTACCCCGGCACCCTGATCGACTGTGCGGACTTCGTGCTTAGCACGGTCGCGGTCAAAGTGACCGAGTTGCTCGAGGCTGCGCTCGCACCGCTAGATCTGCGCGTCCGCCACTATCGGCTGTTGTTGCTCCTTGCGGTCGAAGGAGCGCGCGCACAAAGCTCGATCGGTTCGGCGCTTGGTGTCGATCGCACGACGGTCGTTGCGCTGGTCGATCACCTCGAGCAGCTCGGTGCTGCAAAACGTGTGCGCTGCGAAGACCGGCGTGCGTACTTTGTCGAGCTGACAGCAAAAGGGAAAAAGCTTGCACGGCAAGCCGTTATGCGGGTGCGCGCGGTCGAAGCGCAAATCTTCGCCCCGCTTACACCGGCCGAGCAAGACACGCTGCGCCGGCTATCGGCGCGGCTCCTCGCCAGTTAGTTTGGCTCGAAGTCCGCGTCGGGCACGCTCGGCGGAAAATCGATGTTGTGTAAGTCTTCGCTGACGTGCTCCGTATGTGACGTAAAAACGCCGCGTGAGGTCGCTTGCGCATCGATGTGTACGATGCTCCAAATACGTTGCGGACCCGCAGGTGCAAAATCGTACGTGATGTTGGCGAAGACATCGTTGTACGGCCAGACGTAGGCCAGACGTACGACGTCATACGTCGTCGTATCGATCCACAATTCGCGCAGCGCGTAGCGCTGCGGGTCGCGTAGCGGTCGCAAACGCAGATGATAACATGCACGCTCGCCGATCGTCGTCGTTTCGATGTACGAGATGTCGTAGGCACGATCGACGGCCTTGACGACGGCGATCGTCTGGATCGGATCCTCGGCGAAATTTGGTGGCGTGGGCACAGGCGCTGCCCCTTCTGCGGGCGCGCGCCGGTAGAATCCGAACGGTGCACCGGCCGGACCGACGGCGTAGCCACCGCGTAGTAACACCGTTGCGGGACGTCCATCGGCGTCGAGCGTTTGCGCAAAGGTGCGGCCGTCGCGCAGACGCACGATAAACTGCACCACCGTTCCTGCACTGCAGCTTTGCGCAAGAAACGTTTCGTCGCACGGCAGTGTAAACGACTCGTACGGCGGCGCCGCGCGGGCGTTCCACGCCGCTTGCGCGCGCGTGAAGATGGCAACCGGATCGGGTGCGTTCGACGCGACGGCATGGTAGAGTGGAAGGGTCATGAAGCTGCCTTTATATCATGTTGACGTCTTTACGTCTGAACGTTTCGGCGGCAATCCGCTCGCCGTGTTCCTGGATGCCGACGGCGTCGATGGCGAGACGATGCAAAAAATTGCACGTGAGATGAACCTTTCGGAGTCGAGCTTCGTCATGCAGCCTTACGACGACCGCGCGACGCACCACGTACGCATCTTCACGCCGGGCGCGGAGTTGCCATTCGCCGGGCACCCGACGATCGGCACTGCCTTCGTGCTCCAGCAGTTCGCGAAGGCAACGCCCGACCTCGCCTTTCAGATGGACGCCGGAATCATCCCGGTCCGCAAGGATAGCGAGACGCTGTGGATGACGCCGCCGGCGGCCGAGGCGCTCAGCGCCGCCTTCGATCGTGCGGCCGTCGCGCAGGCAATTGGACTGCCGGTATCGTGCGTTATGATGCCGCCGCAAGTTTTTGGCGGCCACGGCGTCGAGTTCTTATGCGTGCTGCTCGATACCGAGCAAAACGTCGACTGGGTCATGCTCGATCGGGGCGACTTGGTCAAAGCGACGACGGTTGACGTCGGCGAAGGCAACGTGCTGATCTGCAGTTATCAAGGCGGCAAAGCGTACGCGCGCATGTTCGCCGCGGTTGCGAGCAATATCGGCGAGGATCCGGCAACGGGATCGGCAGTTGCGCCACTGTGCGCGGCGCTCGGCTGGTGGCGACTGCTCGATCCGAGCCGCACCCACATCGACGTGCATCAAGGCGTCGCAATGGGACGCCCGAGCCAGATAAAGGCGCGCTTTACCGTCGAAGGTACGTACGTGCAGCAAGTAATTGTTGGGGGCACTTGCGTGCCGGTGTACCAAAGCACGCTGGAGCTGTAAGGCTACTCGTACTCCGATAAAAGCGCAACGTCGAAGCTGCCCCACGAGCCGAGCATCGTAACGGCGTCGTCGGCTTCCTTGCGCGACGCGCGGACGATGAACGAAACCGGCTTGATACCGAGCGTCGCTGCGGCGCGTAATGCGCGCGCGTCCTCTTCGCGGCGCAGCTCGCCGGCGAAGAGATAGGGTACTTTTACGCGGATCGCGGTTTCGACCAAGTCGATAACCTTGCCGGGCTCGGGGCCGATCATCTTGTCGCCGTAGCGCGCAAGTCGCGCCGCGGCGGTCGAACAGATCCACTCACCCTCTTCGGACGACGCGACGTGGATGAGCGTAATCGCGCGTTTGCGATTCTCGTCGCGCAAGCGTTCCATCAACGGCACGAGATTGGGCACATTGATGCTCGTCGTCGGAAAAAGTTCCCGATTCAGATCCGCCATGCTCCCCAATTACACGCGCTGCGCGGCGGTTCCCACGGGCACGCTGGTACGAATCGTCTCGGCCAGGCGTTCGATCGCTAGGCGGCGCGGCACAAACGCGCGGTGGATCACGCGAATCGCGCGGGTCGACTGCGGACCCTCGAGTGGCCGGAAGGCAATACGCGCGAAGCGACCCTCGAAATGCGCTCGCGCGAGTTCGGGAACTATGGTCATCCCCAGCCCGGCCTCGACGAGATTAAGAACGGTCTCAAGCGAGGTCGCAGAAAGATCGCTTCGTAAGCCCCGGCCGCGCGTCTGTCCGCACAGTGCGAGTGCTTGATCGGAGAGGCAGTGTCCGTCGGCCAGCAAGATCAGCGCGGCGGGATCGAGTTGGCCGATCTCAATGCGGGTTTGCGCGGCAAGCGGATCGCCGGCTGGAAGCGCGACGCTAAAAGGCTCGTCGAAGAG
>JBAUEZ010000102.1:0-5648 GCA_049678885.1 Candidatus Aquilonibacter sp. | reverse complement strand
CTATAACTGCCGCAACGTCGTACCCACGCTGCGCTCGCTCTACGCGAGTGACCGCACCAAGGGCCTTGCCATCGTCGGGATTCACGCGCCCGAGACCCCGGCCGAGAAGGACCGGTCCTACGTCACGCAGAGCCTACGCCAACAGGGCATCGTCTGGCCGGTCGCGGTCGACAATACATTCTCGCTCTGGGATGCGTACCGCGTGAACGCATGGCCAACGCAACTCTTCTTCGATCGCCACGGTAACTTGCGGAAGGTCATCATCGGCGACTCGCAAGATGACGCGGTACGCGCGGAGACGCAGACCCTACTACAAGAACGGTAACGTGCACGTCTATATCGGCATAGGTTCAAACCTCGGCGACCGGCAAGCGAACATCCTCGCTGCGCTGCAGCGCTTACGCGCGTACGCGCGGATCGGGCGCGTGTCGTCCTTCTACGAAAGCGAACCGGCCGACGGTGCAGGCGGCCCATCGTTCCTCAACGTTGCGGCGCAAGTCGACACCGATCTCGATCGCGACGCGTTCGAGCGCGTGGTGCGCGAAGTCGAACTTGCGGTCGGCCGCATCTCCGACACGCGTCTGCAGGCGCGCCCGATCGATATCGACCTGCTCGTCTTCGGCGAATGGACGCATCCCAAGCTCGCGCATCGGCCGTACAACGCTGTGCCGCTTGCCGAGATCGCATCGCAGTTTGCACACCTGGCTAATAGCAACGGCAGTGTCGCGCCGCGGCGCCGCGCGCGCAGCTTGCATTTTCTCTCGAACCGCCAGGAAGAGGCACCCGACGTTCGTCTGTCGCTCAATCGCGTCGGCGTCTCACACGTGCGCCGGATCGTGCAGCTCGAGATCGACGGCACGCCGCGCGTCTTCAATGGCGAGTTCACGATGGTTGCCGATCTCGCACCCGACAAAGCCGGCGTGCACATGTCGCGCTTCTCCGAGATTCTCGAAGAGGCGACGCTCGAAGTGCTCGACACCTCAACCGAGCCGGCGCGCATCGAAGGGCTGGTCGAGGCGATCGCACGGCAGATCGTGCGCAGTCAGCGTGCGATTCGCGCCGATGTACGCTTGCGTGCCGACTTCGGCCTCGAGCGTTGGACGCCGGTCTCAGGAAAACGGGGCCAAGAGATCTACACGCTGATCGGCATTGCACACGCCGACGAACGGGGCACGCGGCGCGTTGTCGGTGTTGAGGCTGAAGGCATGACCGCTTGTCCGTGCGCCCAGCAGATGGTGCGCGAGCACTCGCTGCATCAGTTGATGGAGACGGGCTTTTCCGAGGCCGACGCGCAACGCGCGCTCGATGCGCTGCCGGTCGCGACGCACAATCAGCGCGGCCGCGGCGCGATCCTCCTTGGCGTCGACGAGCGCTATGCGGACGCGGTGCGGGCAGAAGATTTGGTCGAGATCGTCGAGAGTTCGATGTCGAGCGAGACCTACGATCTGCTCAAGCGCCCGGACGAGTTCTTCATCGTCAACAAGGCGCACCACAATCCGAAGTTCGTCGAGGACGTCGTGCGCGGCATTCTCTCGCGTGCGCTCGACATGTACGCCGACCTGCCCGACGACACGTTTGTCTTTGCGAGCCAGATTAACTACGAATCGATTCATAAGCACGACGCGTTCGCCGAAGCCAACGGGCTTTTCGGCGAATTTCGTGCGGAACTCAATACGGGAAGCTACGTGACGGCCAAGACCGACCTCGCGTCGTGGCTCGGAGCGCGCCCGTCGCCGGTGCTGTCACCCTAAGCGCTTTCGCAGCGTTAGGGCGTGAGGAGGTCGTCCAATGATTCGTGCGTTCATCGTAGTCAACGCTCTCCTGGCCGTCCACTCGTTCATGGTCTGCTTTGCCGCTTCGAGCGGTTGCGCCAAGCCCGTGCATCACGTCGTGTGCTTCGCGCAGGATAATCTGTGCACGAAGCGCGTGCACGTGAACGCGTTTGCCATTCCGCATTACTCATCGCCGCCCCCATAGTCGCTCATGGTAACGCCGGCTTGGACGTATGCGAGCGTGCTTTCTGCGCCCATCGAGTCGTTCATCGAACGAGGTCCGTCGATGCCGTCGTGACATCCGCCGGTTGCTTCGTCGGCGACCGCGAACTCCTCACGGTTTCTCCCGAGGAACCATTCGTAAGCAATCTGTGCGCGTTCACTATCGCCGTAGGCGAGCCACGCGTCGATCATTGCTAACGCTTCAAGCGGTTGCGCAGCGTAGTAGGGGCGCTCGCCGCCGCGCGGATACCATCCAGGCGCGCCGATGGGCACGAACACGTCACGCGACTGCACAACCTCGGCAAGAAACTCCATCGCGCGCCGGCCGTTTTTAGTCAGCTCGTCATCGCCGAGTACGCTGCCCGCGCGCATGAGTGCTTCAGGAAGGCGCCCGTTGTCGTACGTCATCTCCGGCAGCGGCCACGTCCAGCCTTCGGCCGAGTTACGCTCGAGCTCGAAGTTCATGCCTTCAGCGACGGCTCGTAGCGGCGCCCTGTAGGCGATGGCCCCGCTCTCGACGGCGGCTGCAAAGCCCAGCGCCGCAAAGGCGCGGGCGTGTTCGGACGAAAGCGCGGGCAGCGCGCTCATTGCGCGGCGCAACTCAAATGCCGCAAGCGTGCGCCAATTCTCATCGTCGCTGTCGCGAAGTACCAGCCCAAGCGCGCGAATCAGACGGCCGATCGATTCGGGCGAGGCAAAGCGATCGGTGAAGACGCCATGCTCGTCCATCATATTGTGGTACATCGGCGCTTCGCGCGACGCGTCCGCGACAAAATCGAGAACGCAATGTCCGGCTTCGAGCGCAAACGCGTTTTCGGCATCGCGGCGCCGAATTGCCACGGCAAGGACCAGCAAACGCACGTTGTCGTCGAGGCAGAAGCCGGAGGCGCGATCGGGTACGTCGCCATTTGCGAATTGGACGATCCCGTGATCGCCACAAAGGCGCTCGAGGTGCTCGAGGGACGGCAAGAGCTTTTCCATGTCGTCAGCGTTTCCCACTGCGGGGCCGAAACCAACGCAGCGCTCGCTAATGCTGCAGCGTATCGACCTCGACGACGTGTTCTGTGACGATTTCGTTGAACGATGCAAGCAGCTCGCGAGCCTCGGGCTCGACCACTGCGCGATTCGCCGTGTCGCCGGCAAATAGCCGGATCGCTTGCTGCGATTCCCAGAAGGTTAGCACGGTGAGTTCCACCGGATCTCTATCGAGCTCATTGCTAAGTACCAGCGCGCCGCGATGTCCGGGAATCCGTTCCAGCTCCGGTGTGAGCGTATTACGGAAGAAGGTGTAGTACTTCGGCGCGTTTGCGCGCGAAACGGTAGCGGTGAAGTAACGGACCAGCATGATGGTTCTTGTGAGCAGCACGATGCTGCTGAAGGTTCCACCCCCTTGACTTCAGTCCACTCTTGATATATCTATTATGGATATACTGGAGGCAAGGCATGATCGCGAGCGACCCCCGCGTTTTTCTTCCGCTCAGTCCGAGCGCGTTTTACATTTTGCTGGCAGTTTCGGCCGAGGAACGCCACGGCTACAGCATCGCGAAGGAAGTGGAAGAAGCCACCAGTGGTTCGGTGCGCCTCGGTCCGGGCACGCTGTATCGCCTCATCAAGCAAATGGTAACCGACGGCTGGATCGTCGAAGTCGATCGCGTCGATTCAGAAGATCCGCGCCGCCGCTATTATCGCTTGACACCGTGGGGACGTAAGATCGCGCGCGCTGAAGCAGAACGGCTCGCCGATGCCGTGCGCACGGCTGTGGATCGTAAGTTGCTCTCGGCGAAGGTATTTGCATAGTGGGCTTCTGGCTTCGTCTGGCGTTGCTTTTAGCGCCGCCTGAATTTCGCCGTCGCTACGGTGAAGAGATCGCAGCCGGCGAACGCGAGATGCGCGCGGGCGACGTGTTCGACGTCGCGCTCACGGGGATACGCTTGCAGGTCGAAGACATGCTTCGCGACTTAAGCTATGCGCTGCGCCGTCTTGCAAAATCGCCGCTCTTCGTCTCGATCGTCGTGCTGACGTTTGCGCTTGGCATCGGCGCCAACGTTGCCATCTTCAGCGTCTTGAACGCGGTTGTGCTCAAGCCGCTTCCGTACCTCGATCCGTCCGGCCTCGTGCAGGTTCGTGCGTTCGATTCCCGGCGGCAAACGCCGCCAGCGCTCTCTATTAACGACGTTGATGACCTGCGAGCGCAAGCGCATTCACTGGCGTCGATTGCTGCAGGCACGAGCGATGGTATCACGCTGCTCGGAAACGGACGACCGGTTGCACTCGACGGCCTTGCGATCATGCCGGAATACTTCAGTATTCTCGGCGTTCGCGCCCAACTTGGCCGCGTGCTAAATCCTAGCGACAGCCGGCCCGGCCTCAACAACCTCGTTATTTCGGATACCGTGTGGCGGCGGAATTTCGGAGCGGATCCAACGATCATCAATCGTTCGGTCGCGATCGACGGCGGCACGTCTCGTGTTGTCGGCGTGCTTGCGCCCGGCCAGATGCTGATCGATCCGCAGTCAGGCGAGATCGGTCCGCAAGACTATCTTTCTGCTTTGCCTGAGACGGAAAATGCGCATGAACGTGGTGCGCGTTATCTTGGTGTCATTGCGCGTCTTGCGCCTTCGGCCACGGTCGATCAGGCCAACGCCGAACTGTCGCTGGTTTCTTCGCGGTTGCAAAAGCTCTACCCGGGCACCAACAAGACGTTCGCGTTTTCTGTCAAGAGCCTCAGTGCGGTCGTGGTCGGTGCGGCGATGGCCATCGTGTGGACGGTCTTCGCGGCGGTCATCGGGATTTTGCTTATCGCCTGCGCCAACGTCGGCAATATGCTCGGCGCGCGCTGGTCGGCGCGCGATCGCGAATTCGCGTTGCGCCGCTCGCTCGGCGCGACGTCATGGAACGTTGCGCGGCTCCTGCTCATAGAGACTGGCGTGCTCGCGTGTATCGGCGCGGTTGCGGGCATCGGCCTTGCATACCTCGGACTGCGCACGATAGGCCACTACGCGCTTGCGGCTTTGCCCCGTGGCGGCGACGTTACGATCGATGGACAGACGCTGCTGTATGCGCTCGCTATCGTCATTGCAACGACGCTGCTCGCGGCGCTTGCCCCAATCGTCTCGTTGAACGTGAGCGACCTCAACGCGATGTTGAAGGCTGCTGGCCGTGGCGGCGACTCGTCGGCGCGCCACCGCTCGCGCATGGCGCTGGTAGTCTTCGAGATCGCAATTGCGCTTGCGCTCGTCACGCTCTCCGGGTTGATGATCCGCGGCTTCATCGATCTCGCGCGGACCCCGCTCGGCATTCGCCCAGCGGGGGTGAGTTTCACCGATATCGTCGGCTTACCCGACGCGCGCTTTGCGAAGCTCGACGCGCGCCGTGCGATGCAGCAACGCTTGCTCGCGCGTCTACGCGCGCTCCCGGGCGTTGACGCCGCCGCGCTGAGCGTGGCATATCCGCTCGGCGACGTCTCGCTCAACTTCGACACCGCGGTGTTCGGAAAAGTCTATCCCGAAGGCGAGGCACCGGATGCTGCAGGAAACGACGTCAGTTCCGGATATTTTCAAGCGCTTGGCATCCCGATCTTGCGTGGTCGCGACATCAGTGACAACGACACTGCGCAAAGTCCTCCCGTCGTTGTCGTCAATCAGTCATTTGCAA
>JBAUEZ010000101.1:0-7944 GCA_049678885.1 Candidatus Aquilonibacter sp. | reverse complement strand
GTTCCCTTTATCCCGTATTTGGATACGACGAAGGGGCTGAACGTTTGCGTCAGCTCGTGGCGCCGAGCTGACGACACGATGGCGCCCCCGCGTGCGAAAATTACCGGTTTGTATGTGAACTCCGCGCTCGCCAAGAGCGAAGCGATCATCAACGGCTACGACGAAGCGATTCTGCTCTCGCACGACGGACACGTCGCCGAGGGGTCAGCCGAAAACGTCTTTCTCGTGCGCGACGGAAAGCTGCTTACGCCCGATCCGTCGCAGAACGTGCTCGAGGGATGCACGCGCCGAGCGATCATGGATATTGCTACGGCGCAGGGTATCGAGACGATTGAGCGCTCGATCGACCGCGGCGAGCTTTATGCCGCCGACGAACTCTTCTTTACCGGTACGGCTGCCGGCATCGCCTACATCAAAGCGGTCGATCACCGCACGGTGGGCGACGGTTCACTCGGCCCGATCACACGTATGCTCTCGGAAATCTACCAGCGCGCTGTCCGTAACCAAGACCCGGCGTGGAGCCAATGGCTCACCGCAACCTATTCAACGCGACAGAAAGCAACGGTCTAGCTCAGCAAGCAGTCGAAGGTGCGCCGCTAGTTAGGACCGTTGCTTGACGGAGTACCGCTGTGTTGCCAGTAGCGTAAGTCGGGCGGCGTTACGCCGTTGGTCGTGTCGAACGCACCGAAGCCGGCGATACTGCGCCACGTCGCCATGCGCGCTTCTTGTTGGAACGTGAGCAACGAGAGCGTGCGGATGAACGTGCGGCCCATGTCGAGCGACGGCAGATGCGTTGTCATCACGGCGATGACATACGGCGCGTCGCCGTAGACGATCCCGACGTCGTTGAGCGTATCAAAGAAGCTGCCGGTCTTGTGTGCGACCGCGATCCCTTGCGGAAGCGGCTCGGGAAGCAGCGTGTTGATCTGATCGTCTTCGAGAATTGAGATCATCTCGTTCGAGGACCAGTCGTCGACGAGTTCGCGCTTCGCCATCATCGTGAGCAAGTGCACCATGTCGGCCGGTGACGATTCAAGCGCTTGGCGCACGGACCAGCTGTCGGTGCGGACATACCCGGTCAAGCGCGTGCGTTGCAACCCTAAGACAGCCATCGTGCGATTGATGCTGCGCACGCCGACGAGGCGAATCAGCATGTTCGTCGCGGTGTTGTCGCTGATGTCGATCATCTTGTTCAGCAGCTCGTCGACCGAGTACGTGCTGCCGACCGGCTCGTCGCACAGATCGCCGGAGCCGTAATCTTTGTCGCTCGCTAAGAGCGTGACGTGACGATCGAGGTCGAAGCGGCCTTCCTCAAGCTGAGTGAAGACCTCGACCATAACCGGCACTTTGATCGTCGACGCCGCGGGCATCGCGGCGCCGGCGTTGTAGCCGATGTGGTACCCCGTTGAGAGGTCCATCACTTCGACCGCGCTCGATGCCGGAAAATGAACAACGAGCCGGTGAAGATCGGCTCGCAGTGATTGCATGGGTGGGGGGACAAGCGCAGCGCGCGCGGACGAAGAAACCCCCAGGAACGACATTAGGATCCCAGCGACGATGGCAACGACGTATCGTATAGCCCGTAAATCGCCCACGTTGTTGGCAGTATATCACAGCGTGCAAGCATTTTTTGCGCGCATTACGATATCAGAACGGAACGCCATCGGCAGCCGGCGCGCGCACGCGTCCGGTGACGCCGGCGAGCGCGATGAGTGCAGCGATGTAGGGCAGCGCCTGCAATGCGTTTGCTGGGAGCCAGGCGACTTGACCCTGCAAAACGTACTGCAACGCTTCGAAGAAACCGAAGACCACGCACGCGGCTGTCGCACCAAGCGGATTCCAACGCCCAAAGATCACAGCCGCGAGTGCAATAAAGCCGCGCCCCGCCGTCATGCCGTCCGAATAGAGATTCAACTCGCCGATCGAGAGGAAGGCGCCGCCGAGACCGGCGAGCGCGCCGCTGATCACGACGGCGTACATGCGCAACGCAAGTGGATCGAGCCCGGCGGAGACAACGGCACTCGGATTTTCACCCGACGCCCGGATCCGTAGTCCCCACGGCGTGCGATAGAGCACCCAGTGCAGTAGCAGCGCAAGTACGAACGCGAACGCAATCAAGATCCAATAGTTGCTTCCCAGACTTGCGACCTGCGGGCTCGCGCCGGGTTGGTTGAAGAGCACGACGAGTCCGTATGCGGCACCGCCGGCACAGATTAAGTTGATGCCGGTTCCCGCGACGATCTGGTCGACTTTGAAGCGCGTCGCTGCGAACGCGAGCAGATAGCCGAAGCACGCGCCGGCCGCGACGCCTGCGAGCGCACCCGCCACCGGATTGTGCGTTGCAAACGAAACGGCAACGGCAACGAACGCGCCGGCCGCCATCATACCTTCGAGGCCGATGTTGATAACGCCGGAGCGTTCGGAGATCACGCCGCCGAGTGCCGCATAGATGATCGGCGTAGATTTGATCAGCGTGAGCACGACGAGCGTGAGCAGCAATGCGGTCACACCGGGCCTCCTTCGACACGCGTTGCAACGTAGCGTCGCGCCGCCAACACGAAGATGATCAGGCCCTCGATGACGTGGATCGCATCTTTAGGAACCTGCGCGCTTGCCTGCATCGCGAGCCCACCCGATTCGAGGATGCCGAACCCGAACGCCGCGAGGCAAATCCATAGCGGTTGCAAGTCGCCGACGAGCGCGACCGCGATCGCGGTGAACCCGTATCCCGGCGAGAGTTGCGTGTTGAACCGGTGCAACTCGCCGGTGACGATCGTCGCGCCGCCGACGCCGGCAAGCGCACCGGAGAGCGTAAGCGCGAGCCAGGTCAAGCGATTGATGTCGATGCCGCCGCGACGCGCCGCTTCGGGAGCTTCGCCGCTGGCGCGCAGATCGTACCCAAAGACGGTGCGGGCGAGAACCCACTGCAAGAACACCGCGAGTGCGATCGCGAGCAGCAGCGCGATGGAGAGACGCGTGCCCGGTAACAGCGCCGGCAACCAATACTTCGGATCGAGCCACGCCGTTTCGGCACCGGCCGCGAGCGGGCCCCGCAGCGGTCCACTGACGAGCTCGAGCGCAAAGTAGGCCGCGACGAAGTTGAGCATCAACGTTGTGATGATCTCGTTTGCGCCGAAACGCGCCTTCATCCACCCGGCGATTGCGCCCCACGCGCCGCCACCGATCGCACCGGCGAGCAGCAACAGCACGATACCAACGGGACCGGGAAGCGTGAGCACCGCGCCGAGCGCACCGGCGCAGAGCGCGCCGATGAGGAGCTGTCCCTCCGCACCGATGTTGAAAAGGCCCGCGCGAAATGCCAGGCAAATGCCGAGCGCCGGAAAGAGCAGCGCGGTGGTGGCAACCAGCGTTTCGCCGATCTCGTTGCGCCCGCCGAGCGCGCCGGCAAGCAGCGCGCGGAACCCATCGATCGGGCTCACACCGGCGATCGCCATCGCAAGCGACATCAGCACGACGATCAGAAGGATCGCCCCGACTGGGCCGGTTAGGATCCGTTTCAGACGACTGAATTGCGAGCGACTCATTGCGATCCCGCCATCAATCGCCCGATCTCCGCGCGGTCGAACTGCGCGCGATCGAAACTCCCGAGCACGGCGCCGCGATACATGACGATCACGTGATCGGCAAGTGCGAGAATCTCATCCAGCTCGAAGGAGATCAAGAGCACGGCTGCACCGCGATTGCGCGCCTCCATCAGGCGCGACTGCACGAGCGCCGTTGCGCCAACATCGATACCGCGCGTTGGATTGTAGGCCAATACGAAATCGGGTTCGTCGATCAACGCGCGACCCACCACCAATTTCTGCTGATTGCCGCCCGAGAGCGTCCGCACCGCGACCTCGAGGTTTGCGGCGCGAACGTCGAAGCGCTCGCGGATGCTTTGCGTGTCGCGTTGCGCGCGTCCGCGATCGAGGGTGAGCCCGCGCCGCGCGGCTTTGCGGTGCTGGCGCCCGAGCAGGACGTTGTCGACCAGCGACCAGTTCATCACCAGCGCTTCAAGATGACGGTCTTGCGGGATCGCGCCGAGCGTTCCACGCCGCTCGACGATTCCGGTGAAATCAACCATCCCGGTGAGCGCGTCGGCGAGCGTCGTTTGCCCGTTACCTTCGACGCCGGCGATGCCGACGATCTCGCCGCCGCGCACATCGAGAAAGAAGTCGTAGAGTTGGGTTGCACCGCTTCCGGCGCACAGATCTTTGACGTGCAGCGTCGGCACGGGTTGCGTCGCCGCGCGCGAGACGATTGCCGGCACATCGCCGCCGACCATCTCGCGTGCGATCGCGTCGACGTTCGTTTCTCGCGTGAGCGCGCGCGCGACGATCTTACCGTGGCGCATCACCGTCACGCGATTCGCGTAGGCGATGACCTCTTGCAGCTTGTGCGTGACGATCATGATCGCCGTCCCGCGCTGCGCGAGCGCTACCACGGTTTCGAAGAAGCGCTCGATCTCGGCCGGCGCGAGCGCGGCAGTCGGTTCGTCGAGCAAGAGCACGGCGGGATCGCGATCGAGCTCGCGCAGCAGTTCGACGCGTTGTTGTATGCCGATCGGAAGCGTTTCGACGAATGCGTCGGGGTCGATCTCGAGACCGTTGCGCGCGGCGATCTCGAGCACGCGGGCGCGCGCGGCCGCTTGGTCGATTCGCCAGCCACGATGCGGTTCACGCCCGAGCAGCACGTTCTGCCATACGCGTAGCCGGCCGATCAACTCGAAGTGCTGATGCACGAGACCAACGACGCCGCGTGCAAGCACCTCGCCCGTGTCCGGCGCTAACTCGCCGAACGCGATCGCGGAAAGCGTCGACTTTCCCGCACCGTTCTCGCCGACCAACGCGTGAATCTCGCCCGGGTAGAGATCGAGGTCGACCCCGTCGACGGCAACGACGCCGGGGAAGCTTTTGCGGATGCCGCGCAGCGAAAGCGCGGGTTCTTCGATAACGATCACGCGGTACCGGCCACTAGAGCGGCACCGGCTTGAACGCGGCCAGTGCCTCGCGCGTGTCCGGCGGCGTGATCTTGCCGCTGACGACGGCTGCCTCGACGCGCGCGAGGCGCGCGAGGTTCGCCGTCCCGATCGCGTCTTTCGTGTACTTGAAATCGGTCAAACCGATCGCGCCGTCTTTCAATCCGAAGATGATGTGTCCGTGCATCGGCTTGCCATCGTGGAGCGCTTGCGCGACTTCGAACACTGCGACGTCAACTTTCTTGACCATCGAGGTCAGAATCTTCCCAGGAACAAGGTCGTCTTGGTCGGAGTCCACCCCGATCATGTAGCAGCCGGTGCGCGTTTTGACGGCATCGGCGGTGCCCAGCCCGACCTTACCGGCCGCGGCGTAGATAATGTCAGCGCCGCTATTATAAAGGATGTCGGAAAGTTCTTGCCCGGCGGCGACGTCATCGAAGCTGCCGGCGTACTTGACGTCGACCTTGATCGAGGGATCGATCTCGCGCGCGCCCGCAATATAGCCGGCCTCGAACTTACGGATCAGCGGGATGTCCTGCCCGCCTAGGAAGGCGATGTGATGCGTCTTGCTGACCATCGCCGCGAGCGCGCCGGCCAGAAACGATCCGTCTTGCTCGCGGAACGTGATCGACACGACGTTGGGATCGTCGATGACCGCATCGATAATCGCGTAGCGCTGTGCAGGATTTTGCTTTGCAACCGAATCGAGATCGAGTCCCATCAGAAAGCCGATCGCGTAGATCATGTTGTAGTGCAGGTTGGTGAGTGCGATGAGATTCGGTTGATAGTCGGCAGCCGACCGGGACTGCAGCACTTGTATGTACGCGCCAAGCTCGGATTTTGCGCGCAGCAAACCGCGATATGCGGAATCGTTGAACGAGCGGTCACCAAGTCCGCCGACATCGGTAACCATGCCGAGCGTTTCCTGGCCCGGTTGCGGCCCGGGGTGGCGGCCGCACCCGGCGAACGCAAACGCGCAGACCGCTGCTAGCAGAGCGGCTACGGCCGAGTGTTTCATTGCCGCTAACCTACGACTCCGGGAGGCGCATGCCTCCGTACCGAAGCGGCGCCACATGCAGGTACCGGATTTGCGCCGCGAGCCGCCGCGTCGCTGGAGCGAACAGCTTGACGGCGTTGCGTGGTTGCCGCGCTTGATCGACAAAACGCGCGCCTCGCTCAGCGGAACGCTTGGCGCGTATCTCTACGGACAATCGCCCGTGGATACCGAGTTCTTGCATACGCTCGGCGTGGGTCATCGCGCGTTTGCGCAGATCGTCGCCGCCGCGCCACACGATCGCGCCGTCGTGGATGCATTGCTTGCGTTCGACGCTTCGTCGATGGATCGTGGACGCCGGTGGACCGCAAGCGCAACGCGCAGATGGCGCGCGTTCTTTTATGCACTCGACGTTGATGACGGCTACGCGCCGGGTATTCGTTGGTGCAAGCCGCTCGCCAATCCGTTGAGCTACGGCATCACGTGGATGCTCAAACGAATCTTTCCCAATCGACCGACTGAAGGAATGACTGCAAAATGGTAACCCGTACCAATCACAGCCGCACCGCACGCGTCGATATCATCGGCGTACCGATGGATCTGGGTGCGAGTCGCCGCGGCGTCGATATGGGACCGTCAGCAATCCGCTACGCGCGGTTGCACGAACGCCTTCACGAGCTCGGTATTCCCGAGGTACTCGA
Source organism: Candidatus Aquilonibacter sp. (assembly GCA_049678885.1). Taxonomy (GTDB): domain Bacteria; phylum Vulcanimicrobiota; class Vulcanimicrobiia; order Vulcanimicrobiales; family Vulcanimicrobiaceae; genus Aquilonibacter. Next base: position 1,268 of record JBAUEZ010000101.1, on the reverse strand, counting down.
CCACGGCAATCTGCCGGTGCCGATTCGGGAGTCGGCCGCGGTAAGCAGCGCGTCAGCGAAATACCTCGACGTGATCGAGAGCGTCAACACCGAGCTATCGCGATTGATCGAAGAGAGCGTACGCAGCGGTGGCTTGCCGATCGTGCTCGGCGGCGATCATTCGATTGCGATGGGCACGCTCGCCGGATTGACGCGCGCGCGCTCGGGGCCGCCCGGTCTCGTGTGGATCGATGCGCATTCCGACATCAACAGCCCCGAGACGTCACCGACCGGGAACGTCCACGGCATGCCGTTGTGGTTTGCGCTAAAGCATGGATTTGCTACGCCTCAGACGACCGTACAGATCGGACTACGCGACGTCGATGAGGTTGAGAAGCGCTTGTTGCGTGAGTCCGGCGTCCACGCGTTTTCGATGAGCGACGTCGACAGATTGGGGATGACGGCGGTCATGCAACAGGCGCTCGAGATCGTAGGCGCTGCGGGACGCCCGATTCACGTTTCCTTTGATATGGATGCGATCGATCCAAGCGAAGCGCCGGGCACGGGGACGCCGGTCAAGGGCGGCTTGAGTTTTCGCGAAGCGCACCTGGCGATGGAGATGCTCTACGAATCGGGGCAACTGCAATCGATCGAGATGGTCGAGATCAATCCGATTCTCGACACCCGCAATCAAACCGCGGCGCTCGCCGTCGGGTTGATCTGCTCGGCATTGGGAAAATCGATTCTGTAACGCCGCCCAACGTTCTTGCGATCGTCGGTGAACCGAGCCGGCCCGGCGGCATGCGCGTTGCCGCGCAGGCGATCGATGCGCAGACGCCGGCGATCTTCGCCGTGCAGGGCATCGAGGAGGGTGATGCGCTCGCGCTTGCGACGCGTTTTGCGCGTGACTACGCCTATCGCGCTCGTCAGGCGCTCTTCTGGAATGCAGCGTTTACAGCGCGCGAGGTGCTCGATCGCTATCGCGGCCTGCTGCGCGTTGACGGCATGTTTGCCGGCTGCCGATTAGCGCTTGTGGCGGCGCGCCTCTCGAGCGATCGCGCGCTGCGCGTGCACGAGCTTCGTCACGCGCGTTCCGTGTTGCGCGCCACGAAGTCGCCGGCGCTGCTCTTTGTTAGCGGCGCGGTCGAAGGAGAAGCGGGCTTCGCTGACTTGGGCTTTGCGACGGTGGCGAGCGACGGCGGCGCAACGATCGCGGCACGCGAGGCTGCTGCGCGCGCGTCGATCGTTACAGTTTAATCGTCGCCTGCGCTTCGCAGGTCATCCCCGCG
>JBAUEZ010000100.1:0-13140 GCA_049678885.1 Candidatus Aquilonibacter sp. | reverse complement strand
CCAGGCAGGCTGTTCGGCGTTGATCATTGCGGCACGGGCTCCGTGGAAAGATAGACACCGTCCTGCTCGACGCGCACCTCGAAACGCGGAATCAAAGCAAAGTCGCCCATCGTCAGGCCGCCGGTGCGCAAGTCGAAGCACCATGCGTGCCACGGACAGGTAACGGTGAGATGTTCGACCCAGCCTTCGGCGATCGGACCGCCTTGATGCGGGCAGGCGTTCTCGAGCGCATAGTAGTTGCCGTCAACATTGAAGAGCGCGATCTCGTAGCGGCCAACGTTGAAGGCGCGCGCCTTGCCCGGTGGCACGCTGTTGCAATCCGCCACGCGAACGAACTCCATACGTAATTCTAGTAGAGCGCTTTGATCAAGCCGCCGTCAATCGCTATCGTCTGACCGGTGATATAGCGCGCCGGCTCGCTGCACAAGAACGCGACCATCGGTGCAAACTCGGCTGGCGTCGCGACGTGCCCGATCGGCACGTCGGCTTTTGCTGCAGCAACCATCGCCGTGTCGTCGGGATAGAGCTGGCGCAAACGATCCGTATCCACGCGGCCGGTTGCAATCGAATTGACCGTAATGCCGTCTTTTGCGACCTCGATCGATAAGGTCTTCAGCGTGGAGACAAGCGCGGTGCGAAATGCATTCGAGAGCGCAAGATTGGGAATCGGCTGCTTCACCGAAGACGACGTGAGCGCAACGATGCGTCCCCACTGATTCGCGGTCATGTCGGGCAGCACGCTGTTGGTCATCTCGATCATGTTGCGCAAGACGCCACGATATCCGGCGTCCCAATCCTGGAGCGTCAATGATGTATACGTACCGGGTTTTGGTCCGCCACCGTTGAGTACCAAGATGTCCGGATTGCCGAATGCATCTTTGACAGCGACCAACATCCGCTCGGTCGCCGACGGGTCATCCAGATTGACTTCGAACGCGCGGGCATCGGTCGCGCCGGCGAGCTTCGCGCGATCGGCAACCGCTTGCAACTTGTCGCGCCGTCGTGCAGCGACTGCAAGCGACACGCCTTCAGCTGCAAGTGCCAATGCAATTGCTTCGCCGATGCCGGCACTAGCGCCGGTTACGAGCGCGACGCGCCCACGAATGCCTAAGTCCATGTCACCACCGCATTTCCCCCGCTCACGATCACCGCGACCCGTTCTCCGTGCACGGGCACATACTTCTTTGAAAGCACGGCAGCAAATGCGGTTGCGCCGGCGGGCTCGGCAGCGATACGGCCGCGCTGCCACAGCGCTTCGCGCGCCGCGCGAATCTCGTCGTCACTGACCAGGATGACGCGTTCGACGTAGCGTTGCGCAATCGGAAAGACGAGCGTGCCGATTGCGCCGGCGGCAAGCGCATCGTTAGCGATGCTGCCGGTCGGTGCGTCCACCGGCTCGCCGGCGCGCAGCGCCCAGTCGAGCGTCGGCGCACCTTCGGGTTCAACGGCGATCACGCGAGCGCGTCGGGCGTACCACGCGGCGACGCCGGCGATCAAACCGCCGCCCCCGACCGGCACCAGCACCGTGTCGATTGCCGGGTCCGCCTCCTCGAGTTCTTTGCCCAGCGACCCTGCGCCGAGGATCGTCGTGGCGTGATCGTACGCTTCCACGATCAACGCATCGCGTTCACGCGCATCGCTCTGTGCGGCGCGCTTTGCATCGGGATAGACGCCGGGAACGATGACGAGCTCTGCCCCGCTCGCGCGAATGCGCTCGATCTTGGCCGGCGACGAAACCTCCGGCACAAAGATCTTGCACGTGATTCCCAACTGCGCCGCTGCGTGCGCGACGGCCGCACCGTGATTCCCGCCCGACGCCGCCACCACTCCACCGGGCGGAATCGCGTGCGTCAAGAGATTCGCAAACGCACCGCGCGCTTTGAACGAGCCGCTCACTTGCTGCAGCTCGAGTTTGAGCACCAGACCGTCGAGTTCGAGCAGCGGCGTGCGTCGAACGTATGGGCGAATCCGCGTCTCCATCGCGGCGATGCCCTCACGGTCGATGAAGCTGCCCATGGAATGCGACTTTTGACTTGCCTTCGGGGCGGCCTCTCTGCTATGCTACGCCGGTCGCCGGGACGGAGCCGAGGCCCTTGGCAAGCCCACGCCCTGTACCCGAGCGAGACTATCCTGAGACTAAGGAGCTACGTTTCGTGCCTCTCACCAAAGAACAAAAGGCGGAGATTGCCGCCAAATACGGCCGTGGATCGAATGATACCGGTTCGGCCGAAGTGCAGATCGCGATTCTCACTGCATCGATCAATCAACTTACCGATCACCTCAAGATGCATAAGAAGGATCATCATAGCCGCCGCGGCCTTTTGCTGCAGGTCGGCCAGCGTCGCCGTCTGCTGAGCTATTTGCAAAAGAACGATCTCGAGCGCTATCGCGCGCTGATCAACGACCTCGGCCTGCGCCGCTAAAAAATTCGTTACTTCAATAACACGGCACGCGCGTGACTTCCACGCGGGTGCCGTTTTGATACGCTGAACTCGCGCGTCAACTCGGCCACGATGAACAGTCCGCGCCCCGATTCGCTCATCACGTCGATCGGCAGCATCGGCGCGCGTTCGAATCCGGGTCCCTCATCGATCACGTGTAACACGAGCTCACCGCCGGTGTGATCGAGCACGAACTCCACCGCCCCCGCCGCATGTCGCACGACGTTGCCGGCGAGTTCGCCGAGCACGAGCTCCGTGGTCTCCAACCGTAATTCGGAGAGTCCAAAGCTGATCAGGAGTGCACGAAACTCGTGCCGCATACGTGCGAGTCCCTCGGCATCCAGGCTGGCAAAGCTCCAGCGGCGCATGTTGCCGACACGTTGATCGCTCTGCACGCGCAGGGTCAGGATCGCAACGTCGTCGCGCGTACCGTCGACCAACACGCGCTCGCCAATGAACGCCGCGGGATAGACTGCACGATCGATCTGCGGATCGGTGAGGGTGGCGCGCAGCAGCCGCGCACCGCCCTCGAGGTCGTGCGACGATTCGGTAAGGCCGTCGGTATAAAAGACGACGAGGTCACCATCGCCGACGCTAACGCTCGATGCGTGAATCGACATCCGCTCGCGTAAGCCGAGCGGCAAGTCCACAAAAACCAGCTCCTCGAGACTGCCGTTGGCGCGCCGAATGAACGGCGGCGGATGCCCCGCGCTCGCGTAGACCATCGTGTTTGCAATAGGATCGATCACGCCGACGAACGCGGTGACGAAGCGATCGGGCTCATCGTCCATACGCAGCGCACGGTCGGCGGAGTTGAGCATCAGCACCGGATCGGCGTGTACCTGCGCGATCCCACGAATGATCTGCCGCATGCTGCTCATCGTGACCGCTGCGTCGAGCCCGCTTCCCGACACGTCGCCGATCGAGACGACCACGCGGCCGTCGGCGAGCGCAAAGGCATCGTACCAATCGCCGCCGATCTGCGCTTCGCTCCGCCCCGGCACGTAGATCGCATCCATTTCGATACCGTCGACCTGCGGAAGACGGCGCGGCAGCGAGGCCGCCTGCAGCGCATCGGCGACGCGATGTTCGCGCTGATAGAGTTGCGCGTTAGCGATCGCTAGCGCGCAGCGGCGCGCGACTTCTTCAAGGAATTCGAGATCGGTTGCGCCGTGCGCATCGCAGCCTTGCGATCTGACGAATGAAATTGCGCCGATGACTTTGCCGCGCATCTGCATCGGTACGACGATGGTCTCGACCGGCGCGTCTGCAGTCGGATCGATGAAGCTTGCTGCGCGCGCGTTGCCGTACATCTGGCCGCGCACGCGGGCGGACGGAACTTCGTGCCGCGGCCCGTTGTGCGCGAACGCGCCGGTGCGCAGCACACCGTTGACCAGCAGGTCGACCTGACAAGAATCCGCCAAGAACGGAACCGCGGAATCGCAGATGTGGCGCAGCGTACGCTCGAGTTCGAGCGAGCTATTAACGATGCGCCCGAGTTCCGCTAAGTATGTCTGCTCCTGCGCAGCACGTTTTTGGTCGTGAATATCGGTGGTCGTGCCGAACCAGCGCACGATCTCGCCGCTCTCGTCGCGCATCGGCGCCGCTCGCGAGAGAAACCAACGCGCACTGCCATCCTGGCGAAGCAAACGATGCTGCATTTCGTACGGCTCGCCCCACGCAAGCGAGCGTCGCCAACGCTCGCGCGTTTCCGGCCAGTCGGCGGCGTGCACAAAGCTTTCCCAGACGTCGCCGACACATTGGTGCGACGGGAGTCCGGTGTACGCGAGCAGCGCTTCGTTGGCGTAATCTTGCTCGCCACGCGCGTTGGTCGACCACACGATATCGGGAAGCGCTTCCGCGATAATGCGCAGCTGCCGATCGCGCATCTCGTGCGCAACGCGCTGATCGTGGACATCCATCGCCGTGCCGATGCGATAGAACGGCAGTGACGCGGTGCTAAAATGCACCCAGCGCAAGAGGTGCCAGCGATACGTGCCGTCGGAGCGGCGACGCATGCGAAAATCGACTTCGTGCTGGCCGGTGCGCAGCGCGCGCATCAGCATCGGAAGATCGAGCGGATGCACGAGCGCGTTGCGCTCTTCCATCGTCGAGCCGACCGGAAGTCCGGTGTAGTCGAGCCAAGCGCGATTGACGAACGTGAGACGGTCGTCGCTGTCGGTGGTCCAGACCAGGACCGGCAACGCGTCAGCGAGAGTGCGCAACCGATCGTCGGCATCGTGCTCCGGGTCGGAACGATCGCAGACGGCGAGCCACTCGCGCAGCGCGCCGTTATCATCGCGCATCGGCACGAACGTCGCCGAAAACATCGCGTAGTCGTTGTGCGCCGAGCGTAAGCGGCAGCGAATCTCGTAGGGTTGCTCGCTGCGCATTCCCGCGGCAATCTCGGCGAGCGTCTGCGTGACGTCGACCGGATGCACGGCCAACTGCCAACCGTTTCCCAGAGAATGCGCGACGTCGAGTCCGGTAAACGCGGTCCAGGCCGGATTGATGTGGGCGCATTGCCCATCGGATTGCGCTACGAGCGCAATGCGGCCAAGACGCTGCGCGAACGTGCGAAGCGTGGATGCCTCGAACTCGCCCGTCGCTTTGGAGGTCATGCTGCTGCTCGTGATACCTACCCACGAGCAACCTAGCTAAAACATCGGTCTGCTAGCCGCGCTTTCGGGCATACGCCCTTCGGACCGCATCCTTGATAGCCGCCGTCCCCATTCCGTAGTACTCGATTAGTTCGACCGGATCGCCCGACTGTCCGAAGCGGTCTTGCACGCCCACGAACTCGATCGCGGTCGGCGCCTTGGCAGCGAGTGTCTCAGCAACCGCAGAGCCCATGCCGCCGTGCACCTGGTGCTCTTCGACGGTCACCACCGCACCGCACGCGCGCGCCGCCTCTACGATCGTGTCCTCGTCCATTGGTTTGATCGTGTGGTTGTTGATCACGCGCGCATCGATGCCGTCCTCGCGCGCAAGTTCATCCGCAGCTACAAGCGCGTTGTATACCAAGATACCGCACGCAACAATCGCGACGTCGTCGCCGTCGCGGAACGTCTGCGCTTTGCCGACTTCGAACGGCGTCGCATCGGTCGTGACGATCGCGGACTTCTCGCGCGCAAAGCGCAGATACACGGGGCCGAAGCGCTCGCTCAGCGCAATCGTGGCCTTCTTGGTTTGCACGGAGTCGCACGGTACGACCACTGTCATGTGCGGAATCACGCGCGTGATCGCGATATCCTCGATCGCCTGGTGCGTTGCGCCGTCGGGACCAACCGAAACGCCGGCGTGCGCGCCCGCGATCTTCACGTTGGTCTCGTTGAGCGCCATGATCGTGCGCACTTGCTCCCAGGAACGTCCCGGATTGAACATCGCGTAGGATGCGATCCACGGCGTCTTGCCGGCCGCAGCGAGTCCGCCCGCCATCGCGACGAGCATCTGCTCGGCGACGCCGATCTCGAGATACTGCGCCGGATGCGCTTTTTTGAAGCCCTCCATGCGCGTGGACTCAGCCAGATCGGCGCAAATCGCAAGCACGTTCTTGTCGCGATTGCCCGCTTCGATCAGCCCTTCGCCGAAGCCGTTGCGCGTGGGGAGCGATTTCAACTCGCCCGCGTTGCGGTAATCGACAAGCGCCATCGCCTTAGCTGCTTGATCCAGCGTGTCCGTACTAGACATTGGCAAGCAGCCTTTCACGCGTCGCAGCGAGTTCGGCCAGTGCGGTGTCGGCCTGCTCTTTGTTCGGCGGCTTCCCGTGCCAGGTGTAGTCGCCTTCCATAAAGCTCACGCCCTTGCCCGGCACCGTGTGCGCAATGATTACCTGCGGCTTGCCTTTAAATGCTTTCGCCCGCTGCAGCGTGTCGACGAGCTCGCCCATGTCGTTGCCGTTGCATTCAAAGACTTCCCAATTGAACGCGCGATATTTGTCGGCGAACGGTTCGAGCGGCATCACCTCTTCGGTGCTGCCGTCGATTTGAATGAAATTCCGATCGATGATGACGGTGAGATTGTCGAGTTTGAATTTCCCGGCGGTCATCATCGCTTCCATATGCAATCCGCATTGATGCTCGGCGTCGCTGCAAACGACGTACACGCGCCAATCCTTCTTGTCCATCTTCGCGGCGACTGCCATGCCCGTACCTTGCGCTAGCCCTTCGCCAAGCGGACCGGAGGTCGTCTCGAGCGCCGGAAGTTTTACGCGCTCGGGATGCCCCTGTAATCGCGAACCAAATTTACGCAGCGTCAGCAACTCGTCGACGGGGAAATACCCAAAGTTGGCCATCGCCGAGTAGCGCACCGGCGCGATGTGGCCGCACGAAAGCAGTAAGCGGTCGCGGTCTTCCCAGTCGGGCCGCTTCGGGTCGTGACGCATGATGAAGCCGTACAGTGCGGTGAACACATCGGCCATATCGAGCGAGCCGGCGGAGTGCCCGGAGCCGGCGGCAAGGAGCGAGCGAATGATCCCGACGCGAACGTCGTTGGCCCGCAATTCAAGCTCTTTGCGGCGCTCGAGGGTCAAGGTCTGCATATTGCCGTTATACCAGGGCCCCCAGGCCAGGACCTAGCGCGTTAGTCCGGGATCCTCGACCAGCAGTCGCGACCCCGTCGTGACCGCGACGTAAAGCATTGCAAGCAGTACCGCGCCGATCGCAACGTACGGAAAAAACGCCGCGACCGCGCTCGCGACCGCCATGATTACCGTGACATACACGAGCCGTCTGCCGATCGCGCGCACGAGCTCGGGCGGCGTACGCTCAGCGATGAGGCCGGCCCGCACGCTATAAAACCAAATAGCATCCGTTGTCAGGCTTGCGCCGAGAATGTCGAGCAGGTAGAACACGCCGGCGAGATTCGAGTGCGGAAACGCCCCGAGCAACGCCGTGGTAAACGGCACGAGCACGATCGGTATGTAGAACGCGACGTTCCACCACACGAGGACGCGGTTCATGCGCTCGATCCCCCAGAAGATCAGCACGTGTCCGGTCCAAAACCATGCCGCCACCACGAAGCTCGCAAGAAAGAACAGCAGTTTCCAACCGATACCGCCGTCGACGAGCGCTTTCCACGGGTCGGCGTTTGCGCTGGCAGCGGATGCTTCGTGCGCATCGATCGCAAGGCCCAATACGAGCAGGGTCATTGCGACCGAGAATATGCCGTCGGTAAGCGCCTCGACGCGCGCGGGACTTTCCTGACGATCAGTGTAGCGTTCGCGCCGCAGCGGTGATTTCACGATGACACCCGAGACACAGCGTTTCGAGATTCTTGAGATGGTGCAAACAACTCAGCACGTTGTGCGCACCGCGAGCTTGCTCGATATGGTTGACTTCGAGCCGGTCGGTCTTGCGCAGCCGTTTGTACTTGGGGTCAGAGCGGGGCGGCGGCTTGTGGCCGCAACGCGTGCACCGGTATTTGTCGCGCTTCTTTGCCGCCCGCCGCGCGAGCGTCCACCAGTGATTTTTCCAAAAGGCTTCGGCGCAGCGATCGCTGCACCACATCTTGCGCCGCGGGGGAAGTGCGTCCGCGCACCAGCGGCATGCCCCGTCGACCTGCGCTGCGAGCGCGCATGAGGCGATTAAACGACGAGAGCGATGCGCGGGCTGGTTTCGATCCATTGGTTGAAGTCGATTGCGGTCATCGGCTGTGCGACTGCAAAACCCTGCATAAACTTCACCCCGGCGGCGCGACAAGCAGCGCGGTCGTCGGCGGTTGCGACGCGTGTGGCAACCACGTCCCAGCCGTAGACGCGTGAGAGCGCGACGATTGCATCGAGGCCTTTGCCGTGCGCGCCGCCGGATGGCAAGAGCGCGCGCGAGGGCTTTACGAAGCGCGCTGAGAGCGATTCGAGCAGCGTAAGATCGAGCTCGGTCTCGCCGAACCCATCCAAGCCGACATAGAGCCCGCAGCGCTCGGCGCTTTCGGCAAAATCGTGATACGACACGATATCGGCAAGGAATTTCGACCACTCGAGTTCGACGGCGAGCATCGACGTGTCGCACCCGCTAGCGTCGACCGCGCGCAGGACATTGCGAAGAATATCATCCGAGGCATCTCCGATATTAACGTGGATGCGCTGTACGCCCTGCGCACGCCACTCATTCGCGCACGCAAGCGCGCGCCGCGTCACCCACGCATCCAGATGCTCGATCGAGCGCCGCGCACGGGCCGCCTCCATCGTGATGAACGCCGATTGCACGCCGTCTTGCGGATGCAATGAACGCAGCAACGCTTCGGCCGCAACGACCGTGCCCGACTCGACTTCGAAGATCGGTTGGAAGCACAGCAGGAACTCGCGCGTGAATGCCTCTTCGACTTCAATTGCGGGCGGCGTCCAATCGGGCGATTGACCCGGATTGAAGATGCAGTACGACTCGTGCTGTCGTTTGGCTTGATACATTGCGAGGTCAGCATGATGCAACCAATCCTCAACATCGGTAGCATGCTCGGGATAGAATGCCACGCCGACGCTGAGCGAAACCGATCCACCGCCGTGCACGATCTCGAGATCACGCACGCTTTCAGCCAGACGGTTCGCGGCCGCGCACGCTTCCTCAGAACTTCGCACCACCGGCAGAATAACCGCGAACTCGTCGCCACCGATGCGTCCGACGAACTCGTTTGCACGGAGCGCCTCGCGCAGCGTCGCCGCGATCAGCTTTAGCACCATGTCGCCATGCGCATGGCCGAACGAATCGTTGACGCCCTTGAATCCGTTAAGGTCGATGAATAGCAGGGCCGCGTGCATGCCGTTGCGTTTGGCCGCCGAAATCGTGTCGCTCAAACGATTCATCGTCGCCCAGCGATCGGGAAGACCGGTTACGTGATCGACCAACGAGCGTGGATTGGCGACGTACCACAACTGGCGCAGCAGCTGGGTGAACACGTCGAGCAGTGTCTCGGCATCGGCTTCGAAGATTGCGCGATCGATGTGACCCTTGCGCTCTCCCAGCAGTAGCACCCATTCGCGATCGCCGGCGTGAAGCATTGCGCAGAGCGCATCGGCGACAGTCGCCGCGCTGCGCAGCAGGGCGACACCGTGCTCGCGCACTTCTTGCTCGTCGCCCATCTCGATGCGCGTTTCGAGCAGACTCGGATCGGTCGAGAACGCGCACTGCATAACGTCGCCCTGGACCTCGAAAATCGCGGCTACGTCGGCGCCGGCTATACGCGCGGCCTCTTCGAGCGCCTCGACGATAACTTGCGGCAATTCGGTATCAAGGCGCTTGAGAAACGAGCGCATTTGAGCAAGATGCTCAACTGCGCGCGCTGCGCCCTGCGACGGTGCGGCATCCCCGCCGTCCACAACGGACCGAACGAGTCCAAAGTTATCGTCAAACACCGGCCGTGCTCTTCTTCGGCCTCCGCGATAACTTTCATGTAGGCGCTCGGTTAATTGGGTAGGACGTCCGCCTCTTATGGTCAGGAAGACCCTAGACTAATAGCCGAGCGCAGCCCCTGCCGGGCGGCGACGATCGGTTCCGCCCTCCAGCAGGCCGGTCACGGGGTCGACGACGATAGCTTGCGCCGAACCCCAAAACGGGACTTCTTCAAAGGTGTAGCCATCGCCGCGCAACGCTGCGAGCGTCGCATCGGTGAGCGCATTTGGCTCATATTCGACACGGTCGGGCAGCCATTGCATGTGGATGCGTGGAGCGTCGACGGCAGCCTGCGCATTCATCCCGAAATCGAAAACGTTCAGGATTGTCTCCAGTGCAATGGTGATAATCCGGGAGCCGCCCGGGCTTCCCGTCACCATCGCGAGTTTGCCGTCACGCAGCACCATCGTCGGTGCCATCGACGAGAGCGGACGTTTCCCGGGCTGGACGTCGTTGAGCACACCCTGCACCAAGCCGAACATATTCGGCACACCGGGCTTCGACGTAAAATCGTCCATCTCGTCGTTGAGGAAGAAACCGGTATCGCCGGCGATGACGCCCGCGCCGAACCAATTGTTGATCGTGTAGGTGACGGCGACGGCGTTCCCGGCGCTATCCACGATCGAGTAGTGCGTCGTCTCGCCGTTCTCGTGCACGCTGATGTTCAAGCCCGGCTTCACCTGCGACGACGGCGTTGCGCGCTGCGGCCCAATCTGCGCGCGCAGCTGCGCTGCGTAACCCGGATCGAGCAGCTGCGCGATCGGATCGTGGACAAATGCCGGATCGCCAAGATATGCGTTGCGATCCGCATACGCACGGCGCTCGGCTTCGACGAGATAGTGCGTCTCTTGCGCGCTATGCCAACCCCACTGCGCGAACGGATAGGGCGCCACGATATTCATGATTTGACAGAGCGTCACGCCGCCCGAGCTTGGCGGCGGCGCGGAAATTATGGTGAGGCTGTGATAGTCGCAGTGCAGCGGCTGCGATTCGTCGACGGTATAGCTCGCGAAGTCTTGCATCGAGAGCAAGCCGCCGTTGGCGTCGCTGGCCGCAACAACTGCGCGCGCGATCGATCCGCGATAAAATGCGTCGTCGCCGTTCTTCGCAATCAATTCCAGCGAGTGCGCAAGATTCGTTTGCACGATGCGTTCGCCCGCGTGCGGCAACGCGCCGTCGGCCATCCAAATCGCGCGTACGTTCGGCGCGCCGAAGACCGATTCTACGGTATAGCCCGCAGCCGGTGCACCTTTAAACGGAATCAGATCACCGGGATCTAGCACGAAGCCGTCACGCGCGAGCTCGATCGATGGTGCCATGACCTGCGCGCGCTGCATCGTGCCGTACTCGCTCAAAGCGCGATCGAGGCCCATCACCGTGCCGGGCACACCGATTGCAAGCCAGCCGCGAACCGATCGCTCCGGCACGACATTGCCGCGCGCATCGAGATACATGTCGCGCGTGGCGCGCAGCGGCGCTTTCTCGCGAAAGTCGATGAAGCGTTCGCGCCCATCGTGCATGCGAATCAGCATGAAACCGCCGCCGCCGATGTTGCCGCAACACGGATCGACAACCGCGAGCGCATAAGCGACGGCAACTGCCGCGTCGACCGCGTTGCCACCGTTTTTAAGTACGTTGATTCCGGCTTGGGAAGCGAGCCGTTGCTCGGTAACGACCATCGCGTGCGCGGCGCGCACCGGCGTTTGCGCCCGCGTCGGCGCCGGCACGAGCATCGCCGTCAAAATAACACAACTGATGATCAAACGATGCATACTCGCGCGGCTTCGTCTCTGCTTCAAGCGCCCCCTTGCATGTTTGTTATGTGAACCTGAGTTGGTCTTTTTCTCCCACTTTCCAGGGAGCCACCTGAGAACGCTGTAATGAAGCAAAGGCACCGCCGTACAGAAGGGCAGGCTACCATGATGTTATCTGGCGCTCGTTTCATTTCGCGCACCTCACGACTCACGGCGGCGTGCTGCGCCGCGATCGTTATGTTAGCCGGTTGCGGCGGCGGCGGCGGGGGCGCTCCCGGCATACCGAACGCGCCCTCGATTACTGCCACGGCCACGCCGCCCAGTGCACCAGCGAGCGGTCACACGGCATCGGTTACATTCAAAATGAAGTGGAACGATACGACGCCTACGGCGTTGCGTCGCCCCGACTCGCGCGGACGGATGTACGTTCCGGCAAATGCGCGCAGCGTCTCGGTCACGGTGAATGGCGGTTACACGGCGGCGAGCGGGACGGGGACCGTTGCTGTTCTCAACAGTCCCGGAACATCGTTGACCTTCAATGCAGCAACCGGCAGCGATACGTTTTTCATCCAAGTCTTCGACGAACAGAATGCGCAGGGTAACGTACTCGGGCAGGCGTTGGTCACGCAAACCGTTAGCGCCGGGTCCGCGAACGTTGTGTCCTCGATCATCAACGGTGTAATCGCGACCGTGCAGATCACGATCCCGAATGCGTCACCAAAGGCTGGAACGCCGGCGAATGTCAGACTCAACATCGACGCACTGGACGCCGACGGCGACGTCATCACCGGCCCAGGCGATTTCAATACGCCGATTCAGCTTTCCATCAACGATCCGTCAAAGAGCGGAACACTCTCGTTCTCGGCGAGTGAACTCCCCAACCCGGGATTCGCGCCCGTCACGCTCGACTACACCGGCGGCACGTTGGTTAATGCGACGATCACGGCCAGCGCAGGAAATGCGACCGCGGGCACGGCCACCTTCGCGCCAACGCCCACGGTTTACGAATACGCGCTCGCGTCCGGAAACAATCCGCAGTGGATCACCGCCGGCCCTGACGGCAACATGTGGTTCACGGAGGCCAACCCGGGCAACGACATTGCGAGAATTACGGCGTCGGGCACGATCTCCGAGTACTTGATTCCCACGTCGAATGCTGACCTGCAAGGCATCGTTTCCGACGGTGTCAGCGCAGTGTGGGCAGCAGAGTACAACGCGAGCAAGATCATCAAATCGCCGATCTCCGGGCCGTTCGTCGAAAATGGCCTGTTATTCGGCGGCGGCAACCCGGTGCAAATGATGAACCGCGGCGACAACACCGTCTGGTACACCGATCAAACCGGCGGTCATCTCGGCTATATCAACGTCGTCTACGGAACGGCCGGCGAAACGACAGTTGCCAGCGGATCGCAGCCCTTTGGCATCGCCGAAGGTACTGACGGCAACATCTATTACACGGAATTCGGCAGCAACAAGATTGGACGACTCCTCTGCTGCCTGTTCGGGACCTACCAAGACTCGACAGCCCTTCCAAGCGTCGGCGGCGTTGCGCCCCAACCC
>JBAUEZ010000099.1:0-6323 GCA_049678885.1 Candidatus Aquilonibacter sp. | reverse complement strand
ATCGATCAATTTCTCACCGACAATTCGATCTTCGTTGGAGATGGCGGCGACGTGGTCACCTTTGCGGGCAACGTCGTGCGCCCAAAAGCGCCGGGACTCTGGATGGATCCTGGTCCGCTCGGTTCGCTCGGCGTTGGGACGGGTTTCGCAATGGCCGCGAAGCTCGCGCATCCGAATCGCGAAGTCGTCGCGCTCTTCGGCGACGGCTCGTTTGCGATGACCGGCTTCGACATGCAAACGGCTGTACGCTTCGGCACGCCCTATATCGCGATCGTCGGGAACAACAGTTACATGAATCAGATACGTTGCGGCCAAATTCAGAAGTACGGTAAAGAACGCGGCGATGTTGGGAACTATTTGGGTGATGTCGACTTCGAGAAGTTCGCCGACATGCTCGGATTCTACGGCGAAGCGGTGCGCGAGCCCGAGCAGATTCGACCGGCACTCGAGCGGGCGCGCGCGGCGGGAACTTGCGCAGTGATCAATGTGTGGCTCGATCCCGATGCGTACGCACCCGGCACTGAAAATCAGACGATGTACAAATGATCGAAACCAAGACGAAAAAGGCACTCGACGGGGTCCGTGTGCTGGACATGACGCACGTCCAGTCCGGACCTTCGTGCACGCAGATCCTCGCCTGGCTCGGGGCCGATGTAATCAAGGTCGAGCTTCCTGGGCGCGGCGATATCACGCGGCAGCAACTGCGCGACATCCCCGACGCCGACAGCCTGTACTTTGTGATGCTCAACGGCAACAAGCGCTCGTTGACGCTCAATACCAAGACGCCGCAAGGCAAAGCGATCTTCACGAAACTCATTCAAGAATGCGACGTGCTGGTGGAGAACTTCGGCCCCGGTGTGCTCGACCGCCAAGGCTTTCCGTGGGAGAAAATTCACGAACTGAACCCGCGGATAATCTACGCGTCGATCAAAGGCTTCGGCCCCGGACAGTACGCGGACGCGAAGGCTTATGAACCGGTCGCACAAGCGATGGGCGGATCGATGAGCACAACGGGCTTCGAAGAAGGGCCACCGCTTGTCACCGGTGCGCAGATCGGCGACTCCGGAACCGGCATTCATGCCGTGGCGGCGATCGTCGCAGCGCTGTATCAGCGCGACGTGCATACCGGCGTGGGACAACGCGTCGTATGTACGATGCAAGATTCGGTGCTGAACCTTTGCCGCGTGAAGATGCGGGACCAGCAACGGATTGCGCGGGGACCGCTCAGCGAATATCCCAATCGCTCGTTCAACGGCGCCGTGCCGCGATCGGGCAACGCATCGGGCGGAGGGCATCCGGGATCGGCGCTACGCTGCGCGCCCGGCGGTCCGAATGACTACGTCTATCTGATCATTCAGCCGCAGATTTGGGAGCCGCTCTGTAACGAGATAGGCCGTCCCGATTTGATCGCCGATCCGAAGTACGCAACACCCGAGGCGCGCGTATTGATTTTGGATGAAGTATTTCGCGTCATCGAAGCATGGACGCAGCAACACACCAAGTACGAAGTGCTCGAGCGTTGTAATGCGCACGACATTCCGTGCGGGCCGGTGCTCGCGATGAGCGAGTTGCTCGAAGATGAGTCGTTGCGAGCGCGCGGCATGGTTGCCGCAGTCGAACATCCGCAGCGCGGAACCTACTACACCATCGGTTCCCCGCTCGGCCTCTCCGACTCGCCGGTGGAATATCGACGCGCGCCGCTCCTGGGCGAGCACAACGACGAACTCTTAAAAGAACTGATGGGCTACGATTCTGCGCAGGTGGCGAACCTGCGAACGGAAGGGGTTATTTGATCATGGCTATGGCCGCAACGCCGAGTGCGCTGATTCGGTTACCGCAGACGAAACTGCTGATCGACGGCAAGTGGGTCGATGCACTCTCGGGCAAAACGTTCGCAACCCACAATCCCGCGACCGAAGACGTGATTGCCGACGTCGCACAAGCCGACGCCGACGATGCCGCACTCGCGGTGAAGGCCGCGCGCAAAGCGCTCGAGGAAGGCCCGTGGGGCAAGATTCGCGCCGCAGATCGCGCGCGGATCATGGTGAAGTTCGCGGCGTTGATTCGCGAGCGACAAGATGAGATCGTCGCGCTCGAGTCACTCGACGGCGGAAAGCCGATCAGCTCGGTGCGTCGTCAAGACTTTCCCGCGATGCTCGATTGCATCGAGTACTACGCAGGTTGGCCGGACAAGATCACCGGCGACGTTGTGCCGGTGCGCCCCGACGCACTCACCTACATCGCACGCGTACCGGTCGGTGTCGTCGGGGCGATCGTGCCGTGGAATTTCCCGTTGATGAATTCGATGTGGAAGATTGCACCTGCGCTTGCGTGCGGATGCGCGATCGTGATGAAGCCCGCGACCGAGACGCCGCTCACGGCGCTGCTGCTCGGCGAGCTCGCGCTCGAAGCCGGCGTGCCGCCGGGCGTGCTCAATATCGTCCCGGGTCCGGGATCCACGGCAGGTATGGCGCTCGTACGCAATCCCGATGTCGATAAGATCTCGTTCACCGGTTCCCCCGCCGTCGGCAAGCTGATCATGGAGAACGCCGCGCCGTTCGTCACCCGACTGACGCTCGAACTCGGCGGCAAATCGCCGAACTTGATCTTCGACGACGCCGACATCGAGGCGGCGGTAAAAGGCTCGTCGGCCGGCATTTTCTTCAACAGCGGACAGGTTTGTTCAGCCGGCTCTCGCGTGCTCGTGCAGCAGGAAATGTACGACGAGTTCTGTGACAAGATGGTCTCGCGCTCGAAGACCCTCAAGGTCGGCGATCCGCTCGACGAGAGCACCTACATGGGTCCGGTCATCTCGAAGAAGCAGATGAACTCGATCATGGACTACATCGAGAGCGGGAAGTCCGAAGGCGCGACGCTCAAGTCCGGCGGGGAACGCATTGGAACCAAAGGCTATTTCCTCGAACCGACGGTTTTTACCGAGGTCGACAACTCGATGAAGATCGCGCGCGAAGAGATCTTCGGGCCGGTCGCGGCCGTAATTCGTTTCAAAGACGAAGACGACGCCGTGCGCATCGCTAATGAATCGGATTTCAGTCTTGCGGCGGGTGTCTGGACCAAAGATATCGCTCGCGCGCACATCATGGCGCAACGCCTGCACGCCGGAACCGTGTGGGTGAACACCTATGGGCAGAGCGACACGCGCCTGCCGTGGGGCGGTTTGGGAGGCGACTCCGGCATGGGTCGCGACCTTGGAGAGACCGCTCTCGACAACTACACAGATAAGAAGACCATTTGGATTAATCTCCGCCGCTAAATCACTCGGATCTGTTGCTACTCGGTTTATATGTGAGAAAGGGTGCATGAATGGCCGGTCAAACTGCCGCGGCAGCGCCGCGAACAAGCGTATTGGCTAATCCCTGGATCCAGCTCGTAGCGGGCATCGTCTGCATGGCGATGATCGCGAACCTCCAGTACGGATGGACCGTCTTTGTAAATCCGCTCCATACCGCGATGGGCTGGTCGCGGGCGGCAATTCAAGTGACCTTCACGATCTTCGTGCTGGTCGAAACATGGCTCGTGCCGTTTGAAGCTGCGCTCGTCGATCGCTACGGCCCGCGCCGCATGGTCATTATCGGCGGCATCTTTGCCGCGCTCGGATGGGTGACCAACTCTTTTGCAACATCGCTCGCAGTACTCTATCTCGGCGGTATCCTTGCCGGCATCGGCGCCGGCATTGTCTACGGCACGTGCGTTGGGAACGCACTCAAGTGGTTCGCCGGAAACCGTGGCCTTGCAGCGGGCTTGACGGCGATGGGATTCGGCGCCGGTACTGCGCTCACGATCATTCCGCTGACATGGATGCTGAAGACCAGCGGGTACCAGCAGACGTTCCTCGTCTTCGGCTTGCTGCAAGGCGCTGTCGTGGTGATCGCCGGCTTGTTCCTAATCACGCCGCCCGCGACGGGCGTCAAGGAAGCGCGACCGATCAAAGTGCTGCAAGGCAATCACGACTATACGCCAGGCGAGACTTTGCGTTCGCCGATCTTCTGGGTGATGTACGTGATGTTCACGCTCGTCGCGGCGGGCGGCTTGATGGCCGTCGCGCAACTCGGTCCAATCGCCAAGGATTTTGGCATCGCCGCGACGCGCGTTTCGATCTTCGGTGTGACGATGGCGACGCTGACCTATGCGCTCTCGATCAACGGCCTGGTCAACGGCTTCACCCGACCATTGCTCGGATGGGTCTCGGATAACATCGGGCGCGAGCTTACGCTGTTCCTCGCGTTCTTGCTCGAAGGCATCGGTATCTTCGCGCTAATGAAGTTCGGCCATTCACCGGTTGCCTTCGTACTGCTCTCGGGCATCGTATTCTTCGCATGGGGCGAGATCTTCAGCATCTTCCCGGCAACAACGCGCGATCAGTTCGGGCAGAAGTACGCCACGACCAACTACGGCATGCTCTACACTGCGAAGGGCACGGGTTCGCTCATAGTGCCGTTAGCTAGCGTGCTTACGGCAATGACGGGAAGTTGGACGCTCGCGCTTTCGGTCGCAGCAGTTTTCAACATCGTGGCGGCGTTGCTTTCGATCGGCGTGCTACGACCGCTACGTGTGATGGAGGATCGGAAGTCTACTCCAACAGCGTAACGAGGCCGGAATGCAGATCGTAGATTGCGGCGGCGACGCGAACGCTTCCCCGCGCCATCGCCGCACGAACGATCGAAGACCGCCGAACAACGGCGCGTGCCGACGCGCGCACGTTCGCTTCGACGGGATTCGCTTCGCGCGCAACGGGAGCGATCGCTTCGGCTAAGAGCGCGATGTGTCCGGGCGGCGAGTTCCCGGTTTGCGCCACGGAGAGAGCGGCTTGCACCGCCCCGCACCCGGTGTGTCCAAGCACGATAACAAGGCTGCTCTCGAGCAATTCGATTGCGTACTCGATCGAGCCGAGTCCCTCGGCGGTCACGATGTTTCCGGCCAGACGAATGACGAACAGGTCCCCCGGGCCCTGGTCGAAGATCGTCTCGACCGGCACACGGGAGTCCGAGCACCCGAGCACGACCGCAAACGGCCGCTGCGCATCGGCAAGCTCGACGCGGTGCGCGGAGGCTGTGGCTGCGCGGGGATGACCGTCGACATACCGGCGGTTTCCCTCGAGCAGACGAGCCAGGGCCGCGTCCTCTTGAACTGGGGGCATCGGTTGGGTTCCTCCGGTTGCGCTAAGGGGCGCGCTGTGATAGTCTACCCCTTGGCTCCGAAGACCGTAGGGCTGCCGCAGGGCAGTTAATCGAGGCGAAAGCCGAGCCCTACCGAGGTGCGACGAAAGAGATCTCCAGCGCGCAGGCGTTGTTTGGCTTTCTTCAAGCGCCCTCCGGACGGATGGAGCGCTTTTGTTTTTGTAAGAAAGCGAAACAAACGTCAATGCCAACCGCACGTAAAGAAAACGCGGTAAAAGAGTTACGCGATCGGCTCGCCGGTTCGCAGAACTTGTTCTTGACTGATTTTGCGGGACTCACCGTCGAAGAGATCACGAAACTTCGCGGCGAGCTGCGCAAAGACGGCAGCACGTATGCCGTGGTCAAGAACACGCTCTTCAAGATCGCTGCCGGCGATGACCTCGCTAAGCAGCTCGATGCGTTTCTGGCCGGCCCGACCGGCATCGTTTTCGCAGGCACCGATCCGGTCGCGCCCGCGAAGGCGATCAAACAGTTCGCAGACGACAGCAAGAAGCTTGGGATCAAAGCTGCCTACATCGACGGAAAGCTCGTCGATAAGAAGCAAGTCGAAACCCTCGCCGCGCTGCCCCCGAAGATCGAACTCATCGCTAAACTCGTTGGTACGCTCGCGAACCCGTTGCGCGGTCTTGTTACCGTGCTCTCGGGCAATCAGAGCGGCCTAGTCCGCGCACTCAATGCCATCCGCGAGCAAAAAGAAGCCGCGGGTTCGAACGCTTAAGGAGATTCATCTATCATGGCAGTTGCCGAAGTCATCGACCAAATTGATAAACTCACCGTCCTCGAGCTCGCGGATCTCGTCAAGCAGCTCGAAGAGAAGTACGGCGTCAGCGCCGCAGCACCGGTCGCGATGGTCGCGGGCCCGGCCGCCGCAGCCGCTGCACCGGCCGCAGAGAAGACCGAATTCGACGTGATCCTGTCGGAAGCGGGACCGGAGAAGATCAAGGTCATCAAAGCGGTGCGCGAGCTCACGAGCCTAGGCCTCACCGAGGCGAAGGCGTTCGTGGAGAGCGCGCCCAAGGCGATCAAAGAAGGCGTCACCAAAGACGAAGCCGAGAGCGTCAAGAAGAAGCTCGAGGAAGCCGGCGCCAAGGTCGAGATCAAGTAATTCTTCGTTTCTTTCGCCCC
>JBAUEZ010000098.1:0-26200 GCA_049678885.1 Candidatus Aquilonibacter sp. | reverse complement strand
GTGCTGTCGCGCATTGCATCGAAGAAGTTAACCGCGCTTGTTGTGTGGGTTCCGCAACTGTTCGGAACGCAACCGGACGCGGTCCGGGCGAGCCGTCTGATTGACGACCCGCGTGCGCTGCACTATTGGGACGGCTCGGATGTCACCGGCATCGAGTTCGGGCGCGTGCTGCTCACGCCGCAAGCTGCGTGGGATGTCTATCTCGCTTATGCGCCAGGCATTCGCTGGACCGAGAACTTGCCGCCTAGACCGACGTATTGGATGCAGCAGCTCGGCCTGACCAACGCGCCGTATCTCGACGCGTCTACGCTTGCCGACCGGATACGCGGGCTACTGGGAAGCTAGACGCTCGTTTTTTCGCGCCGGCGCTGCTTGATGCGTTCGCCTTCATCGAGAACGCGCTTGCGCAACCGAATCGATTGCGGCGTCACTTCGACGAGTTCGTCGTCTTCGATGAATTCGATCGCGCGCTCGAGCGACATGTTCTCTTTTGGTGGCAACCTGACGTTCTCGTCGCTGCCCGCAGCGCGCATGTTGGTCAGTTTCTTCTCGCGCACGACATTGAGCCCGACGTCTTTGTCGTCGTTGGCGCGGCCGACGACCATGCCTTCGTAGATCTCCTCGCCGGGATCGACGAAAAAGCGGCCCCGTTGCTCCACGCCGGCGAGGGCGTACGCTGTCGCACGGCCGGTATCGGTTGCCACGAGCGCGCCGACGTTGCGACCCGGCAATTCGCCCTGCCACTCTTGATGGTCGTAGTAGGTATGCGACATCACCGCCGTGCCGCGCGTGAGCGTGAGCAGCTCGCCGCGCAGCCCGAAGATCGCGCGCGTCGGCATCGTATATTCGAGACGGCGCGAGTCGCCGATGTTGATCATGTTCGACATGATCGCTTTGCGCTTGCCGAGCGACTCGATCACTGCGCCCGAATAATCCTCGGCGACATCAACCACGACGTACTCGACCGGCTCCCACTTCTTGCCGTCGCGTTCCATGATGATCACCTGCGGCTTGGAGACCGCAAGCTCGTAGCCTTCGCGGCGCATCGTCTCGATGAGAATCGAGAGATGCAGCTCGCCGCGTCCGCGCACTTCGAACGTGTCGGCGGATTCGGTGTCGGCAACGCGCAACGCAACGTTCGATTCGAGCTCGCGCATTAAGCGGTCACGAATCTGGCGCGAGGTGAGGTACTTGCCTTCTTTGCCCGCGAACGGCGAGTTGTTGACCGAGAAGGACATCGATACGGTCGGCTCGTCGACCGCAACGGCGTGAATGCCCTCGGGGGATTGTGCGTCGGCGATCGTGTCGCCGATGTTCAGGTCGTCGATCCCGGACACGCAGACGATGTCGCCCGCTGAGGCTTCCTCGACTTCGATGCGCTCAAGCCCGGCGAACGTGAGCAGCGTCGTCAGACGCAGACCGCCGACGACCTTGCCTTCGCGATCGACCTTGGCGATCGGCGCGTTGATCTTCGAGGCGCCGCGGAACACCCGGCCGATCCCGATGCGGCCCACGTATTTGTTGTGATCGATTGCGGAGATCAGGAGCTGGAATGGCCCGTCTTCGCTCGGTGCTTCCGGCACATGATGCTTGATTAGTTCGAAGAGCGGCTCGAGATCGCTCGACGGGTCTTCGAGCGTGCGCTTCGCCGCGCCGAGCTTCGCGTTCGTGTAGACGATTGGAAAGTCGGCTTGCTCGTCGCTTGCGCCCAGTTCAATGAAGAGGTCGAAGACTTGGTTGACGATCTCGGTTGGGCGCGCGTCTTTGCGGTCGATCTTGTTGATCGCGACCAGGACTTTGAGATCGAGCTCGAGCGCTTTGCGCAGCACGAAGCGCGTCTGCGGCATCACGCCCTCGGCCGCGTCAACGAGCAGCAGCACTCCCTGCACCATCTGCAGCACGCGCTCCACCTCGCCGCCGAAGTCAGCGTGGCCGGGCGTATCGACGATGTTGAATTTTACGTCGCCATGGCGGACCGCCGTGTTTTTGGCGAGGATCGTGATCCCTCGCTCGCGCTCGAGCGGGTTCGAGTCCATGACGCGGGTTTGGACGTGTTGGCCTTCGCGGAAGACGCCGCTCTGCTTGAGCATGGCGTCCACCAGCGTGGTCTTACCGTGGTCGACGTGGGCGATGATGGCGACGTTGCGGATATCGGGACGGGTCTTCACGGTTCACGTTCTACCATATATACAGGAAAAAAGATACTTCCAAAGCTTAAGAGCGGACCGGATACGGTCTGCTCGTTACGCTTTGGGGAGCGTGAACCAGAAGCAGGTGTGCTTGTCGGGCTCGCTTTCGAAGCCGATCTCGCCGTGCATCATCCCGATCAGCTCGCGGCAGATGTAGAGGCCGAGGCCGGTCGACCCCTCGCCCGACGACACGCGTCCGAAGCGGGTGAAGAGTTTGAGGCCGTCCTCTTCGCTGATCCCGGGACCTTCGTTGATGACCGCGATGCGCAGATGCGCATTGCATGCTTTGACATCGACGTGGATCGGGCTGGTGGGATAGCTGTACTTCACGGCGTTGGAGAGGAAGTTCGTCAACACTTGCACCGCCCGGCCTTCGTCGGCGAGCATGTGCGGCACCGGATCGAGATAGGCGGCATTGAACAAGCGGTCGGGGTACTCGCTTCGCATGCGCGCCATCGACTCTTCGATGATACCAACGGGCGAAATCTTTTCGATGCGTAGTGCGAGATGGCCGGCGTCCATCCGCGAGAGCAACAGGAAGTCCTCGAAGATCGAAGACAATCGCGAAGTCGAGCTCGAGAGCACGCCGAGCAATTCTTTGCGCCGTTCGAGGCCGAGCGTTTCGAAGTGCGTTTGCAGAAGCGCGGTCGCGCCACGAATCGCGGCGAGCGGCGAACGCACTTCATGCGACACCATGCTGAAGAACTCGTTCTGCAAACGCGCATTCTGTTCGAGACTTTGGCGGTGCTCGATCTCCACCGCATGCGAGCGCGAACTCGCAAGTGCGAGGCCGACGAGGTTGGTGAAGAGCTGCATGCGTCGCAGCGTCTCGATCGATGGAACCTTGCCGTCGAGCGGCCCATCTGCCGAAAGATACCCAAGCATGTTGCCGTCGGGATCGGGCAACACGAGCGTAAGCGTGTCGCGCTCGTGCCACGCGTCGGGAGCGGTGCGCGGTTCGTTGAGCGGACGATAGCCGGTATAGATGCTCTGCTTCCAATAGATCTCGCGCTCGGCGGGATTGTAGAAGCAGTAAGGTAGCACTTCCGATTCGGGTGGAAGAATCTCCAAGACCGAACTGCGGTCGATATGCTCGCCAAGACGTTCGCGCACGACCTCGTCGGGGAAGCCAAGCAGTACACGGCGGTACAATTCGCCGCCCGGCGCATCGGCCGCGACGATCGTTACGTACTTGAAGCCAAAGAGCTCGGCGACGGCCCGCGAGATCGACTCGAGTGCCGGCGCAATCTCCTGGGCATGCAGTATCTCATAGGTAATCCCGAGCAGCCGCTGGAGCAGCCCGCCGTCACCCGTTGCCTCGGCTTCGAAAAACATCATAAATACGTGCTTGCCAGCTTATGCGGGGGGCGCACACGCATCCTGCGAAGCGAGCAGCGTGGTAGGTTCGAAATGGTTTACAATCGCGATCGCGGGAGCGCTGCAGCTTACTTTCTGTGAGGCGGCCGCCGCCTCAGCTGAAAGTAACTCCGGTGCTAAACTCGTCGCGCAGAATGGCTGTACGAGTTGCCACGGCGCGAAGTTCCAGGGGTCGTCCGCGGGTTTCCCTGCGCTCTACGGCATCGAACATCGCCGCTCCCGTGCGCAAATTGTCGCAGCACTGGTTAGTCCGAAAGCACCAATGCCGAACTATGGCTTTACGCTCGCGCAAGCCGGCGACATCGCAGATTATCTTTCGAGCCTCGACGGCAGCGCGACGCGAAATCAGCCGATCATCACGGTCGCACCCCAGCATCCCAGTGAGTATGTCGACGTCAGCGTTCGTTTTCCGGGAACGCCGCCAAGGAGCGTCACGGCTGTTGCGTCGATGTCGATGGGACATACGCCGATGACCTCGCCAGAGGTCACTTTTAAACCGACGAGCGATCCACACGTGTACACCGGACGCCTGCGATTCGACATGGGCGGCGCATGGACGATTCACATCGTGTACGACGGAAAGACCATCGACCAGCTGATCGTCATCGGCCACTAGTGCGCCGCTCGCATTTTATGGTCGGCGTCAGCGGCGCGATGAGTGTCGTCGCGCTCGCCCCGCTCTCGTCGCGCGCGCTCGCGAATGATGTCGCGTCGTTTCGCTTGATCGCAACGCCGATGCGCTTCACCCCGTCGCCCGGCGTCACCGTCGACGCGATCGGCTATAACGGCAGCATTCCGGGTCCGCTGCTGCGCGTGCGGCGCGGGCAACGCGTGCACGTCGAGTACGTCAATGCATCGGCTATTGCAACCAGCGTGCACTGGCACGGCGTGATCTTACCGAAGCCATGGACGGCGTCGCGGGCGTCACGCAAACGCCCGTCGTGCGCGGCGGCCGCTTCATCTATGACTTCGCGCCGGAGCCGCCCGGCACGCGCTGGTACCACGATCACGCCAACGATATGGGCGTCCTGCGCGGGCTCTTCGGCATGTTCGTGATCGAAGATCCGCGTGACGAGCCGGCCGACGTCGAGTACGCGGTGATCTTCCACGACATGCCCGATATGCGCAGCGTGCGGGCGGCGATGGCGGGCACGAGTCACGCACCGATGATCGATCCGGCCGGTTCGTCCGAAATGCTGCAGATGAAGCCCGACGACAAAATGGGCGACGAAGTGAACTACGTTGCCCATTGCGTCAACGGCGCAACGTACCCGAACACGAAGCGCCTCAAAGTCAAAGTCGGCGATCGCGTGCGATTGCGTATCCTTAACGCGAGCGCGACGCAGACGCGCTACGTGCGCCTCGCCCAGCACCGCTTACGCGTCACGCACGCCGATGGTAATCCCGTGCCGGCGCCGATGGAATTCGACGCGCTGCGCATCGGAGCGGCCGAGCGATATGATGCGTGGTTCGAGGTGACCAAACCCGGCGCGTGGCTGTTGCAAGGACTCTCAAGCGATCCGCTCGCGTTCCAACAAGCGATGGTCGTATATACTGAAGGCTACGAAAAGGCCGCGCCGCTCTCCGCGCCGCAGTCGATCGACGGCATCGACTATCTCACCTATGAAAAACTTGCCGGCGGTTTGCAAGCCAGGGTGGACGAGCGCGGCGTCACACTCCGCCACGACTTCACGCTCGGCGGCGGCGAGTGGAATTCGTCGAAGTGGACGCTCAACGGTGAAACCTGGCCAAACGTGCCGCCGATTCGCGTGCAGCGCAACGACCGCGTACTCGTGCGCTTCAAAAACACGACCGATATGGATCACCCGATGCATCTGCACGGGCACGTCTTCCGCGTCGTCGAAATCGACGGCAAAGCGCTTGCGCATCCGCTCGGTAAGGACGTCTCGCTCGTGCGTGCCAACAATGGGACGCTCACCTGGATCTTCGACGCCAATGCCCCGGCAGGGAAGTGGCTGCTGCACTGCCACAACGAGATCCACATGATGGACGGGATGATGACCGAGGTCGTGTACGTGTAGGTACCTGCCGGGTCATGGCGCGCAACCGCCGCCGAGCGGCGTTGGCGCCCGCTGGACGATAGACCGTACCTACGCTAGCTTTGATGCCGCGTCTGCAGCAAGTGTCTGGAGACTTCGATTGCCAGCCTGCTGCGTCGCAGTATCCAGGTCTTCCCCGCGTGCTTCGCCCCGAGCCGTTCCCGCGGCAATTACCGCGCGCGTACTCGTATCGAAACAGCGGTATGCGCTTGTTGCCCGTACCATATGGACCGTGAAGTCACCGTAGGGAAGCGATGATGCGGAAATGTGTGTTTCGATGAACATTGCACGCCGTGTGTGGTAATGTGCTTCCACCCAGGCAATGCCGTTGACCTCTGCGACCAAGATCGATCCGACAGCCTCGGCGACGAGCGATGCACGTTCGTGGTAGGAGATGTCAGCGGAGGACGGGTCATAGACGTTGACGCCGCGCGCGCGCAGCGCGCCAGCAACAAAATCGAGGTATTGGCTATCGAGATCGGACGAAGACGAACTGAGCAGCACGGCGGTGGTTGGGGATGCGGAAAGCGCGGGAACCGCGATAACCGCGCTGGCGACGGCGAGAAACCCAGCGCGCTTCATCCTGCGGCCTCAATTTGTTCCGAAAGGTCATCCGCGCAATCGTCGATCGCCTGGTCGATGATTCGCGTATCCGATCCGATATCGCCGGCTCTGCGTTGCCCGGTTCCATCGGCGGTTCCCGCTGCAACGATTCGAGCGGTGTCAACGCCGACAAGCTGAAACGAAGCCGAAACGTCGGCCTCGCGATTCGAAACGAGCGCGCCAGTGTTATTGCTAACTTCAAGGCTCGCGGATACGTGAAGAATGCGCGACGCCCCAACGATGCGACCGAGGGCGGCTGCTGTCTTTGGATCGGCGTAGTCGGAGTTTGAGAATCCTTGCTCGGCGATCACAGCCGCCAACCGCTTTCGGTCGACCACCTGAAAACTGTGATTGCTAAGAATATTGCCCGTCAGGCTATCCAGAAGGCGCTCCGTCTCTCTTGCGCCCAGTGTATTGTCATCCGATACAATCATGATTGCGAGCCGTTTTTGCGAAGCGCCGAAGGCTCGAGTTCCTGTAAGAAACGGCAGCGAGCAGATTGCAAGTAGAAGTCTAGATCGTTTCATGCTACTCCGGCTTTGCGGCTTGGCCAACTCTTGGATGGCCTTCAACGGGCTTCGCTACCGAGTAGTCCTTGTCGACCTCCGTTATCTGAATGCTTCCGCGCTTGACAAGCGCTCGAATCGTAGCGTTGGTGTCGGGATTGTGGACCATCCGAACGTCATAAAAATCCACCATCTGCCCGACGGAAATGCCGTCCTTTGAAGAAAGGGATAGAATGATGCTATCGTCGATAGACAGGATCCGCCCGGCAACCTGCGACGTGGCGGTTACCGAGGCCGTCATCTTTGCCGGATCGATCTTCGAGGCGAGAGCCGTTGCGGAAGCTACCAAAACCTTCGGCACCGCTTCGGTAGCGAATGAGTCGCCGGTTGATCGTGCTTGAGCCGTAAACGCGCCCGAGGACGCTTGTTGCGAATCGGAGACCGATTGAAGTACCTGGCCTGACCGGACATCGAGGATCTCCATATGGTCCGCTAGGTCGACGTCCGTCTGATACGTCTGCGCCAGCAGAAACGAAACGGCGTCAGACCGCGCTTTCGTAGCCTTCGTGAACGAATCAATCTGAACGACGATGATATAATTCGCCCCAAGCATACGGCCAATCTGAGCAACCGTTGTCGGCGTTACCTGACCCTCCGCCGCGTAGTTTTGCTCTTGGAGAACAGCTTGAATGTGCGCACGGTCTATCACGACGAAACTGCCGGAAGCCACGAGTTGCTGCGTAAGGTCGTCCGCAAGTTGTTGCGCACCCACCGTGGACGCCGCTGACTGAGCGTAGACCGCGATGGTCGGCTTTGGCGTGTCGGCTTGCGACTCGCCCCACAGAAAAACGCTGCTGGCAACGAGCACCATGCAGCTCACTGCTCGGAACATAAAAACATGACTCCCCGAAAAGCGTAAGCCGGGCATTCTCAATGTCGCTCTAATTCGCGGCGCCGGCGGATGATCCCGGCAGTTCCCTGGGCCATTGGTCCCATACACTCGTGTAACGCGGTTATGTGTGGATCTTCGACGCCAATACCCTGGCCGGGACGTGGCCGCTGCACTGCCACAACGTGATCCATATGCGGGACGGGATGATGACCGAGGTTGTGTACGTCTGGCGCAACCGCTTTGTGCGAGGCCGGGTTTACGCCACATGGACACGACAACGCTCTCAGAATTCCAAGCGCGCCTGGGGACCCCGTCCGACCTTGCTGAGGACGGCCGCGCACAGATCGGGAAGGCGCTGCTCCCGCTTACCGCCGATGTAGTGGCGCTCTTCGTTAAGACGAAGAACTACCATTGGCACGTCTCGGGCAGCCACTTCAAGGAATACCACGAGCTCCTCGACGAGCAGGCCGCGCAGATCTTTGCGATGATCGACGTTCTTGCCGAACGGTCGCGTAAGCTCGGCCAATCGACGCTACGAAGCGTAGGCCAGATCTCGAACGTCACCCGTGTCGATGACGACGATCGCGAGTTCGTCCAACCGCACGCAATGTTGCGTGCGCTCGTTGAAGACAACAAGGATCTGCTCAGCCGCATGCGCGCCCTGCACGGAACCGTGGATGATCTCGGCGACGTCGCGACGGCCTCGCTGCTCGAGGTCTTTATCGACGAAACCGAACGGCGGATTTGGTTCCTTTACGAGACCGCGGTGGGCGAACAGAACACGAACTAGTTCGACTACGGGTTTTGCGACGTTATCGTCAGCGTCTGTGAATTGACGCTGTAGTTTCCGGCCGACACGAGATTGTTCGGTTTGGCGCAGATCACGCTGTTGTTCGATCCGTAGATCACGACGAGGTTCGGTGGGCCACACGGCGTCTGCGTGAGCTGGTAGCTCTGCAAGAGCTTTGCGCCGGGACTGTCCGGTTTCGCTTGGTATGACGTGTAGGTCGTATTGTTGGCAACGATCGACCCGTAGACCGCGGCGCTCGTAGCACCGATGGCAAATGCGCCCCAAAATCCGCCGCCGTAGTAGGTTGGCGCGGGGTACCACGCATAGCCGCCGTTCCATCCCCACGCGGGATACCCGCGATAGACCGGATTGGTAACGGTCGCGCCGTGGTAGACGACGCCGTTGCTCGCGGAGGTGCTGCCGTGGTACGTCTGCCCCCACGCGTTGGTCGCCGTGCCGGACCCGCTGTACGTGCGGTTATACGCATTACCGCTGCCGGAGGTATTGTAGGAGCCGTACGGGTTACTGCCGCTGCCCTGATGGCTGTAGTTTCCCGAGTTCACATTTCCGCTCGTGCTGCTGCTACGAGTGCCATAGCCGTTCGAGGCGCTAGTGCTGTGTTGGTAGTTGCCGTTGCTGCTCGCGGCGCCGGTGCTCGTGCGACTGGCGTTGCCGTTGGTTGCCGTCGTCGATCGCGCGTATCCGCTCCCGGTATTGGTCGCGGTCGTCGTGCGGCTCGTGCCTGCAGGTCCGCTGCTCGAATGGCTAGCTGATTGTCCCATATCAAATCCGCCGGAGGAGGGCGCAGGACGCGATCGGCTACGCGCACCGCCACCCCCACGCTGAGCGACGGCGGAGATCGGCACGAGCGAGATTATAAGGAGGATCGAGACAAAACGATAGGCGTTCATTTGAGGAGCTCATCGACTACGCCGGTCAGGGATACGTATATGCCCTTCTTTGATTCGGCGCTCATCAAAATACCGTGGTACGGGAGCTGTATCGAAGAGTGACTGAGGGTCTGCGTTGTCTTGCTTGGGTTATACCAAACCGTTCCATACTTTAGCGCGACGTGCATTCGCTCGCCGTTTTGCAAGAGGGTCGCATCGTAGGCCAGACATTGCAGCAGCTCGCCGACCTTGGTGCACGAAGCTCTGCCGAAGACCAGCGTTCCTTTTCCATCACTCGAGGTAAGCGCCAGATTGTTAGAGTTAGCGCGTATGAGGACATTCGTATAGGTCTTTATTGTTCCGTCGGGTTTCTGAATTCGAACTGTTCCGGTGGCGCCGGCTGGCACGCACGGGAAGATCAGAATCGCGGCCGCCATCGCCATGGCCATCGCACGCATGTTTGCACCTCCGCGCATCGAGCATAGCGCCAGGCGAGGAGCCCACCCTATCCGAAAACGGCAACATGGGAGCGTACGAGTCTGGTGGCTCGCACGGTCTTCAAAATCGCTGAGGCCGCCGCAAGGCGGCTGGTAGGTTCGATTCCTACACGCTCCCGCCACTAACCCGTTACTGTCGCGCCATCAGCATGCCGAGCACGTCTTCCTGCGACAGCAAATGATCGGTGCCTTCACCTTTGAGATCGATCACGACCACATTGACCGTTCCGTTGAAGCGGCTCGCTTCACCGGCCGGGATGTCCGGCGTCATCGGCGATCCGCGTTTTAGGCCAACGTCCGAGGTTTCGTCTCCCGAGAAGATGATCGGCGCCGTTGCATCGACGCGCCCGCTGCCAACCGTTTTTCCATCGACGAAGAGTGTGACGGTGCCGCCTTTGGCGAGTCCGCCGCCGTCGTAGGCAAACTCCATGCGAACCTGATGCGAGCCCGGCGTTAATGCTTCGTTCGCAGTGATCTTGAATTCGCGGAGCCCAACCAGGTTATAGAGGTATGTCGGCTTGCCGTCCTTGACGTAGAACATCCAGCCGCCGGCGATTCCGCCTTGCGCGATAATTACGCCCTGCGCCGCCTTGCCTTCGGGAACGATCAGCTGCGCCGTTACGGAATGGCTCTTGTTCTTAACATTGATGAGTCCGTTTTCGTTCAGATCGCCCATGCCGTTGGCGAGCACTTGCGAGGTGCCGCGAACCAGCACCGGCCGGCCGGCCAAATCGGAGTTGAATCGCTCCGAGCCACGATCGTCCATCGGTAGTACCTGATTGCGTGTTGCCTCGATGATCCACAGCCGCTGCAGCTCGTGGAGTTTGTCGGGCATCTCCTGTGAAAGATCGTGCGCCTGCGACCAATCCTTGTTGGTGTCATAGAGCTCCCAGACGTCGTCGTCAAACGGCGGAGCCGCGCCGGTCATGATCCATGGCGTACGATGACGGGTGACCGCGGTCCATCCTTTGTGGTAGATCCCGCGGTTGCCGAACATTTCGAAGTATTGTGTCTCGTGCCGCTCCGCCGCTTTGGGATCATCGAAGCTATAGGCCATGCTGACGCCTTGCATCGGTACTTGACCGACGCCGTTGACCATGACTGGCTCGGTGAGTTGCGCGACCTCGAGGATCGTCGGCGCGATGTCGATAACGTGATGGAACTGGTTACGAATCTCGCCCCTGGCCTTGATGCCCTTTGGCCAATGGATGACCGTCCCGTTGCGCGTGCCGCCCCAATGTGACGCCACTTGCTTCGTCCACTGATACGGCGTGTCCATCGCGTGCGCCCAGCCGACCGCATAATGATTGTACGATTCGGGGCCGCCGAGCTTGTCGAGACGCTCGGTGAGGAACTGCACGGTTTCGAGTGCTTTCATCCCGTTGAAAGGAATAACTTCGTTGAAGGTCCCTTCCGGAGTGCCTTCGGCCGATGCGCCGTTGTCACCGATGATATAGTAGATCAGCGTGTTATCGAGCACTTCGATTTGCTCGAGCGCGTCAACGAGGCGGCCGACGTGATGATCGGCGAACTCGAAGAAGCCGGCATACACTTCCATCTCGCGCGTAAGGACGCGTTTGAATTCGGGCGTTTCCGAATCCCAGGCCGGAATCTCTTTCGGCCGCGCGGTGAGCTCGCAATTCTGCGGAATGACGCCGACCTTCTTTTGTCGCGCGAACGTCTCTTCGCGCAGTTTGTCCCAGCCTTGATCGAATTTGCCTTTGTACTTATCCGCCCACTCTTTGGGTACGTGATGTGGCGCATGCGTCGCGCCCGGCGCGAAGTACATGAAGAACGGTTTGTCGCCTGCGAGCAGGCGTTGCTGCCGCACCCAGTTGATCGCCTGATCGGTCATGTCTTCCATGAAGTGATAGCCTTCTTCGGGCGTCTTCGGCGGTTCGATGACCTTGGTGCCTTCGTGAATTGCGGGATACCATTGATTCGTCTCGCCCGCGACGAAGCCGTAGAAATATTCAAATCCTGAACCGGTCGGCCAGCGATCGAACGGCCCGACGGGACTCGTTTCCCACACCGGCACTTCGTGGCACTTGCCGAACTGCGCGGTCGAGTAGCCATTTAGGCGCAGGATTTCGGGCAACGGCGCCATGGAGTTCGGACGCATCGAATTGTAGCCGGGTGCGGAGGTTGCGATCTCGGTGATCCCGCCCATCCCGACGGTGTGATGATTGCGTCCGCTCAGCAACGCGGCACGGGTCGGCGAGCAGAGCGCGGTGGTGTGAAAGCGTGTGTAGCGCAGGCCATTTTTTGCGAGGCGTTCGGCCGTTGGCGACGCGCAGGGTCCGCCGAACGTGCTCGACGCACCGAATCCGACGTCATCAATCAACACGACGAGGACGTTGGGCGCGCAGGCGGGCGGCGTCAGCGGCTCGATCGGAGGAAACTTCGAATCGGGATCCTTGGCATCGTAGGCGATGAAGCCGGCGTAGGCCTTGTCGGGAATCGGTAAGATTTCGCGCTGCTTGCTGGCCATGAGCACCTCCGCGTGCAGCATAACGCTGCGATGGCGTGCGTGCTATCCCGAAACCGCAGCTTGACGCGGACTAGCCGGCTGACGTTCTAAACAGACGCGGACAGAGCAGCACGCCTGTCGGTTGGCCTGAAAGCCAATCGACTTCGTCATCGGTCACGTTGAATTGCACTTCATCCGGCGCGCCGTCCCACGCCTGCGGGAACGGAATCTTCAAGCGAATGTAGTGGTTATCGCCGGTGGCGGTCTCCAGCTGCAAGGCGACGACCACCGGACCTTCAGCCATGAGCGTCGGGTCCGAGAACATCTTTACGTAGAAGGAATCTTGATCGTTCTCGATCGTGATCCTTGCCGGCAGCGGATCGGGTACGGGCTTGTCGCACGGCGTGTCTTTCGGGAAAAGCACATACGTCGGATTGAGATAGAGGAATGACTGCGGTGCCGTGCCGGTCATCAGCATCGGATGTTCCACCACCGGCGCTCCGTCGGCCAGTTGTTCGGTAATGGTGCGATTATGATCCGCGATAACGAAGAGATAATCTTCGGCGTAGCATCGGTATTGTGGCGCCGCGATTTGAAGTTGATACATTCCCTGCGGCGAGTTGAACGTGACCTCGCCCGACTGCTGGCCGTACCGCGTAAACGTCACGTCTTGGTCGACGTGCGGATGATTGAGCCGGTCCACCATCCGCACGTGTGCGGTGATCGGTTTCCCCTCCGGAATCTTGAGCATCGCGTTGCACAGCCCGAGGTGCAGCACGATGTGCGCGCCGGGAATCACGTAAAGCGCCCGTCGCGCGCCGCTTTGGCGACAAGCGCAGCGCGCGAATTCACGCCGAGCGCCTTGAAGATCAGCTTCACATGATTGCGAACGGTCGAGGGGCTGCGCCCTAGACGTGCCGCGATCGCTTCGGTCGAGAGGCCCTCGCAAATCATATTGAAGACACGCTCTTGCATGGGCGTCAGTGACACGCCCCGCGGCGGCTCGGATTGGACCAGATCGCAGGCTTGCTCGTACAGCCACGATGACGCGTAAAATTCCAAATTCTCGATCGCGAGCAGTCGCCAGCGATCGACGCCGGTTGCCTGGGCGAGCGCGATCGCGACTTTGCCAGCGCGCCACTCCGACCCGGCGCGCTCAAACGCATCGTACGCAGCGCTTAGGTCGCGCACGCCTTCACGGGTGCGACCGTCGGCGACGTGGACGATCCCGCGGGCAGCCAGGACGATCGGGTCTTTTGTCTGCGTGAGCGCTGAGTAGCGCGCAAGCGCACCCGCGGCGCTCGGAGCGTCGGTGGGCGCAAGTACCTCGGCAAATTGCGGTAACACCATGCGCTCGTAGGCGCTGGTGTGAGGCCAATCTACGTCGCGCAGCAGATCGCT
This sequence comes from Candidatus Aquilonibacter sp., assembly GCA_049678885.1. Classification (GTDB taxonomy): domain Bacteria; phylum Vulcanimicrobiota; class Vulcanimicrobiia; order Vulcanimicrobiales; family Vulcanimicrobiaceae; genus Aquilonibacter. The sequence goes on along the minus strand of JBAUEZ010000098.1, from coordinate 12,525 downwards.
CGCCGCGGCGAGTTCGTTCGCGCACCAATGCTCCTCACGCGCGTTTCGCGCAAGTTGTGCGCGGTCGAGGAGAATGATGGCGCGCAACGGCGCGTTCCCAAGCGACTCCGCCAGCGTTCCGGCTTCGCGCAAGAAGCGAAATGCGCCGAGCGCGTCACCCGCCAAGGCCTTGCACCACGCCAGCGCGCGGAGCGCGTAAAAACGTTCGGTTGTAAAGCCGGCGGACCACACGGGGCGAGCTTCGAGTGCCGCGACAGCCGTAGCAGCAGCAGCGGGAGCGGGAATTTCGCATGCAACCAGGCCGAGATCGGCAACGGCACGGTACCACAACGCGATGTGCGCGTCGACATCGTCGCCAATCAACAACATGAGCCGCATCAGGGATGCCGCGTGTTCGCTATTGCGCGCTTCGCTGTGGTGGATCTCGCCCTTGAGATGTTCGCTCCGAATGCGGCCCTCGATGCGCCGATCGACGAGCGTCGCTTCGTAGCAGCGCCACGCATCGCCGATACGCAATTCGTGAATATACCGGCGGCCGCGCGCGGCGGCCAGCGACGCCACCTGCGTCAACGACCGATGATCGAGCAAGACGCGGGCGCGCTCGAAGTGCGCATCGGCGGTTTCGTATTCGCGAAGTTCCGCAAAACTTGAGCCCAGCAAGATCTCGGCGCAGACACGGTCGGCATCGGTGCGAAGCCGTTCGCGCAGACCGAGCAGCAGGTCGACGGCGCTCGCCGCATCGGTCGCGAGCGCGATGCGCGCCCGCTCCAGGACGAGGTCGACGCCATTCCCGTCCGCGCCAAGCGGAGTACGCCGGTCGATAGCGACGGGATCAGAGTGGCGGGCCATCGTCCAAAGGGATTGGCGAGCCCGCCAGGCCGGACCCGCCAGCCGCACGCCCAAAAGGACTATAGGGGGACTAGCCAAAATGGGCTAGCCCGGTAACCGCATTTCCCGGAGGCTGCATCGTGCTCGATACGACCCAGGCCTTTCGTTCGCGTCTTTTGGCCGACGACGTCCAGCGGCGGATTCTGTATTATCCGCGGACTTTGGCGGCTGCGGTCTACGTTCGCGAGCACATCGGTGAGCCAATTCGCTTGGAAACCGCGGCAGCGCTCGCCGGCATGACGCCCTGCGCGTTCTCACGCTATTTTGCTGAGAAGGTCGGCATCACGTTCTCGACCCTGGTCAAGACACTGCGCATCGAGTACGCTCTTTCGCATCTCGAAGAGCGCGATGGCGCGATCTCCGCGCTCGCCGCCGAGACCGGCTACCAGAGTTGTTGTACCTTCTCCCGTGCATTCAAAGACGTTATGGGTCAATCGCCCTCGGAATACCGCCGGCGAATGTTGTTCGCAAACGTTAACACGCCGTAAGCTCTTACAAACCGGTGCCGGCGGAGCGATGCTGCTCGCGCTCGGCGGTTGTGCCCCACCAAGCGACCAACGCATAATGCTCCGCGCGATCGCGCGTGTGATGCTCGATGGCGCGTTACCGAATCGTGAAGAAGCACTGGATGCGGCAGTGCGCGGCGTCGAGGTCGCAATTGCCGGGCTGCCTGCCGCGGTCCAAGGCGAGGTGCAGCAGCTTTTTGGGTTGCTCGAGTTTCCGGTCACGCGGCGCATCGTCGCCGGGGTCGGCCCGTGGGGTCGCGCTTCGGATGCCGATGTCGCAGCGTTCTTGCAGCGCTGGCGCACGAGCAACGCGCAACTGTTGCGCAGCGGCTATGCGGCGCTGCATCAACTCGTGATGGCGGGCTGGTACGGCAACATGAATGCATGGCCGCGTATCGGCTATCCCGGACCGCCGCGCATCGCATGATCCCCGACCCGATCGAACAAGGACTTGCGCGCGGCTGGAAGGTCGTGGATGCGACAAGCGCGGGCGCTGCTCGTGACTATGCGGCGGACGTCGCGATCATCGGCACCGGTGCGGGCGGCGGTACAGCGGCGGAAATACTGTCCGATGCGGGTCTGCGTGTGATTATGATCGAGGAAGGGCCGCTGCGTTCATCGCGCGACTTCCACATGCTGGAGCGCGAAGCATATCCGCAGTTGTATCAAGAGTCGGCGGGACGGCGCACCAAAGACAAGGGCATCGTCATTCTGCAAGGACGCTCGGTCGGCGGATCGACGACGGTCAACTGGACCAGCAGCTTCCGAACGCCGCAGCCAACGCTCGACTATTGGTACGAACGCTACGGGCTGAGCGACTATACGCCGGAAAAGCTCGCGCCGTATTTCGAACGCATGGAGCAACGCCTCTCGATTCATCCATGGAATGAGCCGCCGAATCCCAACAACGCCGCGCTTGCACGCGGCGCGAAAACACTCGGTATCGATACGGCGGTTATTCCGCGCAATGTGAAAGGTTGCTACAACCTGGGGTATTGCGGTATGGGATGTCCGACGAACGCGAAGCAATCGATGCTCGTCACGACGATTCCACGCGCGCTCGATCGAGGTGCTACGTTGATCGTGCAGTCGCGTGCACAGCGTTTGCATTTCGACGGGGCGCACGCCGCGATGCTCGAATGTTCCCCGTCGATTCGCGTGCATGCGCGCGCGTTCGTCGTTGCCGGCGGAGCAATCAACAGTCCGGCGCTGTTCTTACGCAGCGGAGCGCCGGATCCGTACGGTACGCTCGGAAAACGTACGTTTCTGCATCCCGTCGTCATTTCGGCGGCGATCATGCCGGAGGTTATCGCCGGCTACGCGGGCGCGCCGCAATCAATCTACAGCGACCACTTCATGTACACGCAACCGCTCGACGGTCCAATCGGCTACAAGCTCGAAGTGCCGCCCGTACATCCCGTGTTGCTAGCGACAACTACTCCTGGGTTTGGGAAAACACACGCGCAACTGCTCGCCGGCATGCCGCACCTGCAGGTCATCATCGCGCTCATGCGCGATGGCTTTCACCCCGATAGTCCGGGCGGCACGGTCGGGCTGCGGAGCGATGGTTCGCCGCTCCTCGATTATTCGATCACGCCGTACGTCTGGGATGGGGCGCGCCGGGCGCTCAAGACGATGGCGCAGATCCAGTTTGCCGCGGGCGCGCGTACGGTGCTTCCGGTTCACGAAGATGCGCGGCCCGTTGTGACGTTCGCTGAGGCAGAGCGTATGATCGACGCGCTGCCGATGGAGATTCTTCGCGCCAACGTCGTAAGCGCGCATGTCATGGGCGGATGCGGGATGGGTACCGATCCGCGAACTTCCGTCGTCGACGGAGCCGGCCTTCATCATCAGCTCGACAACGTCTACGTCTTCGATGGATCGGCCTTTCCCACGAGCATTGGTGCCAACCCGCAGCTCTCCATCTATGGGATGGTCGCGCGCAACGCGGCAGGTCTAGCTGCCACGCTAGCCAAGCGCTAGAGCATTATGGAACAAACCATCATTCACATGGCCGAGGCAGCAGCCTGGGTATTTGTCATCATCTTCCTGTTCGCGATCATCGGCGTGTGGGCCACGATCCGGTGGATCATCAATATGGTGACCGCAGGGGAACGCGCAGTCGAATCTGGGGTACAGAGCGTCGGAGACAAATTCACCCACCACGACCAGTAGTTAAATTTAGTAATGTTTATCTTAGAAAAGCGGATACTTCTCACGATCGCTATTCTAACGCTCGCCTTATCGACCGTAGTTTCACCTGCCGCGCTGGCAAACCAAGAATCGTTATCTACCTGCACGCTTCAGCTACGTGGCTCCGACTTCAGCGGGCCGTGCGGCCCTCTCTTGGTCGCATTCGACCACGTTCCGACCGTGACGCTGAAGCAAGTCGCAAAAACCGCAACCGGTGCTTGGCTTGACGACATCCGCACCGCGTCCGTCTGGGCCGGTACCATGAAGGGATGGAGATCGAGCGAGCCGATCGAGCTGGAGGTCTACGCGGGAGCGTGGGGCGTTCTCCATACCGACGAGGGATGGTTTCCCGCCACGAACATTCGCCTTTCGTCCGCCGATCTGCGATTCGACCTGTTCTCGTACTATCAAGTCTCGCCCAGCTCTCTCGATCAGAAGATCGTACAGCGAGCAGCGGTGCTTTTATCGAACACCACTATTTGGAATCGCCAAGACGACCGCAAGTGTCCCGCGAACGCCGCCACGTTGAGTATCTACTGCGCAATGGAGAAAGCAACAATACAAGTGACGGGCGGATTCTCGCACGATCGTCCCGCCTTGCAAGTCGTTCGCGCCATCATAGCCGAGCGAAGCGTCGGACGACAGTATCAGCATCTCCTAATGGACTACAACAACGATACCAGGACTCAACTCAGCGATGTGCAGAGCGTATTCAAAGAAGCGTTCGCGCAAATGACAAATGTACCGTGGCTGAAAAGTAACGGTTTCGTACGTCGTTTCGACGGTGCGTTTCAACCTGGCTAGCTTCGTAAGGAGTCCAGGCGGCGAATCCGGGTTAAAACAGAATCGTTTGAAACTCTGACACAGTTTTAAAGCCGATGCGTTCGTAGAGCGCGATCGCGCGATCGTTGAAATCGTTGACGTAGAGCGAGAGGGTCGGCGTGACCTCGAGCACGCGATCGCAGACAGCGCCGAGCGCAGCGGTCGCAAGACCTTTGCCGCGCAGTTCGGGCGGCACCCAAATGCCTTGGAGTTGCGCCGTTTGTGGACTCCACGGACCGACGTTGCAGAAGAAGCACAGGCGCCCGAGCGACTCGCCTACCCACCATAGTCCGCGATCGATCATGGCGCGCACGTTTGCGGTGAATTCAGGCGACGAGCGCAGCGGATCGTAGTCGAGTTCGGCAGCGATCATTGAGGCTGAGTTGTCGGCGACAGCGGGCCATTCATCGATGCGTGCGCGGCGCGCGACGACGCTGCGATCGTACGGAAGCAACATCGAACGATCGAGCATCATGACGAACTGCCGCTCGCGAATTAAGCGCGCCCGGTCGTGCTTTGCCCGTACCAGGTCCCAGTACGCAGCGATCTCGGTACGCGGTCCAACGAGCATCTTCTCGCCGCGATGGGCCGCGCCGATGCTTGCGAAAGCCTCAATGGTCGCGGGGCTGTCCGCAGCAAGCGCGACCTGGCGGGAAAAGTACGCAACGCCCTTCACGTTGTCGTGCTCGTCGAGCGCGACGTAGAGCGCGTTACGTGTCGCAGCCGCAAGGTCGAAGAGGATCAGGTAGCTGAGAAAGACGTTCGCGTAGGGCGCGCGCGCGAGAAATGCGAGAGCATCTCGCTCGTGCCTGCTCGTCATGCGCTCGGTGCGCACCATCAGTTGATCCGTACGAGCACCAGCATCTTGCCGGTAGGGAGCTTACTACCGCCCTCCGGCTCAACGCTGACCGCGACTTCGTCCGTGTCCTTAGCGGCCGGCGCGAGAGCAACCACGGCGACACCGTGCGCGTCCGGGACGAACGTCGACGCCGGTACGAGCACGGAAGTGTTCCGCGCTTCGGTCCATGCCTCGTACACTTTCCCGCGAGGCGGCTGCGCAAGATCGTGCATCGTGATGTACACACGGTCGCGCACGAGCACGATCTGCCCGTCGGTGATGTTGAAGCGTTGCGCATCCTCGTCCATGAGATCCTCGAGCATGCTGCGCTCGCTTGCGAGCGAACGCACGACGTTGCTGGTGCGGGTGGCTTCACGTGCCGACGACGCCTGCGCTGTGCGTAGCTGCTCGATCAGCGAGAGATTCACCAGCGATAGCGCGACGGCAACGGCAAAACAGACTGCGCCAACCAGGTAAGCCGGCCACACGATGGGCCGTCGTCCGCGCGTATGGGGATCCATAGGTCGCTAGCCTTCGCCTCGGCGAAGTTGTCGCCATGCAGGATTTGATCGGGCGACTGCGCGGTGCGCAATCGGTGCTGGTGCTAACAGGCTCGGGCATCTCGGCGGAAAGCGGGCTTCCGACGTTTCGCGGTACCAACGGGCTGTGGCGTACGCATCGTGTCGAAGACCTGGCATCACCCGAGGGCTTCGCTCGAAATCCGCAACTCGTCTGGACCTGGTACAACGAACGCAACGCCGTGCACCGTCGCGCGCAGCCGAACGCCGGACATTACGCGTTGGCCTCGCTTGAAGAGCGATACGTTGATTTCACGCTAGCAACGCAGAACGTCGATTCATTGCATCTGCGCGCGGGATCGCGCAACGTCCTCGAATTGCACGGCGCATTGCGTACGGCGCGCTGCACCGGATGCGACGCGCACGAGCCGCTCGATGCGCGCGGCCTCGATCTGAAGCGCATCGAACACCCGTGCGGCGGGCGGCTGCGCCCGGATATCGTCTGGTTCGGCGAGGCGCTACCGAGTGGTGCCTGGGAACGCGCCGTCGCTGCGGCCGATCGTGCTGACGTGATTCTCGTTGTTGGTACGAGCGCGGTTGTTTATCCGGCTGCGGCACTTGCGCTGCGGCGCGAAGCGTTTGTCGCGGAGATCAATCCGGAGGAGACCGCGATCAGCGATCGCGTCGATTGTACAGTGCGCGGCACCGCAGCCGAATCGCTGCCGCGCATTCTCGACGCAATTGGTTAGGGTGGAAGTTGTACTGGGGGACCTTGATCGTCTTCGTAATGTCCGATGAGCGGCGGCGGCTCGGGAAGCGCGTGCGCGTCGTCGTCAAAGCGCGAGAAGTGTGTGAACGATGCGGGCGCAGGAGCCGTGCCCGTCACACGCTCGTCGACCTGCTGCACCGGCGCGGGAGCTTCCGGAGCGATATATGAGTCGGGCTCTACGGCCTGCGCATCGTTTGATTCGTACGAATGCACCACCGTCTCGTTGAACGCGCGTTGCGACGGCAGGGTGAGCGTGCGCTCGTCGCTAGCGCTGCGTGTCAGACCGCGAATGATATAGGCATTCTGCAAGCGCCGCAAGCCGCGTAGCGGCAGTGACGACGTCGGCACGCCGACGAAAAGCTCGCGCACCGCGTCGTAGGTGACCTCCGAGGCCACGATGCTCGCGCCGAGATCTTCGGACGCCGCTTCAAGCCGTGCCGCAATCGCTGCCGGATTGCCAACGATTGCAAATTCTCGCCGGTCCTTGTAGCCCGAATCGCCTGCGACGATCTTTCCGGAGTTCACGCCCATGCCTACGGCGATGGGCTTGCGCGCTTGGGCGCGCCAACGCGCTTCCATCGCGTCGATGACGCGCATGATATCGAGTGCTGCACGCAGCGCGCGTTCTTCCTGGAACTTCTCTTCGATCAAGACGCCGAAGACTGCGACGACCGTCTCGCCGTGCAGGCTTTCGATGATGCCGCGATGGCGCTGCACGGCTTGCCCAACGATCGTGTAGAACTCGTTGAGGTAGCGCAGCGTTTCCGCCGGCGAGAGTGATTCGGTAAAGAGCGCAAAATTGTGGATCCGCGCGCAGAGGATCGTAGCGTAGTACTCGCGCGCTTCAAAAAGCCGTGGGTCCTTGCGCGCCATCAGATCCTCGACGACGGGCGAGGGCACGTAGCGCGAAAAGAGCGTCAAAACACGGCGGTGTTCTTGACGTGCAAACACGTACCGCTGAAAAAAGACCCAGGCGTAGTAGATCGCCGCGCCGGCGAGAACCGCTAGCGCGAGGACCAGTATGGCAGCCATCGGTTCTAGGGAGTTCCCGAGGCCCCGCCGGGAAACCCGTCGTATGAGGCGCGGATGGACGCGAGTGAGGCGCTTAAAGAGAAGCTCCCCGGTTTTGCCGGCTATGCCGAGATGCAGCAGCGGCACCTAACCGACGAGGAGGTACGGGCATATCTCGGTGAGCGGGTCGCGGGTCTGTCGGTCCGGCTCGACCCTACGGGACCGACAGGCGAGCGTTTGGATGCACTCATCCTTCGCACGGAATTTACAAATCAGGCGGTGTTCCACGTCTACGAGGACGCGACGCTCGACGCTTCGCACACGCAAGCTATTGCGGCGGCAGACCTCAGCGCAGTTGAACTTGCCGATCGCGCCGACAGCGTCTTCGATCTCGATGGGCTTCCGAGCTATCTCGATGCGGCGGAAGCCGCAATGGATGCGCGCGACCGGGCGATGGCGTCAAGCGCGAGTTCGGCTTAGTGCGAACATGACGTCGATCCCGGCGACGGCGACGGCGTCGGCGTGGCCTTCTTGTGACCGAAGATGCTGCTGACTGCGCTCGTGACCGCACTGCCGTAGCCGCCGGTCGCGTTGTCGATCGCACCTGAGGCTTGGCTCGATGCAGCGCTGATGATCTCGCCCTTGGCCGCATCCCAACTCGTCGGCGCACCAAAGTCGGGCGAGAATTGATCGATCAATCCTTGTGTCAGCTGCTCGACTTTTGCCTGCACGATGCCGTTGACGATCTGCGCTGCAAGCGACTGACCGGCAACGAGCGTAAAGCTGTGCCCGCTCGACGTCGTAACAGTAACGGGCTCGCTAGGATCGCAGACCTCGTAGACGTTGACGGTGAGCTGATTGTTCTCTTGCTCGATGTCACCCTCGGTTCCGCGGACAGCGATGCTGGCGGTCGTCGTCTGAAAGGTATAGTCGGCTTTCGCGCCTTGCGGGTGCTGCACGATGAATCGAACCTTTCCAACCACGACGAACTTCGCATTCGTGCCGGCTACTTGATTGAAGGCTGCGAGTTGCACCTTGCTATCGGAGCCGACAAGCACGCGCGAGCTGTCCGGAAGACCGATCGCTGCAAGTGACGCGGCACCGGTGATCGTGTAATCCTTGTCGTCCAGTACCGTTGTGGCACTGGGTGCAAGCGCGGTGCTTGCGCCCGCTGGATGCTGGTAGCTGACGTCACCTTTCATGTTTTGCAGTGAGTTGTCGTTAGCGGCCGATGCGGGGAAGGCGCAAAGTACGGCGGCAAACGCCGAAACCGCCGCGCCGAGGACGAACGCTCGCGAAGTCGTCATGTGCATTGGTTCGATTGGCTGCTATGCCCACCTTGCGGGAGGAGCCACGTAGCGCGACTAACGCGGAGGTATGTTCGCTACGTTGCTCGCAGCGGCCGTGTCCTTTGTTGTTCTACCGCAGCCGTACAAAGTGACGGGAGGCGAGTGTGCCATCCCACTCCCGCGCGTTGCTCCCGTTGACATCGACGCCGGTGCCTTGGAGCTTTGGCGGAGCCGATGGAGTGCGTTGCATCTCGCCGCGATCGCGGTGGGTGCGAGCTCGACCGTGCATTTCGTTCACGATGCGCTGCTGAAGCCTCAGGCCTATTCGCTCGTCGTCGAGCGTGGAGCCGGCGTTACGATTTCCAGCTCGGACAGCGACGGTGCATTCTACGGCGTGATGACGCTTGCGCAGCTGCCGGCGCGCATCGACGGGCGGTGGATGCTGCCGTGCGTGATCGTCAGCGATCGGCCTGCGCTACGGTGGCGGATTCTCTCCGACGATGTTTCGCGCGGCCCGCTGCCGACGATGCAGTATTTCAAAGAGCGCATTCGCACGATCGCGTTTTTCAAGATGAACGGCTACTCGCCGTACATGGAGCACGTGTTTGCCTCGCCGACCGATCCCCTGCCCGCGTGGCCCGACGGGATCACGCCCGCGCAGCTCCGTGAACTGGACGCGTACGCCAAACGTTATCACGTCACGTTGATACCCGAACAGCAGACGTTCGCGCACATGCACAACACGCTGCGTATCGAACAATATGCGAGCGCGGCAGAGTTTCCGCACGGCTTTCTGCTCGATCCGGGCAACACGCTCGCATCGGAGTACCTCAAGCGCATCATCGGGCAAGAACTCGCCGCGGTTCCAAATCCGCCGTTCTTTCACATCGGTTCGGATGAAACAGCCACGCTCGGCGAAGGCACGAGCGCCGCATACGTCAATGCCAACGGCGGACGCAACGCGGTGTATGCGCAGCACATCGATGACATGAATGCGCTCATCGCGCCGTCAGGCGCCCGCGTCATGTTGTGGGACGACGGCATCGAAGCCGACCCATCGATTATGAAGTTGCTGCCGCGCAATGCGGTCATCGTGAATTGGCACTACGATCCGCTCAAGACATTCATGCCGTTTATCAACACGATCGCCGGCGGAGGTTTCGAACAGATGGTCGCGCCGGGCGCGAACAACTGGAGTCGGATCTTTCCCAGCTTCGAAAACGCGTTACCAAACGCGCGCCAATTCATTCGCGACGGGAAGAGCGCGGGCGTGCTGGGACTCTTCGATACCGTCTGGCACGATGACGGTGAAACGCTGTTTGAAGCTACCTGGTATCCGGTACTTTACGCTGCCGCAGAGGCGTGGAGCACATCGGACGGCTTTGCCGCCGACTTTCCTAGTGCATTCTTCGGCGTCGATGATCAGCGTTATGCGCAGGACGAGATGCTGCTCGGTTCGCTCACCTCGCGCTTGCCGGAGTTTAGCGACATGTTGGCTTGGGCGGATCCCTTTGGTCCAGCGGCGGCAACGATGAGTACTGTCGATTTACGGCGGTTCCGGCTCGATGCGGAGCGTGTCGCGACGGACTTAATTGATGCCACGCCGCCGTTGCACGCCAACGCCGCTGCAGTGATGCTGCTCGCAGCGCAACGCTACGACGCGCTCGGCCGCCGCTATCAGATCGCTAAAGAAGTGCGCGACTATTATGCCGACGCCACAACGAATCCCAAGGATGCGTTGCGCGATCTGTTTTGGTGCAGGTATTGGTTCTGGGAGCAACGCGACACCGATGAGCGCCTGGCTATTCTCTATGCAAAGGCCTGGCGCTACGAGAACCGCGAGGATCATCTCGCAAGCAACCTCGAGCGCTTCCATCTCGATGCGCAGCTGGCGATCAAGCGCGCCGATGCCATCGACCGCGTCGTCTATGACGACTACGTGCAGAAGAAGCCGTTGCCGCCGCTGGATACGGTACTCGGAATCACGCCGTGAGCGCAGCCCTCGGCGTTCTCGCAGTCTTCGTGCTCTTTGCGCTTTTGATGTACCGCAGACTTATGCCGGCGATACTTGCCGTGCCGTTGATGGCGGTCACGATGGCGCTGATCGCCGGTGTGTCGTGGATACATGTTGGCGAGATCGTGACGAGCGGGTCGGTCGCGCTCGCACCGGTATACGTGACCGTGATCTTCGGCGCGTTGCTTGCGCGCGTGACCCTCGATACCGGCATCGCCCGTGCGCTGGTCAATCTCGCAGCAGAGTACGGCGGCGAAGCGCCGCTCACGCTCGCGTTGATCCTATGCGCGGTGGTTGCGTTGCTTTTTACCTCGCTCTCGGGCTTGGGCGCGATCATCATGGTTGGTTCGATCGTGCTTCCGATCATGATGACAACCGGCGTGCCGCGCGTCGTGGCGGCGACGCTCTTCCTCATGGCGTTCGCGCTCGGGTTCATCTTCAACATAACGAATTGGCGATTCTACACGCAGCTCTTCGGCGTCGTTCCGGCGCAGATGACGCACTATGCGCTATTACTCGCGGCGATCGACGCCGTGGCGCTTGTCGTGTATGCCATCGTCTCGTTCGCACGCGAGCGCGATTACGCAACGTGGGCGGTGCAGATCGACGATGAGCCCGAGGCGCCACGCGTCCCGGCAATCGCGCTCGTGACGCCGCTGCTGCCGCTCGTACTCTATTTTGCGTTGCACCTCGATCCGATCCTCGCGTTTGCGCTTTCGGCGATCTTCGGCGCGCTTGTGACGCGCGGTCGCAGAACGATCGAGACCTTGATCGGATCCGCGATTCGGGGCGTCGAGGACGTCGCACCCGCGGTGCTGCTCTTTATCGGCATTGGGATGTTGCTTACCGCAACGAAGACGCCGCAGTTCACGGCAGCGCTCGCGCCGCTCGTGCACGGCTGGGCCAACAATCCGTTCGCCTACGTCGCGATCTTTGGGCTGTTGAGCCCGCTCGTGCTCTACCGCGGACCGCTCAATCCGTTTGGCGTCGGCATTGCGGTGTTCGCGGTGTTACTCGCAACCAACGCGCTGCCGCCGTTGGTCTTGGTCGCGGCGGTGATGGCGGTCGTCCAGGTGCAGAACGTCTGCGATCCTACGAACACCGCGAACGTGTGGGTCGCGAATTTTACCGGCACGCCGATCGTGACGATCACCAAACGAACGTTGCCCTATCAGGTTGCAGTGGCGACGCTCGCGTGCATCGCGGTGGTAGTTGCAACGCCGCAACTCTTCGGCCTGCGTGCCTTCGCGTTTATCGAACCTGTCCTCGCCGCCGTACCGGCGGGACTCTACGCCCCCGAAAGTGCAAGCAGCCGCGTCGCCGTCGACAGCGACGGCTCGGCGCTTGCCAAAGCCGCCGCGAGCGACGTCATCACCGAACTCAATAGCGGACCGTGGAAGGCGTTTGCTTGGCACGGCGATCCGAATGCAGCAGACTGTTCGGCAAAGCCCTACGCGGCGTACGTCTTCGTCAGTGCGAGCACGTTTCGCCTGAGTACGGGAACCGATCTCGATGTCGGGTTGCGACTCGAAGACTGCGGCGGGTGGATCGTCGACGAGTGGCACGACCACGCGTTGCAAACCACAACGTTGGACGTTGCACCGCTTGCCGGCGACGGCGTCGTGCGCCTGCGCGCGTGGGCCGCGAGCGATCCGCGCGCTGCCTCGCTGTTTGCAC
>JBAUEZ010000097.1:0-5344 GCA_049678885.1 Candidatus Aquilonibacter sp. | reverse complement strand
GGACCACTGTTTCATCGCGTCGCAGGCGGTGATCTCCGGCGCGGTCGTGATCGGCGAAGGGTCCTTCATCGGCGTAAATGCGACGATCCGCGACAACGTGAAACTGGGAAAACACAACGTGATCGGTGCCGGCGCGCTCATCCTCAAGGACACTGACGATGAGGCCGTTTACATCGGACCGACCGGTACGCTCTTGCCGAAGAAGAGTAGCGAACTGCGCAACATCTGAGATGGCGAAGACGCTCGGAACCATGCGTTGGCGCAAGCTCGGACGGATTTTCGATCCGGCTGAGCATCGCAGTTGGATCAAATCACACGCGCAAGTGCCGACGCCGTTCGTCATGGAGGATCGGATTCGTGTCTTTGTTGCCGATCGTAACGCCGCAAATAAGAGCTTCCTAACGTGGTTCGATGTCGATCGCGCAGATCCGATGCGCGTGCTCGGGGCGCGAGAGGGCTCGGTGATGCCGTACGGGCGCACCGGCATGTTCGACGATGACGGCATGATGCCGGGTGACGTCGTTACGGTTAGCGACGAGTTATGGATGTACTACACCGGCTGGAATCAAGGCGTCACGGTGCCATATCGCAATTCGATTGGTCTTGCGCGAAGCCGCGACGGTGGCGCCTCTTTCGAGCGCTGCTTCGAAGGCCCGGTCGTCGATCGTTCGCCGATCGAACCGCTGATGGCCGTAACGCCGGTAATTCTGCGCGACGATTCTACCTGGCGCATGTGGTACGTTTCGGGAACGCGGTGGGTCGAGGTCGACGGAAAGCTCGAGCCGGTCTACGTCATACGGCATGCAACGTCGAGCGACGGTGTAACCTGGGCGCGCGACGGCGCGATCTGCGTCGCGCAGCGCGACGAATTCGAAGCGCATGCGCACCCAAGCGTGTTGCGTCGAGCCGATGGGTACCACATGTGGTTCTGCCACCGCGACTCACGCGATTTTCGCGATGGCGCGGGATCGTATCGCATCGGCTATGCATACGCAGCGGATGGCCGCTCGTGGGTGCGTCGGGATGGCGACGCCGGGATTGACGTTTCCGTGTCAGGCTGGGATTCCACGATGCTATGCTATCCTTACGTCGTGAGCGTCGACGGAAAGATCTACATGTTTTATAATGGCAACGGTTTCGGACGTTCGGGCGTCGGCGTCGCCGTGTTGGAGACCTGACGAACCGTGCAACTCGCGAGCGACATTCGAACGACCTATCGCCGTACCGGCATCGCTGCCGTCCCGGGTTTTGCCATAGAGCAAGAACTCGAACGGATCGCGCGCGACATTTCCAATGTCTTTCTTCGCCGCGCAGACGCGCTGGGCATCGAGGCGCCGCGGGGAAGCTCGCAGCGCGATATGACCGCCCAGCTCAAGGCACTTTTCCGGCATTCTCCCAAAGAGTACGTCGCTTCGGCGAAGTTTGCGCAGCACTTAGCGTCGGTGCACCGTCTCGGCGTGAGCGACGCGATGCTCGAAGCGCTCGCGGAGTTAGGAATCGCGGCGCCGGCGATCTCGACCCGGCCGGTGATTCACTTCATGACCGACGATTTGCGGATCGAGGGCGGCTATCATAAGACGCCGATTCATCAGGATTGGCGCAGCGTCCAGGGCAGTGTTGACGGCGTCACGATGTGGATGCCGCTCTTCGACGTGACGCTGAACGACTATCCGCTCGAGATCCTTCCGGGAAGTCATCGGCGCGGACTGCTGCCGAGCGCCGATCACGCCTTCGGCCACCAGGTCGAGGAAGGCGCCGTCGATGAGGCGCAATTCGTCGGCGTACCGCTCGAGCGTGGTACCGCGGCGTTTTTCTCCGGGTTTCTCGCGCATCGCACCGGAACGCAGGGCGGCGAACGGGTGCGCGTCGCGTTGAGCTACCGCTTCAACAACGCCGAAGATCCGTCGTTCGTGTCGCGCGGCTATCCCGATACGTACGTCTACAAGGCGGAGAAGCCGCTGCTCAATCCGGAATTCCCACCACAGTCGCTCGTCGAAAAGACGTTCCCTACCGAGTAAACACGCAGTTGTACAGACCGTCGTAGAATCCGCCGCTCATGCGCACGACGGGGTCGCGTCGCGCAAGGCGAAATCCCGCGCCATCGAGCAGCGCCGCTTCGCTTGTCGCATCCTGCGCCAATTCGATGAATACCGAGCGTAACGTCGCGTCGTCAAGTACGCGGCGCGCGCCGTGCAGCAGCGGGATCTCCGCTCCGTCAACGTCGACCTTCAGCGAGCCCGGAACGGGCAATCCGAAATCGTAGACGAGCTCGTCGAGCGTGAGCGTGAGGACCGTTTGCACGTGCTCGGGATCGAAGTGCTCGTGCGTGTCGCGTGTTTCGGGCACATCAAGTATCTTGACGTGCTCGCCCGCGCCGTAGACGCGGGTAAAGAGCTTGCCGATACCGCGACGATCGGAGAGCGCCACATTAAACGACGAGAACGGCGCTTTGAGCGCGTCGCGGTTGAGGTGGTGGTTGAGCTCGAGCGTACCAAAATTCTGCGCCTCGGGCTCGAAAGCGTACACGCGCGCACTGCGTTTGATCGCGGCATACAGCGCAAAGTGTCCTATCGACGCTCCCGCGTCATAAAAGATGCTGCCCTCCGGAAGCGCGTCGATGTAGTCGAGGAACTCCGGCTCGATCTCTTCGAAGCGCTCGGCCCATAGTCGGAGGCGCGGATTCGTTGCGGCTAGGCGCAGCGTAACACCACGCGCAACGATCTCGCAGGTTGCATCGTTCATGCGACCGGCGTGGCCTCGCGCGCGATCTCGCGCGCAATGTTGGCTGCGGGCTCGTGGATGAGACGCGTCAGAATGCTATCCATGTTTCCCTGGTACGCTTCGAAGAAGCCAAGTTGAAGCCCGGCACGTTCGAACGACGGATGATCGTAGAGTTCGCGGCCGCCCGACGGGTTGACGTAGTGCGTTCCGCCGAGTGCTTTGACGATCGCGATGACGCGGTCCTGAGCGCGGAGCGCGGGATCGATCGCAAGCGTGCTCGAGCGAATGAGCGGCCGAACGAGTCCCAGCGCGCCCGCAACGTCAGCCACCAGCGCACACAGATACTCGGTGACGTCGCCGGACACGTCGAGCATCTTGGCAATGAGTGGTTCGCTCGCGCGTGCGCCCTCGAGGTCGGGAAAGCGGCGCAGCTCCGCTTCCAACCGCGGCCGCGCATCGGGCGCAAAGCGCAGTTCATCGATGCGTGCGTCGCGCTCGGCTTTGGCAAGTGGAAGCGTCAGCCAATCGAGTTCGCCGTTTGCGAGTGCGAAGCGGTTGCGGTGGACCCATCCCCGCCGCGGAAACTGCACGCAATCGAACATCACGACGGCGTCCGTCGCGGCGAACAAACGAAAGTAGCCCGCATACGGAAAGAAGTACGGCTGAATGACCGCGACGGTGGTCACGAAAGTGTAGCTTTGAGGGACTCGATAACCTGCTGCAACTGCTCTTCGCGCAGATCGTGGAAGAACGGCAAGCCGAATACACGCGCAGCGAGGTGCTCGGTAACGGGCAGCGGGTCGCGCGGGAACTGCTTGTAGGCTTCTTGCACGTGCACGCCGCTCTGCCACCAGCGGCGCGTCTCGACACCGCGCGCGCCAAGTTTGTCGATGACGCCGGCAGCCGGCTGCTCGAGCAGCACGTTGCAGTAGCACGAGATCCATCCGTCGCCGTAGCCTGGCACCAGCGATACGCTTGCAACGGCGTCGAGCGCTTTGCGATAGCGTTCGGTGAGACGCATGACGCGTTCGCGGCGCGCATCCCAGGTCTCCAGCATCGCGAGCCCGACGGCCGCATTGTATTCGCTTAGCTTCCCGTTGTAGCCCAAGATCTGTCCGGCCGGCGGACCCAGGACGCCAAAGTTGCAAACCTTGTTGAAGCGTTGCACGAGCTCGGTGTCGGTCGAGAGCAGCAGCCCGCCTTCACCGGTGCCGAAGACTTTGGTTGCGTGCAAGCTGATCATGATCGGCGAACGCCCGGGGCCGGATTGCGCGATGCTCGCTACCGTATCGAACGATGCGGCGCCGTCGATAAGGACGGGAATGCCGGTTTCTTGCGTGAACGCATCCCACGCCGCCGTATCGACGGGCGAACCAAACGCGGACACGACCATCACCGCGCCGACATCAGCGAGATCGGTCCGTCTGCGCAATGCCTGCGGGTCGAGCATCCATGTCTGCGGATCGACGTCGACGAAGTGCGGCTCCACGTTCGCCGCCCATACGGCGGCGGCCGAGCCGACGAACGTCCACGACGGAAGCAGACATTTCGAGCCGGCTTTTACGCCGAGCGCAACGAGTGCAGCGCTCAGCGCGACGGTGCCGTTTGCAACGATTGCGGTCTGGTCCGGTTCGACGCGAAAATGCGCCGCCAGACGCTCCTTGAGTTCTAGCAACAGCGGTCCGAAGTTGGTATACCAGCGCGCTTCGTCGATGCGGCGAAGATAGGGCAGCAACTCGTCTGCCGTTGGCAGCTGCGGCCGCATCACCGGCACGTACTCGCCGGTCAAGCGAACCGAACGGCTATCGTGCTGCTGCGGCTGCGCGTGCATTCTCACGTTCGGTTGCGACGAGCTGGGTTGCGCGGAAGAGCGATTCGAACTGCCCGGCGTCGGTCCACCAGCCTTCGAGCACGTCGTAGTAGAGATCGCCTTCCTTGATGTAGGCGTTGTTGACGTCGGTGATCTCGAGCTCGCCGCGCGCCGAAGGTTTGAGCCGCTTGCAAAAATCGAAGACGCGCCGGTCGTACAAATAGATGCCGGTGACGGCGAAGCGGCTCTTCGGTATGGCGGGCTTCTCCTCGATGCGCACGATGCGCTCTCCGTCAAGCTCGGGGCAGCCGAAACGCTCGGGGTCGTCGACTTCCTTTAAAAGGATGCGCGCACCGGAATCTTGCGCTTCGAACTTGTGCACATAGGGCGTGATGTCGTCCTGCACGATGTTGTCGCCAAGGATGACGACGATGCGCTGACCTTCGGCGAAGTGCTCGCACAGTTTGAGAGCGTCGGCGATGCCGCCCTCGCCCTCTTGGTAGGTGTAAAAGATATCCTTGAGGCCGAACTCGCTACCGTTGCCGAGTAGACGCAGAAAATCGCCGGCGGAGTTGCCGCCGGTAACGATCATGATGTCCTTGATGCCGGCCTTGCACAGCGTCTCGATCGGATAGTAGATCATCGGCTTGTCGTAGATCGGCAAGAGATGTTTGTTCGTAACCTTGGTGAGCGGTCGCAGTCGCGAACCCAGACCACCTGCTAATATCACACCCTTCATTTTGAACGGCGCTCCGCCCGAGGCTCCGCGCCCCCCCCTTCGTGGGGCCCCCAAAACAGGGCGCCCGACGCAAC
>JBAUEZ010000096.1:0-4925 GCA_049678885.1 Candidatus Aquilonibacter sp. | reverse complement strand
CCACGTAGGGTCCCGAACCGACCGGTTGCGCATTGAACGGAAGATGGTTGAAGTCCGGGTATTGCGCGAGCAGATGCGCGGGGAGAATCGGAAAGCCTTGCGGCGCGAGGACGAGCGAGAGAATCGGCGCAAACGGTGCGCGTAGATGCAGCACGAGCGTGTAATCGTCGGGCGCCTGCGCGGCGATCACCCGATCGTAGCCGTAGCGCGACTGCACGTTGTTGGCGCGATCGTCGATCGCCTCGATCGACCAGACACAGTCGCGCGCCGTCAAGGGCACGCCGTCGGCGAAGCGCACGTTTTTTCGCAGGTGATAGGTAATCGTGCGGCCGTCTTGGCTGATCCCGCCGTTTTCGTGCGACGGAACCTGGGTGGCGACGTCGCCGACCATCTTGCCCGCGTTGTCGTACTTGACTAAATACGAAAACAGCAGCTCACCCCACTGCGTCGAGCGCTGTCCGTTCTCGAGCGCAGGATTCAGCGAGATCGGCTCCTGTTGCTGGCCGATGATAAGCGCTGCCGGATTGCTCGGAGCCGCGTTGCGCATCGTGCATGCCGCGAGAAGCAAACACAACAGCGCACGTTTCATTACATGGAGTGATACGTCGCGGCGAGGAGTTTCACTCCTTGCGTGATGCGATCCGGGGTCGACGAACTGTATGCCAGCCGCATGTGCCGCTTCGGGATGCCGCGCGCCTTAGCGGACGACGGATCGTCTGCTGCGTAGAACGCATCGCCTGCAATGACCGACACGCCCATGTCGTAGGCACGCTCGGCGAGGACGCTCGTATCGACGTCGTCCGGGAAGGTCAACCACAGATAATAGCCGCCGTGCGGAATCGCGAGCGTCGCCTCGGGGAGGTCGAGAGCGAGCGCCGCAACCATCGCGTCGCGGTGGAGCCGATAGGCCGAGCGCGCGCATTCGAGGTGCGGTTCGAGGCCACCGGCGGCAAAAAATTCCAGGATAATGCGCTGCGTCATCGGCGACGTGCCGCCATCGCTCTTGAGACGCGCCATCCTGGTAATGAGGTCGGGGTCGCCGCAGACCCAGCCGATGCGAAGCCCTGGTGCGATGAGCTTCGAAAACGTACCGAGTGCCAAGACAACCCCATTGCGGTCGAGAGATTTGAGCGACGGTAAGGTCGCACCCTCGAAGCGCAATCTTCGATACGGACTATCCTCGACGATCGCGATGCCACGGGCCGCTGCGAGTTCGAGCAGTGCGTGGCGCCGCGCAAGCGACATCGTAACGCCGCTTGGATTGTGAAAGTCGGGGACATCGTAAATAAGCTTTGGCGGACGCCGGCCGGCGGCTTCGCGTTGCGCAAGACGCTGCGCAAGGGCCGCAACGTCGAGCCCGTCGCCGTCCTGCGGAACCTCGACGAACTCGAGGCCGAAGCTGCGAAAAATCGGAATCGCGGTAAAGTACGTCGGGCCGGTTACAACAACCGCGTCGCCTTCGTCGGTGAGCACGCGGCAGATCAGATCGAGTCCCTGCTTTGCGCCGTTGACGACGAGCACATTATCGACCGTCGCGTCGACGCCATCGGTGCCGACGTACTTTGCGATCCACTCCCGGAGCGCGAGCGTGCCGAAGGGCGAGCCGTATTGCAACGACTCGGAGCGATACTCGTTGAGCGCGCGTGTCGCCGCGGCGGTAAGGTCGGGAAAGATTCCCGGAAAAGCGTAGCCCGAATCAAACGAGATCGCATCGCCGCCATCGGCATGGATCGGACCGGCGAGTCGGGTAGCGCGCCGCGCGAGAATCGGCATGGCACAGGGCTGCTCTGGGAAACGCTGCCAGTCCTGTGGCATGCGAGCAACATTCTACCAAATCTGGTAATGCTATACGCCGATTCTGCTAAGAACCTCGAATTTTAAGAAATGTTTATATTTCTTTCATGGTTCTTGCGCACTAGAGTGGCGCAAGCAGTTGCGCGAGCAGCGGCGTCGCCGGCGCGCTGCGCAGCGTCTCCCACCGGCCATCTTGCACCACGCGGCCCGCTTCGATGACGATGGCCCGCGCGCAGATGCGCTCGAGCACCGCGGCTTCGTGATCGACGACAAGCAAGGTAAAGCCAAGTTCGCGCTGCCATTCCAGGATCGCGGCGAGCAGCTCGCGCACGAGATGGCGGTCGAGACCGGCAAAGGGCTCGTCCAGCAACACCAGCCGCGGTTTGCGCGCGAGCATGCGCGCAAGCGCGACACGGCGTGCCTGACCACCCGAGATCGCGTGCGCCGGCGCATTCCAAATCGTCTCGAGTTGCATGCGCTCGCGCAACTGCACGATCCACGCGTCGCCATGCTCGCGTGCGCCGTTGGTCAACCCGAAGCGCACGTTCTCCGCAACGCGCAGGTGCGGAAAGAGATTCGCATCCTGCGTCAGATAGCCGATCGGCCGGCGGTGCAACGGCATCGACGGCGGAAAAAGCGCGAGATCATCGAGCGCAACGAAACCATCATCGGGCGTCGTTGCACCGGCGATGCAGGCGAGGATCGTGCTTTTCCCGGCGCCCGACGCACCGAAGAGGCCGCATGCTTCGCCGCCGCCAACGCGAATCGCGACGTCGACGGTGAACTGCGCGCGCGCTTTGCGAATCTGCGCTTCAAGCATGATGCGTCTCGCGCACCCTGCGCTGGGCGAGCACGTGCGCGAGCCACGGCAACGGCAACGCGGTAAGTAAGAACACGACCAGCAGCGGCATCACTGCCGGCAACCCGAAGCTCTCGAGGTTCGTCCAGATCGCAACCGGCATACCGGCCGGATAGTACGCGGTGATCAAGATCGCGCCGAACTCGGTGAGCGCGCGCACCCACGCAAGGCTCAGCGCAACAGCGAAGCCGAGCCGCGCGATCGGATAGGTCACGCGCCAGAACACACTCCACGGATCGTGCCCGAGCAATCCGGCCTGGATTTCCAGCGCGAGCGGAACGCTCTCGAGCGCGGCGACCGCGCCGAGCACATAGTAGCCGATGCTCGCGTAGACCTGCGTCACGACAAAGGCGAGCGACGTGTTTGCAAACTTCGCGCCGAACGCGAGTGAGAGCAGAATCCCGAGCGCAAGCGGCGGCAGCAACACCGAGACCAGCAATACGGCTTGCCACCAGACGCGCTCACGCGGCGCCGCCCGCGCGATGTACAGCGCCATCGGCGTACCGAGCGCCACGACGATCACCATCGCAAGCGCGGTCAGCACGAGCGAAACGCGCACCGCGTCGAGCGTGCCCGCTTGATTCCAACGCCATGCACCGACGGGTGCGAGCAGTCCGGCGAGCGGATAGAGCAGAACGAGGGCAAAAAGCAGCGCACCCGTACGCTTCACTTATAGAGCCGTTGCACCGGCCGGCGGATCGTAGGCGTACTTGCGCAAAATCGCCTGTGCCGCCGGAGACGCAAACCACTGCACGAACGCTGCCGCTTTATCCGCGTGCGGCGCTCCGGCGATCGTGGCAGCGTAGTACACGAGCGGTTGCGGGTGATAGGTCTTGCCGCCCAGGTCGAGCGATGCGATATCGTAGAGCGCATGCATCGACGCGTTGCCGAGGTTGATCTCCTCGGGCAGCGTGACGAAGGGGAGATCGAACGGCCCCGGTTGCGTTTTATATGCCGACGCCGCATCGAGTTCGCCACTCTGCAATCGCGCTTCCACGGTCGGCTCACTGAAGATCTGCGACGCGTTGACCGTGTCGCCGAGGATCTTCTGTGCCAGCCCCGGCTGCTTGTAGTACGTTTCCGCAAGTTGCATCGTGAAGATAATATTGCGACCTTGCGGGTCGGTTGCGGGATCGGTCCGTCCGAAACGCACGCCCGGTTGTTGCAACACCGTATACCATCGTTGTGACGCGAGCGCTTTGGCGAAGCTGCTCTTCGGACTGTAGGCAATCACCATCTCGGTGCGCGCGATCGGCGTTGCGCGCTGCGCTTTGCCCGCCTTGATCACCGTCACCATCGGTCCCGGCGTGACCGGCACGAACACGTCGACCGGAATACTTCCGCCGACGATCAACTGCGCGAGCGCATCCGAGCCTTGCGCGCGGCCGCGGAACTCGATGCCCATCGACGCGGCGGCGGCTTTGACCGGCCCCTCCATCATCGAGCCCATCGAGCCGGCGTAGGCAACGTCGAGCGGCGTCAGCTCTTGCGCGAACGCGTTGCCTGCCCACGCTGCACCGGCGAATCCGAACGCCGCCCCGAGTACGTCGCGACGATTCATGCGATGCGTTCTCCTGTTCTGCGCACGTCGTAAGCATCGAGCGCCTCAACGTCGCGGCGATACGGCTGCGAATGCAGCGCGTCGAGCAACGCGCGCACTTCGGCTGCGCGCACCGCGTGACGAGGAACAACCAAGGTGCAACGCTCCTCGCGGAGCGCAATGAAATCGAGTTCGAAGATTCGCGCGATGCTCGCCATGCCGACGGCGACGTCGGCGAACCCCTGCGCAATCGCGCGGCCGGCGTCGAGCTGCCCGGCGACCTCGCGCCCATAGCCGTGCACGCGCTGCGGATCGATCTGTGCGCGACGCACCTGTTCGTCGAGCAACTGCCTTGCGCCGGCACCCATCGGGCGATTCACCAAACGCACGCCTTTGCGCGCAAGGTCGGCGGCGCCGCGCAGCCGCAACGGATTACCGCGTGCAAGCAGCCAGCCTTCTTCCGTGGTTGCGAGAACGAAGCGCTCGTACGCGTCACTCTTGATCGCCGCACCGTGCACCACCGCCGCGTGCACGCGACCGCGTCGCAATGCGTCGAGCGCAGCACGATTCGTCATCGGTAGCCACACGATGCGCAATTCGCGTTCGCGCAACATCGCATGCCGCGCGAGCAGCCCGGTAGCGACATCGCAACCGGCGACGAAGACCGCTGGAACCCCGGTGTCCATCGGCTCGAGCACGGTGTATTCACGCGCGACGTCTTCAAATGTATAC
>JBAUEZ010000095.1:0-6073 GCA_049678885.1 Candidatus Aquilonibacter sp. | reverse complement strand
CTGGCTGCACGTTGCGCGGAACATCTCCCGCGGTGCGCCGCCGCCGCCACCGGCGCGGCTTGCGCCGCCACGGTTACCGCCGGCAGCCTTGCGGGCAGCCCGGCAGTCGGGACAACGATTCGGCTTGTTCGCGAAGCCCTTCATTGCGAAGAACTCTTGCTCGCCGGCGGAAAACGTGAACTGACGCGAGCAATCGACGCAGTTCAGGTACTCATCTTGATACATGGGATAACGAGGACTCCTTGAGGTTCTCGGAAGTGAATGTTCTCGGAATCGACTCGTTTAGCCCAACAATGGGAACCAGACCGCGAAACCTAGACGCCTTAGGCTACCATGCCGGGGCCAAAACCACAACTATCCCGATGCGGCAAGTGTCGCAGCTGCCTACCGAGAACAGCGGTGTAATGATGGAAGCACCGGATCGGCTCACGAGCGCCGAGCTTTTGGCCTTGCTCGAAATACCAGTGGATGGGCGGATTTTGACCTTTGGCTCGGCCACGGCCTGGCACGCCCTAGAAATCGCGGCCGCCCGGCCGGACGTCCTGATCGTTGTCTGCGATATCGAATCCGAGACCACCACGGAAGTGGCGGAACGCGCGGTTGCCCAACGCCTAGAGAATCTGGTCGTGGGCGATACGCCCGCCGGCCCGTTGGTCGACCGAGCGCTCTGCATCGATAGCCTGACAACAATCGTGCCGCAGCACCTGGTCACGATTCGTACCGCGATGCTTCCCGGCGGCTATGCCGTCTTCGTCGAGTCGAGCGCACCGGAACCGGCGCCGCTCACCGAAAAATTGCGGACGACGGGGTACACCGTCGCTGATGCACTTCCCGGGGCACTCGCCGGATCCACCGTCATACGCGCTAGGTAAGAATTTCTTTCAGTCGATCCTGATCGCGCGCCATCACGAGGTCCATCGCAACGCGCTCGCCGACCGAGATGTCGCGTCCCCAACGATACGCCGAATACGGGGTGTAGCGCGTACCGGGTGAGCCCGGTATGCGCAGTGACACGTCGTAGCACACGAATTCCTTCGGCGGTCCCGCAACGATGATGCACTGCAGCGCGAACGGTCCGATGATTCCGGGCGGATTCGCTTCACGCGCGACAGCGACAAACCGCTCGCCCATTTCAAACGCTTTCTCGAGCATCGATTCGGTCAGTGTGGCGGCGATGTGTCCGGCCTCTTCAAGGCGCATGGGCACGTTGCGCAACGCCTCGAAGACGGCCGGCGGCACGTTGCGAAAGCCTTCGAGATTCGTTTGACGGCGCGTGTCGGTGCCCATCAATTCGAGTTCGCCGAGCAACGGTGAATAGAAAAAATTCAGATTGATCGAGGGACCGAGCAGATACTCCTCGATCACCGCATTGTGCAGGCCTTCGAGCGTGAGCATGCCTTCGCGAATGAGCCGCTGGCTCGTTGCCTGATACTCCTGCGGTGAGGATACGAGAAAAAACGCGCGTTCGAAGCTGACCTTGGCGTGCGGCGCCTTGACCATAACGAGCCGGTCGATTTCCTCGGGCGCGGCGAACTGTCGCGGATAGCGAATCTCGGCGCGCGCCATCAGGGCGTACTGATTTCCAGGTTCATCGCGTTCTTCGGCGCGCAGCAGATAGCGGTTCCCGAAGAACGGGATGCGCATGCCGCGTTCGATCTCGTCGTAGCTGAACTTCTGGTGCAGGTAGACCTCAAACGAACGATTGGCGACAAAGATCGCGTTGTGCGCAAGCAGGCGTTCTTGCACGTCGTCGTTCAAAATATCGGTAAATGCAGCAAGCTCAATCGTCTCGTCGACACAGCCACGCGGGACGGGCGTTTCGCGACGCTTGAAGTACTCGGTGTACGTGCGTTCGCGCCCCTTTGCGGTCACGATCACGTTGCGCAGACCCTGCGCGCGCGCGCCGTACGCGACCTCGAGCGCCGAGTGGCTACCGATCGAAGCGAGCGCGAGGCGCGAACGGTCGTATGTCGCGAGCGTCTTTGCTACGTCCACGACCGGCGGGTTACTCCTCGATGACGACCTTTCCCGCCATCTGTCGCAACACGAGCGTTCCGTAGATCACGACGGCGACCACGCCGACGATTGTCACCGCGAGTGCGCTCGAAAGCGCGACCGGCGACGGCGCCGCGTCGAAGATCGAGATGCCCCCGCGGCTCGGAGGCAGGCTCGGCAACAGGTAGGGGTACATCGTCACCGCGGCTTGCAACAACAACGACGCGACGAACAGCGAGGATGCGGCAAACGCCGACCGTTCGCGTTTGGCGAGCGAGGCCAAGAGCAGCCACGCCAGCGATGCGATCGAGAGCAGCGGAATGACATCGATCCATGTCAGGCCGATGCCGCGCTCGAAGATCGTGGCACCGCTTACGGCGACGTAGAGGACGAGCACGGCCGGCCATAGACGCGGGATGAGCCGACGCGCGCGCTCTGCAGCCGGTCCCGACGTGCGCATCACGAGGAACGTTGCGCCGTGCAGCATCAGCGTCGCAACCGCAAACAACCCGACCATCACCGCGTAGGGATTGAGCAGCACGTCGAGACTCCCGTCGAAATAGACTTCGGGGCCGAGCGGCACGCCATGCAACAGATTGCCGAATGCGACGCCGTAGAGCAATACCAGCAGTGCGCTCGACCCGGCAAAGCACGCATCCCAAAATTGATGCCAGATTTCGCTCGGAAAGTGTCCGCGCAACTCCATCGCGATGCCGCGAAACATCAAGAGCCACAGCACGATGATGAACGCCAAATAGAAGCCCGAGAACGATGAGGCGTAGGCTTTCGGGAACAACGCGAAGAGTGCGCCGCCGCCGGCGATCAGCCAGACCTCGTTGCCGTTCCAAAATGGCCCAATGCTCTGCATCGAACCCTCGTACTCGCGATCGGTGCGGGCAACCAGCGGCGTGATCGCGGCGACGCCGAGATCGTAACCGTCGAGTAAGACGTACATCGTCAGCATGAAGCCGATCACGATAAACGCAACGATGCTCATGCCGCGGCGTGCTCCACCACTGCACTTGGTCCGAGCGCAATCTCACGCAGCACGAGATACAGGAACAAGACGCCGAGCAGGAAGTACATCCCGCCGAAACCGAGCAGTGTGAAGACCGTCTCGCCGCTCTCAACGGTCGGCGAGACGCCTGCAGCCGTGCGCATGAGACCGTAGATGATCCACGGCTGGCGTCCGACCTCGGTTACGACCCAACCCGCTTCGCTCGCGATGTACGGGAACGGCATCACGAGCAGCAACAGCCAAAGAATCGCGCGCGTTTCAAAGAGCCGCTTGCGCCAAAGGAATAGGGCCGCAAGCGTCGCGATCGCCGCGAAGATCGTGCCGAGGCCGACCATCATGTGATAGGCGTAGTAGACGAGATCGACCGGCGGCCACAACTCCACCGCGTACGCGTTGAGGCCTTTCACGTTCGCGTGGAAATTTCCGTAGGCGAGAAAGCTCAGGATATCGGGCACGACGATCGGATCGATCAAATCGCGATCGTGCTCGTCGGGCATCCCGATGATGGCGAGTGGCGCGCCTTTGGTCGAGGCAAACAGCCCTTCCATCGCGGCCAATTTGATCGGCTGATACTTCGTGACGTCGTCGCCGTTGAAATCGCCGGTTGGAAAGATCACGAGTACGGAAAAAATCAGCGCGCCGATCACACCCGCATCGATGAAGCGCCGCGCGAGCGCCCCCTCGCGCTTGGAGAGCAAATAGTACGCGCCGATGCCCGCGACAACAAAGCTACCCGCGACGAGCGCGCCGCAGAGCACGTGCAAGTACTGCCACCATGCAAACGGGGAGAAGAGCAATGCCGGAAGGCTATTCAGTTCGATGCGGCCGCCCGGAAAGAGCATGTAGCCGACGGGATGCTGCATCCACGCGTCGGTCGCAACGATAAAGAATCCGGAGAGCCACGAGCCGAGCCACACTGCAACCGCTGAGGCTGCAAAGAGACCGGGCGCGACACGATTCTTGCCATAAAGCAGCACGCCCAGGAAGATCGACTCGAGAAAGAACGCGTAGACGCCTTCCATCGCGAGCGGCTGGCCGATCACCGCGCCCGATGCTGCAGAGAACGCCGCCCAATTCGTGCCGAACTGAAATTCCATGGGGATGCCGGTCACCACGCCGATGGCGAAGTTGACGGCGAAGATCTTGGTCCAAAACGCCGCGGCCTTGGCTGCTTCGGCGTCGCCACGCACGCCTTCGATCGTATAGAGCGCGACAAACGGCGCGAGCCCCATCGTGGTGATGGGGAACAGATAGTGGAACATGATCGTGAACGCGAACTGGAGCCGGTCGGCTATCACGATGTCCATGGCGCTATTGTACCCTAGGAAGCGGCTGGGTTTAAGACCTTTCGCGCTTCGGGCGAGTCTTGGTATTCGACGGTTAGGATCGAGCGGATGTGGGCCGCCGCGGCTTTCGCGTCGTCACTGTCCATCCGCTGGAGCGTCGTTAGACAGCTGTAGAGCAACATCGGCATATCGCGATCGCGCGGATAGACCTTATGCATGTCGTCGATCGATTGCGCGACGAGCACCGTCTGCGCCGCCTCGCGATTGCCGTAGTTGTAGTTGAGCATGAAGTTGATGTGCTTGAGCTCGTTCTCGATGCCCAAGATCGAATAGCCCATCTGCCCGAAATATTCGTCCGCCGGTGCAAGCGTCGTCAGATACGCGTCGTGCGGCATCGCGATCACGCTCACGATCGTGAGCGGCATCTTCAGGTTCTTGATGTGCTCCTCGATCTTGTGCGCATTAGCGCGATCGCCTTGCGTAAAGTCCCCGCCGTTGCCGGAATCCGCACGCTGCACGGCTTGCAGAAACTCCGGCCCGTAGGTCGTCGGCAGATGCGCGAGCGGAAAATCCGGTTGTGCCGCCTTTTCAAACGCGAGCGAGCGCCACGAACGATCGTTCGTCAAGAGCCATGCGCGCCAATTCGCTTCGAGCGTCTGCAAGCGTGTGTCGAAGTTCGCCGGATACGCCGCCGCGTTTGCGGCCGCATCCTCGTCGGCGAGACGCGCTAAATTCTCGGGATGCTCTTCGGAGTTCACGCGATCGAGCAGACCGTTCGCATCGGCGACGAGCGCCGGATCGCTGCTGTTGCGGCTCACCCACACCGCGGCCTCGCGCACGTACCACACCGCGGCGTCGTGGTTCGTAAGCGGATTGTAGTGCAGACCCGAACCGATCTGCACCGTCAGCGTTTCGAGTTCGGCGAGTGCCGGATCGTCGGGACGCTGCAGCGAGTAGGCCCGGCCGGCGTTGAAGATCGTCGAGAGATAGACTTCCTGATCGACGAAGTCCCACTGGGCCGTCTGCGCCTTGTCGTAGGCGGCTTTCATCTGCTGGTAGAGCGTCGAGGGGTCGGCTTCGAGCGTCGCGCGCGCGGGCAGCGCCCCCACCGTAGCTATGACTGCCGTCAACGCCGTCGCGACTCCCAGATTTCTAAAACACTGAGCCATCATCCAAGACAAAACGAAGATTGTTGGTCAAAAGTGCGTTCTTGATCTCGCGAGCGATGCGCCGTCCGGTCGACATCGGCTCGGAATAGTTGAGATATGAGTACGGCGATCCGTCGATGAAGAGGTTGGTACCGGCGACGATCCGTGCCGAGATCTCCATCACGTAGAACTGCATGTCGGGCGTAATGATCGTCTCGATGCAGAATGCTCCAAAGAGTCCCTTGGGCCCGGCGATCTCCTTGCTGACTCGTACCACGTTGTCGCCCATTCGTAACGCTTCGGCGAGCATCGATTCGCGCAAGCTGACCGGCTGATTCCCAACCACGACGTAGGATGGGCTCACGTCCATGCCTTCTTGCGCAGCCGCCGGGATACGGCCGAGTGAATCGACGTTGGTCTCGTAGCGCCGGTCCATCGACATGATCTCGAGCCGGTCTTCGAGCGGCGAATAAAAGTAGTGAATGTAGACCGGAACGCCGATGATGTACTCCTGAATCGTGTAGGCCTTCTTCAGCTCCTTCGAGCGCTTCTCGAAATCGCGCGCGTCGCGGATGAACATATAGCCCTTGCCGCCGCCGGCACCATAGAGCTTCACGATCACGGGA
>JBAUEZ010000094.1:0-10759 GCA_049678885.1 Candidatus Aquilonibacter sp. | reverse complement strand
GCTGGCGCAGCGCTATCGTCGTCTGTGTCTCGATTCCGCTCTCGCTTGCCATCGCGATGACCGTCATGAAACTGATGGGTCTGACGCTCGATACCGATTCGCTGCTCGGGATGTCGCTGGTCATCGGAATTTTGGTCGACGACTCGACGGTCGTGCTCGAAAACATCGAGCGCCACTTCACCGAACTCAAACAAAAACCCGAAGATGCGGCAGTCAGTGGACGTGAAGAGATCGGCGCCGCGGCCGTGGTCATTACACTCGTCGACGTCGTCGTGTTCTTCCCGATCGCGTTCATTCAGGGGCAGGTCGGTCGTCAGCTTTCCGAATTCGCGATCGTCGTCGTGATCTCGACCCTGACCTCGCTCTTCGTCTCGTTCACGGTTACGCCGACCCTGGCCGGCCTGTGGGCGCTGAAATCGCACTGGAAGCCGTGGAGGGCCGTCGAGTGGTTCGGACAACGGTTCGATGCGGTGCGCACGTGGTACACGCAACGAGCGCTGCCATGGGGCATGCAGCACGGTAAGCTTGTGGCGATTTTTTGTCTGGTCACGTTCCTGCTCGCGATTTCTCTCATCCCGCTCGGCGTTGTCGGCGAAGAGTTTATCCCGGCGACCGATCGCGGCGAGATCTTCATTCAGGTTGCGTATCCAATCGGCACGCCGCTTACGACCGTCGAAACCGGCATCTTCGCGTTCGAGAAAAAGGTCCTCGGCTATTCTGACATCTTTGCGAACACCGCGGTTGCCGGCGCATACGCGGCGTCGTTTGGTGGATTCGTGTCGCAGCAGAACGTCGGGCAAGTCCACGTGTGGCTCAAGGACAAACGCAAGCACCCGACCTCGTATTGGGTCACTGAATTTCAAAGAATCTCGAAGAACGCCTTTCCCCCCGGCGTGACGGTCGTCGTCGTACCGTCGACGGGCACCGGCGGCGGTAATGCGCAGCCGGTCGATTTGCTCGTGACGGATCTCACCGGCGGCGATCCGACATCCTATGCACAGAAGGTGCTCGACGCACTCAAGACGGTGAAGGGCGCGACCAGTGTCAACAGCAGCGGCACCGCGCTTACGCCGGAAATCTCAATCATCTTCGATCGTGAGAAGGCGCAGGCGCTCGGCGTCGACGTGGGGCAGGCTGCGGAGGCGGCCGGCGCCGCGTTCGGTGGTAACGTCGCCACGCAGTTCGAAACAACCGCGGGGCTCGAGCAAGTGCAAGTGATCTATCCGCCGCAGGATCAGACGAACCTCGATCTGTTGCGGAACGTGCCGATTCGCTCGTCGAACGGCTCGATCGTCTACCTCGGCGACATCGCGAGCTTCGAGTCCACACCGACGCCGCCCCTGATGACGCGCACCAACCGCAACACCGTCATTCACGTTGACGCAAACGTGGCGCCAAACTCATCGTTGTCTGCCGTTGAGAACGCGTTGATGAAGAAGCTTCCATCCTTGCATCTGCCGCCGAACATCTCGGTCTTCCCGGCGCCCCTGGGTCAGCAAGACTTCATGCATCAGGCGCTGCTAGGCATCGGCACATCGATGATCATCTCGGTGATCTTGGTCTACCTGTTGATGGTTGCGCTTTACAACGACTATCTTGCGCCGTTCATCATCATCTTCTCGGTTCCGGTCGCCGCGATCGGTGCGATCGGCGCGTTGGTTGTCACGCATCGCACCCTGAATCTGTTCTCGTTGATCGGCACCATCTTGCTGATCGGCATCTCGACCAAGAACGGCATCCTGCTCGTCGACTATGCCAATACCTTACGTGAGCGCGGCAAGGCCAAGCTCGATGCGATCCTGGAAAGCGCGCACACGCGGTTCCGGCCGATCATCATGACCAGCTTCTCTGTCGTTGCCGGCAACATTCCGCTCGCGCTCGCCCTCGATCCTGGATCGATCTCGCGGTCGAGTCTGGGCATCGTGGTCATCGGCGGTGTGCTCAGCTCGCTCGTGCTCACGCTCTTGCTGATTCCGAACGTCTACATGTGGGTCGCGCCGTCGGACGAGAAGTTCCGTGCTGAATTCCACTTGACGCAGCAAAAGAAGAACGGCAAGCCCAGCGAGCCCGTCGCAGCGCCGAGCTAAGTCCGTCCCGTCGCCGAGGCGGTGTAAAACGCGAAGTACTCCGCGAACGCCCAGCCGATCGTGATGCCGGCAACGACGGCGACGACGAGCAGACCGAGTGCCATCGGAATCGTCCAGACGCCGTTGCGATGGTCGCGCACCCATGCATTCCCGATTGCGAGCGCCATCGCAATCGCGATGGCGATGCCGAACCCATAAAAGAAGACGTTCATAACTTCGCAACACCGCAGATGCGCCTCGGCCATCGTTCATACCTACCGTTAGTGCCATGTTCGACGTAGCCGATTCCCTGCGCGGCGGACTGCAAGCCGCCGCCGAACGACTCGCTCAAGCGCAAGCAACGGTGGCGCACGCTAATGCCGGCGAAGGCGGTCGTACCGCAGATGCGGCGATGGCGCAAACCGCGCAAGCGGCGATCTTCGACGAAGCGCTGCTCGGCGCGATGCACGCGCGCCTCGAGGAAGTCAAGGCGGTAACGAAATGAGCGATCTCCTCGCTAGTGCCGCTAGCGCCATGGATGCGCAGCGTGCCGCGCTCGACGTATGCGCGCGCAACGTCGCAGCAGCCGAGGCAGCCGGACCAAACGGCAACTATACGCGCCAGGTTCCCGAGTTCACGCTGGGCGGCGATGGCGGCGATACGATCGTGCAATTCGCCGGCGCGCGCGAGGAGCGGGGCACTAATGTCGATGTGATCACCGAGATGATCGCGGTGATGAACGCTTCGCGTGCTTATGAATCGGATGCGTCACTGTTCGATGTCGGCAAGACGCTCGAGGAGCGTACAATCGACATGGGGCGGCTCGCATGAAGGTTGAACTGTTACAGCCTGACGCCGCGCCCGTTGCAGCGTCGGGAGCCCCCGACCAAACCGGATTCGCGCAGGCGTTGGATGCGATCGGCAACGTGTTGACCGATGCGACGCAGGCCGAGGATGCATATGCGAGCGGCGCAGGCTCTCTGCAAGACGCGATGTATCAGCGCGCGCAGGCAGACGTCGCACTCTCGGTTGCGACGGCTGCTGCGCAACGCGCGGCACAAGCGGTTCAAACACTCTTAAACCTTCAGATTTAATCGCATGGTGCAAGTGCAGTCGCTCCTAGCTCGCGCACGTGCGCTGCCGGCGTCGATGCGCATCGTCGCTGTCGTCGTCCTCGGATTGCTGGCCGCATTCGCGTTGGTTGCAACGATCGTGGGACACCCGGATCGCGTGCCGCTCTTCGCGAGCCCGCTACGCGCAGAGCAGCTTGCGGAAGTGCAAGAGCAACTCGCCGCGTGGAGTGTGCCGTTTTCGCCGAGTTCCGAGAACGTGATCGTGGATGGATCGCGGCGGAACGACCTGTTGCTGCGCCTTTCGCTCGCCGGCATCCCCCACGCGCACGTGGAGACGACGGGTGAGGCGCTGGCGAACGTCGGCGTGTTGACGCCGCAAGCCGTGATCGACGCGCAGACGCGCAGCGGCCTCGCCGGCGATATCGAGGTCGCGCTGCGTAGCGTCGACGGCGTCGACGATGCGCACGTCATTGTCGCGCCGGCACAGAGTGCCGAGTTTGCCGACCAGAGTGCGCGTCCCGCAACGGCGAGCGTGCGCCTGCAACTGCACCCCGGCGTTGCGCTCTCGCGCGAGGCAGTCGATGGGATTCGGCGCTTCGTGGCAGCATCGGTGGCGGGTCTCGATCCAGCCAACGTGACGATACTCGACGATCGCGGCGTCGCACTCGGCGAGGATGCCGGCGCGCAGGACGATCCCGACACGCTCGAGCGATCTCTCCAGTCGGCGCTCGACGCCGCGCTCGGCGCAGGCGTGGCGATCGTGCGCGTTCATGCCGAGTACACAAAAGCGACGTCGGAGGAGCGCGACACGCGTCGAACACCGGTCGGCGGTGATCCCATCGGGCACGCGACCGCGAGCGAATCGTATGACGGCGGCGGCAAGAAGTATACAAAGAACGACGTGCACGATGATCGAGGGAGTGAGACGCGCGAAAGCGTCACACACGCTGATTCGGGCGCGCTTGCGCGCGTTTCGACGGCGGTGTTCGTCGACGCCGACCGCGGCGCCGATCTGGCCAAAGTGCGCGAACTCGCAGCGGCGACCGTCGGCTACGATCAGCACCGCGGCGATGAGCTTACCGTCCAAGCCGTAGCTTTTCATCGCGCGCTGCAGCAGAAACACGATGGGTGGTTCCTGCTCTATGGAGCTATCGTTCCGCTTCTGCCGACAATTGCCATCGTGGCGGGATTGCTGCTCTTCGGGCGCTCGCTACTCCCGAACGTACACGCTTTGGTCAAAGGCGCGCTCGAGCGTGACGCAATCGCGCGCACGTCGCGCACGATTGCCGGCTATGCGCCCGCACGCGTGCGCGGCGCGCTTGCTGGTGAGCCGCCGCACGCTGCCGCTGCGATCATTAGTGCGCTGCCCGCAGCAACCGCTGCAGCGGTATTGGAACTCTATCCTCCGCACGAACGCGAGGCAATCGTTAAGCGCATGCAACGCGCGCACGGCTCGGTAATTCCGAGCGCCGACGAGCTCCTGGCGCAGCATGGCTGAGTTCGTAACGTTCGCAAGCTGGTTGCGCGAGCCGCCGGCAATCGAGGAGCCGGCGGTGTTGCAAGAACCGGTCGCGCTCGAAATACAGCCGGAAGTCGGTACGGCCCTTGTACCGGAACGCGCGCTGATCGACGATATCTGCGCGCGCGTGCGGCGATTTCGTGCGATGCTCGCCGACGCATCCGACTACGTGCACGAGCGCGGTGCTCCGAGGGCGCCGTTGACCGTTCGCGTGCATCCCGCGCAGCAGTCCTTGGCCGAGGCCATCGGACTTCCGCTCGTAGCCGATACGCAGCTCGGCGAAGAAGAAGCGGTGATCGAGTTGCGCTGTGGCTCCATCGACGCGCGGCTGCAGGTTCCCATCCGGTGTTTGCTCGCGCAGCATACGCCATGACGGTGCTGGGAACTGCTGCATTCGGTCGCGCGCTCGATGCGCATGGAATCTCGCTCGACGGGCTTGGCCCGATCGACGGTCCGCGCGTATGCATCGAATCGCCGGCTCCGTTGCCGTCGGCGCGCCGTACGATCAGCGAGCCGCTCTGGACGGGTGTGCGTTGCATCGATGCGCTGCTGACGATCGGTCGCGGTGCGCGCGTCGGCATTTTCGGTGCACCGGGAGTCGGCAAATCGACCTTGCTCGAAACGATCGTGCGCGGTACGCGCGCCGACGCAATCGCGATCGGACTGGTCGGCGAGCGTGGCCGCGAGGCGCAGCGCTGGATCGCGAGCTGTGATGAACGTACGACGGTGATCTGCGCGACGAGCGATCGTCCGCCGGAGGAGCGCGTGCGCGCCGCCGATCTTGTGATGGCGCACGCATCGGCACTTGCAATGCACGGTTTGCACGTGCTCGTCGTCCTCGACAGCCTCGCGCGCTACGCGCATGCGTTGCGCGAAGTGGCCGTGCGTACCGGCGAGAGCGTGGGTCGTGGCGGCTATCCACCGAGCGTCTTTGCACGTATGGCGCAGCTCGTGGAACGAGCCGGTGCCTTTGCAGATGGGTCGGTGACGATGCTTGCCACGGTGCTCAACGATGGCGAGGATCACGATCCGGTCAGCGAGTGCGCGCGCTCGCTGCTGGACGGACATTTGCAACTCTCGCCTCGCCTGGCGCAAGCCGGCCGCTTCCCGGCGATCGATGTGCCCGCAAGCGCGAGCCGGACCATGGATGGAGTCGTGAGCCCCGAGCACCAGCGCGCTGCGGCGAGCGTTCGGGCTGCCTTGGCGCGTCTCGAGCGCTGTGCCGATGCCCGCTCGCTTGGTATCGAGCCGGCCGATGGGCCGACCCAGGCCGCTGTCGCGGCCGAGGATTCGCTGGAGTCGCTCTTGCGCCAGGGCCGGGAGCCGGCTTTCCACGAGCACGCCCTGCAGGCGCTGGGGCAAACCGCCGATATGTTGGGAGAAGCCCATGGATATTTCGTCTGACCTCTCCGCCGTTGCCACGCGCATCGAGCAGATTACGGGGGCGCCGGTGCAACTGCCGGGCCTTCCCGCTCAAACACCCGAGAGCGGCTCGTTCGCCGCGATGCTCCAAGCCCAGATGTCCGCGCAGGAAGGCGCGCCGCAAGGCGGCGACGCTGTATCGAATGCGCCGGCGATGGTCCCACCCGAGCAGATCGACGCGTTGGTCAACGACAACGCGCAATCGCAAGACGTCGATCCGGCGCTGATCAAGGCAATTATCGCCAACGAGTCGGGTTTCAACGCCAACGCAACCTCGAACGTCGGTGCGCAGGGCCTGATGCAGTTGATGCCGGGCACGGCTGCCGGCCTTGGTGTCACAGATTCGTACGATCCCGCGCAGAATGTAGCAGGTGGAACGAAGTACATCAAAGGCTTGCTCGAGCGTTTCAACGGCAACGTGCGACTCGCGGTCGCAGCCTACAATGCCGGGCCGGGTGCGGTGGAGAAGTATGACGGCGTACCGCCGTATGCCGAAACGCAGAACTACGTGCAGAACGTCCTGGCAAGCTACGCCAAATATCGCGGAAACGCTACGCCGTAGCGCGCTTCTTCTCGCCTGTGTAGGCGCGCTCTGCGCGCCAACTCCTGCGCCGCCGGCGCTTCCACCGCTCGCAACGATCCTCGCCCAGCATCTCGACGCACTCGAGGCGTTGCGCGTGCGCGAGCCGCAGTCGTACGAAACGACGGGGACGTTGCTCGGCGCCGGCATATCCGGCACATTCCACGACTGGGCAGAAGGCGACAAAGCGCGGCGAGATGATTCATTCGGAATACGAACCGAACGCACGTTGCGATTAGGCGATCGCCTATGGCAACAGAATTCGAACGGCGAGATTCGCGAGTTACAGGGCATCAGTGCGCGCCGTCAGATCACCGAAGATTTCATCGACAACGGCGCCTTTGCACGTCACCCGGAGGACGTGCGTTTTGTCGACCACGAGAAGCTCTACGACGGGCGAGAGGTCTACGTGCTCGCGGTTGCGGCGCCAAACGGCGAGCCGTACAGGGTCGCACTCGATACGAAGACCTGGCTTGTCGATCAGAAGGCGTTCGTAAACGGTGACAGCCTGGAAACCGTTACCTACAGCGACTACAAGGTCGTGGACGGTTTTCTTATCGCCTACACCGAAATCGACTCAGACGGCACGCATGCCTTTGACATCACCTCGCACGTGACGACTGTATCCGTCGATCAGCCGATCGCGGCATCGACGTTCGAGTTACTTACCGCGGCCACCGTAAACAACGCCACGCCGATTACGGTTCCTTACGAAGAGCACGGCGGCCTCATGTTCGCGAAGGTCACGATCGACGGCAAACAGCGTACCTTCCTCATCGATTCGGCTGCGCAAGCCGACGTCTTTGATGTATCGCTGGCGTCGGCACTTGGACTGCATCCCGAAGGCACGGTTGAGATTCGTGGTACCGGACGCACGACGAGCCCCGGCGTGGTGGAAGCTCCACCGATCACCCTGGGTGGGGTGACATTTCCGATGCGCATCGCCACGGTGTTAAAGCTCCCGCCGTTTCAGGAGAGCGTGGATGGGATTCTCGGGTATCCGTTCTTCGCCGCGGCCGAGTTGCGCTTCGATCCTACGCAAGATCGGCTCACGATCGGCCAGCCGGGTTCGCTGCCGCTCGACGGTACGAAACTCGACGTCGATACCGATCGCGAACTGCCCGAGATCACCGCCGAAGTGCAAGGTGCATCGACCCGCGTCATCGTTGATACGGGCGATTCGCGTGAGCTGCTGGTCTTTAAGAGCTTCATCGACCAACATCCCGGACTCGTCTCGCTCGCGATGCTCGGGCCGACACTCAATCGCGGCATCGGCGGCTCCGTCGATACCGTCGGCACGATCGTCAACGTGCTGCAGATTGGACCGTACCGGCTCTTCAACCGCTACGCCGACGTCGTGCTCAGCACAACCGGCGCCTTCGCCGATCGCAACGACGGCGGCAACGTGGGCTACGGATCCTTACGTAATTTCGTCGTCACCTTCGACCTTGCAGATCACGCGCTCTACCTGCAAAAGGCCTTCGGCTTTGACGACGGGCACGACCGCCGTATTCCCCAATAATAATCCGGTAACGAATCGGCGATGCCCCGTTGACCGCGCGAGCGGACGATGCGGGGATGATGACGGAGCAACTCGGCTTTAGCATTCTCACAGCACCGCTCGCGGCGATCGATCGTCGCGCGCTCTCGCAGGCGTGGTACTCGGCGCTGCACCTCGCGCAGGGAACATGCATACAGGCCTCATCGCCGAAACCCCAGACGTCCATCCCCATCCGCGAGCGTGCACCGCGCATCGTAGAACCGCGCGGCCAGACGCGCTTGGAGAGGCGCACCGCGCGCCCGAAGCCGCGCGTACCGGCGTCGAAATCGCAGGCACCTTCTGTGCCCGAGCGGCGCGCAGAGCGCTCTGCACTTGCGCGGCACATCGAGCGCACGTTTCTCAATCCGATCGCGCGGCCGGTGCGCGCGACGTTTACGATCGACGGCACACGCGCGCGCGTGCACGTCGCCTTGCAGACGACTGCGGAAGGCGTACGAATCGTTGCCGTATGTCCGGCCTCGATCCGAAGCCGGGTGTCGCACGCGCTCGACGAGGCGCGATATGCGCTCGCGGCACGCGGCATTTCGCTGTGTGCCGACCTTAGCGAGGCCTAGACGATGATGGTCAATGCCGCCATCCAAGACGCGCTCGAGCGCATTGCGCAGCGCGCTGCTGACGTACAGCGCGCCTTCACACCAGGCGCAATACCGCAATTCGGAGATGTCGCGACAGCGTCGGCCGCTGCGCGTCCCGCGCTGGATCCGCTCTCGGTAACGGCGCCACCGGACGCCTACTTCGTAACCACCGATGAGCGCGGACGCACGGCGTACACGCGCGATGGTGGCTTCACGTTGCATAGCGGTACGCTGGTCGGCGAAAACGGACGAGCGATCCTGGGATATGTGATGCACAACGGCGCGGCGAGCGAACTTCGCGTCGATGCAGTTGACGAAGCGCTCGGTCGAGTACAGGACCTACGCATCGAAACCGACGGCACGCTCGCGTACGATCGCACGGTCATCGACCCTCGCAGCGGCGCGCGCGAGCGTGAACGTGTAGCGGTCGGACAAGTGGCGCTTGCGCGTTTCACGGCGGCAACCAAACTCAACGCAGTCGATGCGAATCACGTTATCCCACCGCCCGGCACCCTGCCGCATCTCGGCCGTGCCGGCGACGGAAACTTTCCGCGAGTCACCCCGATGCAACGCGAGCAAAGCCGTATCGATTTCGATCGCAGCCTGGATCGCCTCGAAGAAGCATACGTCGCGTTCGATGCACTACAAGCGGTGCATAAAGTGCAAGGCAGCACCGGCAAGACGGCGATGGATCTACTGAAGTGAAGATGCTCGGGTTCAGCCGCAGCTCGCAGTGGGCCGGCGGGTGCCGTATCAGAACCCTGACGTTCGAGGAACGCTCGATGCTTCCGGTGAGCGCGGCGTGCGTCGTAGCAAGCGGGGTGCGCGAAACGCTCGCCTCGCTCTTTGGCGAAGCGGTGGCGCTGAAACTGTATGAGCCGACGATCCCGCAACCCTCGGCGTGGAGCGCGATTATCCGCGACGCGACGGTGTATCGCGTGCGCGGTGCGGCAATCGATGCTGCGGTGATCGTTCGGCCGGAGGATGCGTCGGCGCTTGCCGCCGCAGCGTTCGGCGAGCACGAAGCGCGCGCAGAGACGCTCTCTATGCTCGAACGCGCGGCGCTCGAACGAACGGTTCGGGCGATCGCGATGCAGTTCGGTCCGATCTGCGGCACAGCAGGCGAGCTTACGGTCGACGTGCAGCTAGATGTGCGCACTCTGCGCACCTTTTTTGAATTGCAGGTCGAGCGGCCGGTGCGCGCGCGCATCGGTGTTGCGCTCAGCCGCGACCCGCTCGCCGAGGCGCAGCCTGGTGTCACCGTCGACGATCTATTTGACCTCGATGTGGAGCTCGCGGTGGAGGTCGATCTCGGTCGACATCCTGCGGCCGATATCGGCGCCCTCGGACCCGGCAGCATTCTGCCGATACCCGAAGGAGCACTCCGTGGCACGCTGCTGCTGGCCGGAAGGCCGCTTGCCGCTGGCGAATGCGGAGTCTACGGTCAACGCTACGCGCTGGCGATTGACCGCACTCCAACCGGAAGGGATGAACCGGGATGACGACCACCGACGCTAAAAAGCTCAAGGATCGCGGCAATCTGGATGTTTTGCTGCATGTGCCGTTGAGCGTGACCGCTGAGCTCGGCACGTGCCACATGTCCGTTGCCGAGGTCCTCAAACTGGGCGCCGGCTCGATCATCGAGCTCGATCGCCTCGCCGGCGGTCCGGTCGATCTGATGGTGAACAACAAACTGATCGCGCGCGGTGAGGTCGTCGCTGTCGACGAGAACTTCGGCGTTCGCATTACCGAACTGATCTCGCGCCCGCCAATCAATCCCTAGTATCCGTTCACTTTTCCGCAATTATTCTTCTACGAAACGGTGATGCTGCTGCGTCACCGTTTTTTACATGGATGGCCTCTTCGACGTCGCTGCGCGGGGACACGCAACCCTTCCACTCGACGTGCTCGCAAGTCTCACCATACTTGCGATCGTACCTTTCCTCCTGATGATGTGCACGTC
>JBAUEZ010000093.1:0-15980 GCA_049678885.1 Candidatus Aquilonibacter sp. | reverse complement strand
GCCTAGGGCGGAGCGCCTTCTAGATGTATACGCCACATACAGAAGCTGATATAAAAGCGATGCTTGGCGCGATCGGCGTCAAGTCGCTCGACGATTTGCTGCAAGTTCCCGACTCGATCGCGCTACGCGCGCAGCTCGACGTGGTTCCGGCGCTTCCCGAATACCAAATCGCTCGCCGCTTCGAGCACTTTGGCGCCAAGGACACGGGCGTCGATTACACCTCGTTCCTCGGTGCCGGCTCCTATCGCCACTACGCGCCGCCCGCGATCGGCGCGCTCGCCATGCGCGGCGAATTCTTGACTGCATACACCCCGTATCAGGCCGAAGTCTCGCAAGGCTACCTGCAAGCGATTTACGAGTGGCAGACCTACATCTGTCTGCTCACTGGGATGGATATCGCCAACGCGTCGGTGTACGACGGTGCGACGGCGCTCGCCGAAGGCGCGATTATGGCGCTCAACGAGAACGGACGCAAGAAAGTGCTCGTCTCGCACGCCGTCGACCCGAACTACCGCGCGGTACTGAAAACCTATTGCGATGGCCTCGACGTCGAGGTCGATGAGATTCCGCTCACCGCCGACGGCACGACCGATCTGGCCGCGCTCGCGAAGGCGGTTGCGTCAAAAGAGTACGCGTGCGTCGCGTTGCAGTCGCCGAACTTCTTCGGTAACATCGATACACTTTCGCCCGACGCGCTCGCCGCGGTGACCGCAAGCGAGACCGTGCCCATTGCAGTCGTAACCGAAGCGATCTCGCTCGGCGCGCTGGCGACGCCCGCATCGTGGGGCGCGCAGATCGTTGCCGGTGAGGCGCAGAGCTTTGGCGTGGCCATGGCCTACGGCGGCCCGTACGTCGGGTTCATCGCGACGACCAAAGATCACTTGCGCCGCATTCCCGGACGCCTGGTCGGCAAGAGCGTCGACGGTCAAGGCCGCACCGCGTATGTACTAACGCTGCAAGCGCGCGAGCAACACATTCGTCGCGAGCGCGCGACGTCGAATATCTGCACCAATCAAGCGCATTGCGCGCTGATCGCGACGATCTACCTTGCGCTGATGGGCAAGACCGGGCTGCGCGACGTGGCTTCGCTCAATTTGGAGCGCTCGCGCGAGCTGGCGACCGCGGTCTCGAAACTCGACGGCGTCGATCTGAAGTTCAGCGCGCCGTTCTTCAACGAGGTCGTCGTCGACGTACACCAAAGCGCGCGCGAGGTGCTGGCAAAACTGCAGGAGCGCAAGATTCTCGGCGGTGTCGATCTCGGACGCTGGTATCCGGAACTGTCAACCTGCATTCTCATGAATGCAACCGAACTCACCACCTCGGGTGAGATCGAAGCGCTTACTACCGCTCTCGGAGAAATTGCCCGTGTCCACGCAAACGTTTGATCGGACCTATAGCCCG
This sequence comes from Candidatus Aquilonibacter sp., assembly GCA_049678885.1. Classification (GTDB taxonomy): domain Bacteria; phylum Vulcanimicrobiota; class Vulcanimicrobiia; order Vulcanimicrobiales; family Vulcanimicrobiaceae; genus Aquilonibacter. The sequence goes on along the minus strand of JBAUEZ010000093.1, from coordinate 14,579 downwards.
TTGATCTTCGAGCTCGGGCAAGACGGGCGCGCCAACCAATACGTGGAGAAGGGCAAGCCGCTCGAGCAATTTCTCCCGAAGTCGGCGTTGCGCGACGACTTGCCATTGCCCGACAACAGCGAGCTCGACGTCATACGCCATTTCACCAAGCTTTCACAGCGCACGTTCGGCATCGATCTGGGCTTCTATCCGCTCGGCTCGTGCACGATGAAATACAACCCGCGCATCAACGACGCGATGGCGATCAAGCGCGAGTTCGCGCAGCTCCATCCGTACACGCCGGATGAGCTTGCCCAAGGTGCACTGCAGGTGATGTACGAGCTCGAGCGTTCGCTCGCGTCGCTCTTCGGTATGGCGGCATTCTCGCTCAATCCGGCGGCCGGCGCGCATGCGGAGCTCGCAGCGCTCTTGATCGCGAAGAAATATTTCAAAGATCGCGGCGAGACGCAGCGCGATAAAGTGATCGTGCCCGACACAGCGCACGGCACCAATCCCGCCTCGGCCGCGATGTGCGGCTTCAAGGTGATCTCACTGCCCAGCGACGAGCGCGGCCGCGTGAGCGTCGAGGAGATTCAAAAAGTGCTCGGGCCCGATACGGCCGTGTGCATGATGACCAATCCGAACACGCTGGGCCTGTTCGAAGATCACATCGCCGAGATCGCTGCCGCGGTGCACGACGTCGGCGGCCTGATGTACTACGACGGCGCGAACGCCAATGCGATCATGGGCAACGTGCGTCCGGGTGACATGGGCTTCGACCTGATGCACCTCAACACGCACAAGACGTTCACGATCCCGCACGGCGGCGGCGGCGCAGGCCACGGGCCGGTCGGCGTGGCCGCGCATCTCGTTGGTTACTTGCCGACGCCGGTGGTGCGCGCGGTGCCGAACAATGGCGTCGGTGCGCCATCCGACGGCTTCACCTTCTCGCTCGATTTCAATCGTCCGAAGTCGATCGGTCCGATGCGCTCGTTCTGGTCGAACTTCGCGCACGCAGTGCGCGCGCTGGCATACATCTACGCCAACGGCGCCGACGGGCTCAAGCGTGTCTCACAGCTCGCGGTGCTCAACGCCAACTATGTGCGCGTGAAGGTCGCGGAGTTTCTCGAGACGCCGTATCCGGAGATCTGCCGCCACGAGTTCGTCGCCTCCGCGCAAGAGCTCAAGAAAGCGACGGGCGTCAAAGCGCTCGATCTCGCCAAGGCGCTGCTCGATCACGGGATGATGGCGCCCACGATGTACTTCCCGCTGATCGTTCCCGAATGTTTGATGATCGAACCGACCGAAACCGAGTCGAAAGAAACGCTCGATTACTTTATCGAGGTGCTGCGCGAGATCGTTGAAGAAGCCAAGACGAATCCGGATGCACTCTTTGCCGCGCCGGTAAATACGGTCGTCGGCCGCGTCGACGAAACGCGCGCCGCCCGCCAACCGGACTTACGCTGGGTTCGAAAATAAGAAACAAGAGAGCCGCCTCACTGCTGAAGCGGCTCTCTTTCCGGTGTGGCACAGGCCCGATACTCGACCAGCGTACCACACTGCCCGGTCGGGTGGAACCGGGGTGGAGATGTAGGGACTCGAACCCTCAAACTAGATGCTGATTGAATCCCTCGCGAAGCTTCATAAGCAGTATGGTGACGTCGCATTGCCGGAACCGCGCACGCCGTTTGCGTTGATCGTGTGGGAGAATTGCGCGTATCTCGTCGACGACGAGCGGCGCGCGCAGACGTTTGCGAACCTTCGCAAGACGATCGGCATCACACCGGTAAAACTCGTCGCTGCGGGGGCAAAGAAGATCGAAGCAGCGATTCGCGATGGCGGGATGCAGCCGCCGCATCGCGCCGCCAAAGTCTTTGAATCGGCGCAGCTCGCGCTTGATGTAAGCGACGACGAGTGGCGCGATCGCAAGGTACTCAAGCGCTTTCCGGGGATCGCCGATCCCGGCGCGGACAAAGTCTTGTTGCTTTGTGGTTTCAGCGATGCACCGGCGCTCGATTCCAACGGCCTCCGCGTCCTGGAGCGACTCGATATCGTGGCACCGGGACAAGCCTACGCCGCCGCCTATCGAGCCGGCGTGAGGACGCTTTCTGAGGCCGGAGTACGAGAACAAAAGGCGCTCGATGCCTTTGCGCTGCTTCGAGCGCACGGTAGAGAGCTTTGCAAGCGAGCTACTCCGCTGTGCGGAGCTTGCTCGCTCCGGCGGACCTGCCCCTCGAGTACGCAAAGAGGGTAGTCCTTGTGGCAGGCTCTTCTTGGGCCCGAAAGCTATAATGAGGGTAATCGGGGGGCACGCAAAAGCCCCCTTCCCTGTCTCCCGCAACGGGTCTATCGACATGCGAATCAAGTATGAAGTGTCGGCCGGCGGCTTAGTATTGCGGCCGCGCGAGTCCGGTTTCGATGCCCTGTTGATCGGACGCGGTTCGCCGCGCATCTGGACGTTGCCGAAAGGGCACGTCGAAGCTCGTGAATCGAACGAGCAAGCGGCGCTCCGCGAGGTTCGTGAGGAGACGGGCTGCTGGGGAGAGATTCTGACCCGGCTCTCGGAGATCTCGTACTGGTTCTATGTCGGCAAGGCCAAACACAAAAAGAGCGTGACGTTTTTCCTGATGCGCTACCTCTCGGGCGACACCGCTCACCACGACCATGAGGTCGATGAGGCCCGCTGGTTCGAGGTGCGCACTGCGCGCAAGGCACTCAAGTACGTGAACGAAAAGCGTCTGGTCGACATGGCACTCGAATACGTTGCCGCCAATCCGGCCCTCTTCCCCGAAACCGCCGTCGCGCTACTGGCCGAACCGCAGAGCTCTTGACCGACGCCGACGCCCTCCACGTTCGGCTCGACGTTTTCGACGGGCCGCTCGATCTGCTCTTGAGCCTCATCAAAGAACAGCAGCTTGACATCGCCACCGTTCCGCTCGCCTCTGTGGCCGAGCAGTATTTGACGTACGTGCGAATGATGGAAGATCTCGACATGGAGGTCGCGGCAGAGTACCTCGTGATCGCAGCAACGCTGGTCTTCCTCAAGTCGAAAGCGCTCTTGCCGCCGATTCCGCAAGAGTTTCTCGACGAGACCGAAGAGACGGCCGAACAGGTCGAAGAACGGCTGCGTCGCCGGCTCGTCGCGTACTCGCGGTATCGCGAACTCGGCATGCAACTGCGCACGCGCCAGGAAGACGCGAGCGGCTTCTACTTTCGCGATTCTGGCGATCCGACGAGCGAACTGGTGCAGCACTACCGGGTCGATCCCGAGAAGCTCAAGCGTGCGTTCATCCTCATGTTGCAGCAGGCGCGCCCGGAGAAGCGTGAGGTCGTACGCGAACGCGTCTCATTGCTCGCACAGATGGACTATATTTCTCGCAAGGTCAAGGAGCAGGGACAGCTCTCGTTCTTTGGGCTTTGCCACGAGCTCGGCATGACTCGTGAGGTGATCATCGTAACCTTCCTCGCGATCCTCGAACTCGTGCGCCGGCATCGCATCACGTGCGAGCAGCCGGACCTCGAAGATGACATCATCCTCCTTCCGTTTTCTCAAACACAAGGTTAACCGTGGACACGCAAGACTTGACCGACGAATCGCAAGAGCTCAGCGCCGAAGCGCAGGAGCTGCATGCCGCCGCAGAGGGCGTGCACGCCGCAATCGAGGCGTTACTCTTCGTCGCGAGTGAGGCGCTCGATGCCAAGCGCATCGCGAAACTCACCGGCGAGGACGAACGTGCGGTCGCGCTTGCGCTGCAGGCGCTCGAAGAGCGCTATAGCAACGGCGGAATCGTGTTGCGGCAGATCGCCGGCGGCTACCGCTTCGCGACCGCGTCGACCGTGCGCGACGTGGTCGAAGCCTATCTGCTCCCGCCGAAGACGACGCTCTCGACACCCGCGCTCGAAGCGCTCGCGATCGTGGCCCACATGCAGCCGGTGACCAAGGGCGAGATCGAGGCGATCCGCGGCGTCAACTCCGATAGCGTGACGAGCACGCTGCTGGACCGCGCGTTGATCGCCGAAGCCGGTCGTAAAGATGTCGTCGGCCGGCCGATGACCTACAAGACGACGCCACTTTTCCTCGAATCATTTGGACTTCGCTCGCTCGACGATCTGCCGCAGCTCGAACTCGAGCCGGGGCAGCCGCTCGAGCTCAACCTTTTGGTGCCACAGGAGTCCGAGTGACCTCGTTTGACCAACTCGTCAACGAATACGACGCAGGCCGCATTGGGTACGCCAACGACGTTTACAATAACCTCGTCGCGTTCGGGCTCGTGCCGCGACACGCAATCGTGGACATCGGCTGCGGTACGGGCTTAGCCAGCGGGCCGTTGATCGAAAATAACTTCACCGTGACCGGTGTCGATCCGTCGGAGCCGATGCTCGCGGTCGCGCGCGAGCGCTATCCGCAAGCGAATTGGATCCGTGGGACGGGTGAGCGGCTGCCGTTCGAGGCGCGCTCGTTCGACGTGGCGATCAGCGCGCAAGCGTTCCATCACGTCGACCCAAAAAAGGGCATCGATGAGATCAAGCGCGTGCTCCGGCCTGGGGGCATTGTCGCGATCTGGTGGAAAGGGCTGCTCGGCGACAATCCGATCAAACAACTACGCGACGATATCGCGCGAGATATGGGCATCCCGCCGCTCGCGAACACATGGCGCGGCGGTTTTCGCGAGTTTTATTCCTCGGGCTTTCGCGAAACGGCCGTGCGCGTGATCCCGTGGAGCACGATCACGACGCTCAGCAAGTTCTTGCAATATGAACGCTCGCGCAAGATCGTTCGGGACGAGTTCGGCCCCCATGCCTCTGAGTATTTCGAGCGGCTCGAGGCCCGCCTGCGCGAGACCTTCGGAGAGGGCGATCCGATTCTGCCGCTCGGATACATGCACTACATGTACATGGCAAAATTGTAGACGATGCTTCTTGGGGTCCACGTACGGGTCTCCGGCGGCTACGCAAAGGCGATTGAGTACGCGAAATCGCTCAAGTGCACGGCGATCCAGATATTCTCCAGCAATGCGCGTAGCTATCGCGTTGCGAAAATCGATCCTCCCGCGCTTGCCGCGTTCGCGCAGATGCGCCAGGATGCCGGGATCGAGCGCAGCGCGATACACACCGCGTATCTGATCAATCTGGCGAGCGACGATCCCACGATCGTCACCAAGTCGCTCGGCCTCTTACGCGGCGATCTGGCGGTCGCGGCGGCGGGAAAGATCGACTACGTCAATACGCACCTTGGGTCGTACGGTACGCGCGATCGCGGCGAAGGCTTTACGCAGATATGCAGCGCGCTCGAAGCAGTGCTCGAAGATATCCAACCCGGTGTCACGCTCGTGATGGAGAATTCTGCCGGCGCCGGCAATCTCGCGGGCGGGACGCTCGAAGAGCTCGGCCGATTCATTCGCACGATCGAGCATCCACAACTCGGCGTCTGTCTCGATACCGCGCACGCATGGGCAGCCGGGTACGAGATCAACTCGCAGAGCGGCGTCGATCGGTTCCTGACCGAAGCCGACGAACAAATCGGGCTCGACCGCATTCCGATGTTTCATTTCAACGATACCGAAGTGCCGCTCGGCGGCAGTCGCGACCGTCATTACCACATTGGTGAAGGGTTGATCGGGTTCGACGGGTTCCGCGCGCTACTCGCCCACGGGTCCGTGCGCGACAAGACGGCGATCTTGGAGACGCCGGGCGAGTTCGAGGACGACCTCAAGAACATGCAGACCGTTTTGGCCATCGAAAATGGCGTTCGTCGCGCACTTTGATATCGACGCGTTCTATGCGAGCGTCGCCGTGCGTGATGATCCGAGCCTGCGCGGAAAGCCGGTCGCCGTGGCGGGGCGGCACCGTCGCTCGGTCGTCCTGACCGCTTCCTACGAGGCGCGTCCGTACGGCGTACGTTCGGCGATTCCACTGTACCGCGCGCTCGAACTCTGCCCGCAATTAATCGTGGTGCCGCCCGACATGCAGCGTTACAAAGCGATCTCCCGCGAGGTCTTCGCGATCTTCGGTGCGCGCGGGCACGCGGTGGAGGGACTCTCACTCGACGAAGCGTTCGTCGCCCTCGGCGACATCGCGCTCAGCGAGGCGAGCGAATGCGCGGCGGCAATCCGCGCTGAAGTCCGCGCGCAGACCGCGCTCACGGTAAGCGCCGGTGTTGCGAGCGGGAAGCTCGTGGCGAAGATCGCATCGGACAGTTGTAAGCCCGACGGATTGCTCGTTATCGCGCTTGGCGATGAAGCGGCGTTTCTCGCGCCTTTGCCGGCGCGCAGCTTGTGGGGCGTCGGCCCGAAGACCGCCGCTCGTCTCGAAACGTTCGGCATCACCACGATCGGACAGATTGCCGCGCTGGAAGAAGCCCAGGCACGAACGATTTTTGGATCGTGGGGACCGCAGGTGCGCGATCTTGCGCGCGGCATCGACGCTCGCACGGTTGAGCCCGAACGCGAAACGAAGTCGATCTCGTCCGAAACCACGTTTGAATACGACGTGCGCGATGAGCGCAAGCTCATCGAAGTTCTGCGCGAGCTGGCAACCGAGATTGCAGAAAAGCTCGAGCGCGAGGACTGCAGCGCCTCGACGGTCGGCATCAAGGTTAAGCGGGCCGACTTTCGCGTCTTTGGCCGGCAGACGCACCTTGCCGAGCCGACACGCGAAGCTCGACTGATCTATCGGGCCGCACTGCACTGTCTGCAGCGTGCACATCTCGCCGGAACGCCGATTCGGTTACTCGGTTTACGTGTCGCCTCTATCACCTTCGGTGGCGCGAAGCAGATTAGTTTGTTCGAGAGCTCACGACGGGACACGTAGTGCGACGAGGGCGTTGCTTACGTGACGTTCGGGCAAGAACTGCGAATTAAAGCTGTAGAGAACTTTGCCATCCCGACTGATAACGAATGTGGAGCGCCCCGGCAGAATACCAAGAGTGTTCGGCACCCCGAATGCCTTACGCGCCGCACCGCCCGGATCGCTCATGAGCCGAAACGGCAGCTTGTATTTCTCGCGAAAACGCGCGTGCGACTTTGGATCGTCCGAACTTACGCCGATGACGTCGGCGCCGGCAGCCACGAACGCTTCATACTCGTCGCGAAAGCGGCACGCCTCGGTCGAACAACCCGGCGTGTCATCTTTGGGATAGAAATAGAGCACGATCGGACGGTCGATGAGCGTCGCGAGCGCGAGCTTCGCCCCGCTCGCGTCAACGAGAGTAACGTCGGGAATGCTCGCGCCCCGTGATAGCATCTATTCTCCTTAGAATTAAATATGATCCGTACTCCAAACGCCGTCAGGTTTCGCTTCCGTCGCTTGCTTCGCCCATCGTTTTGCTGCAGCGCTGAGCGGTGCAACCATGAACACGGCCTTACTGCGCTTGCGCACGGTGGCGTGTGGCAGTACGTCGCGCGTCGAGTCGACCGGAAGCCACCCCGTGACGCGCTGCAGATCGCCGGCGGCGCTGCGAAGCAAGGCGGGAATGAGCGCGGCCGCCTGCGCATCGGCAAAACCGAACTCGTCGAGGATATACGCGTCGTGTTGTGGTGCCCGAGCGCCGAGCACGTAGGCCGCGATCGCGCGCCCGCGCCGGACGACCAGATTTGTTTCGACGCTTTCGGGGTGCTCCGACCCCTGGCGCATACGCAGGCGTAGCCACTCCCAGACGAGTGGCGTGCGCACAAATGCCCACGGGCGATGGCGTTCCCCCAAATCGAAGCACCGCGCAACGCCGACCCAATCGTGCTCATCGAGGCGCGTCACCTCCACGCGGGTTGTAGGCAACGCATCGGCGCGCAAGCTCATCGAGCGCGAGGGTAATGCCACAAAGCCGAGTGGCGCATAGAACTGTGGACGAATGTCCGAGAAAAGAAACGCGAGATCGACGCCGTCGGCGACCGAGCGATCGAGCTCCATTGCAAGCATCGCACTCGCATAGCCGCGCCCGCGTAGTTCCGGCGCGGTAAAAACCGCGCCTATGCCGGTTGCGTGCAACCGCCGCGACCCTGCGCGCACCGTGCGCTCGTACCGCTTGAAGGAAGCGAGGAGATTCTTGCCGTCGTAGAGACCGACAGTGCGATAGTGACGTCGCCCGTACCCGCAACGAGCGATCTCGCCAATATGTTCGACGTAGCGCGTCTGCGAACGTTCGCCGGCCCACAGTTCGGCGGTGAGCGGAAGCACGTCGGCAGCATACGTTTCAAAATCGATGTTCTTGAGGTTCATCGCCGGCCCCGCAGCTCTTCGAGAAATTCCGGGGCGGTAATACCGCGCGTCGGCGAGCCGCATGCGGTCACAAGCACGGACGCACGCGCTCGCGAAAGCGCATACTCAAACGCCGAGCGCTCTTGCGCGTTGTACGCTTCGCGCGCTTTTGTGCGGTAGAGGTAATAGCTGAACTTCGCGGTCCGTGACGCATTCACCGAGCCGGCGTTCTCGCGCGGAATCATGCCCAGCGTTGGGCTCCAAAGAAATGCATCGGGAACATACCAGCGCGGGAACGATCCGGCACGCGCGTCGGGAATCGCCACAAACGCGAACGAGCGACCGCGTGCGGCATCCACGCTGAGCAACTGCACGGACGCGGGATCGAGCGCAACATCCGACGATTCGCAGTCGCTCTCGGCGCGCTCGGCGATATCGGTCAAGAGGTCACCGAGCGTCGCGCCCGGGTGCAGACGGTGCAGTTCGGCGAGACGCTCCAGAACCTGATGTAGGATATGTTGCTGGGCGCGTGCGCGTGCGGACCCGGGTTCGCCGTCGCGCGCCAGACCCTCCGACCACACCGTGCGAACGAACTGCGCAAACGGTAGCGCGGTCATCGCCGCAACCCAGCCTTCGCGCAGCTTGCGAAACTGTACGACGCGCGCGCGCGCCGTCGCGTTGAGCGACTGGTCGGTCTCGCCACGCAACACGTTCCAACCGAGTCGCACATCGCGCTTGGGGTTCCAGCGGCTCGGGCGCTCGGTTGGGGCCTGTTCGGGATCGGGTGTGAAGAGCGCGGTCTGCGGATCGGGCGGATCGACGCACAGCGCTGCGATCGACGCGTCGGAGAGCGCCATCGCCTTGCCGGAGAGCGTGCGCAAGAGCCACTCGTGGCGGAATGGATCCCACACATTCCAGAGGAGCGCAAGCGCATCGAGCGCGTGCCGTTCGGCAAAAACATTCACATCACCGGCGACCGCGGCCGGGATATCGCGATCGAGCAGCGCGTCGAGATACACTTGTACGTCGGCGCAACTGCGAAACAGTATTGCGACCTCTCCCGGCGGCACGCCTCGTTCAAGTTCTTCGTGCACGCGCTGGGCAACATATGCGGCTTCGTCGGCGAGCGTCTTCGCGCGGTGGAGCGTGACATCCGCGACCGCGCAAGCCTGCGAAAGCGTAATCGTTTGATGTGCGCCTGCGAGCGCAACCTCAGGACGTGCGCCCTTGAAGCGGCTTGTTGCAGCACGCGCATCGCCCGCGAAGCTTACGTACCTCAGCGGCGTGCCATAGATCGCATCGAGCAACGCGCGCTGCATCGGCGTTGCTTCCTGCATCTCGTCGACGAAGACGTGAGCGAAACGCTCGCGCATATCTTTTGCGAGCTCGGGAGATTTGCGTAGTGTGTCTACGGCTCGCGCAATGACGTCGCTCTCGCACAGAGCGTCGGCAACATTGGCGAAAGCAACGTAGTTGTCATAGAGCTTGTGGACGATTTTGACCAAATCGATCTCGCGCCGGTACTGTCGCTGCAACTCCTCCGGCGATGCGTTGAGCGAATCGCGATAGGCGTCCTTCGTCGCGGCGATCAACGCCGCGTGCGCGAAATTTGGCGGCTTCGCGTAGAAGTCGGTCGCGCCGGCGAGCGAGCGTTCGAGAAATGTTTTTGGATCGATGCCGCTGTCGCGCAATTTGCGAACCAGGCGATACGCGGCGTCGAGAAACCACTGCGGGCCGCGCAGTGCGGCGACCTCAGGATCAATCGTGCCGTTCTTGAGTTCAGGCCAGGCGAGATCGAAGAGCCGTACCGCGCCCGCTGCGAACGCGCGACGCGCGGCGATCGCATCCGCAATGCGCACGGGTGATCCGGCTGCTTCGAGCGCGGCGCTCGCCAGAATGACGAGTTCACATGGATGCGTCGCAAAGAAGTACGCGGAGCCGTATGCTTCCTCGTAACGTGCAGCGCGAGCGCGTAGCGTCGTCGTTTTCCCCGTCCGGCTTGCGCCCGCGATCTCGAGCGATGCATCGAACGGTGCATCGATCGCGGCGCGCTGCTCGGCGGTGAATTCGACGGTCATCATCGCCCGAAGCGCTCGCGCTCGTCGTGCGGACGATCGGCGCACGCTTCGCGATACGCGCAATACGTACAGGCGTCCGGATCGGTCGTCACCGGGAAGTGCTCGAGCGAGCCCGAGCTCAGCTCGCGGCAGATCTCGATCATGCGCGCTCGCGCGCGTTCGAGATCGGCGACGGCGATGGTGCCCGATGCTGCCCCGTTGCGCTTACCCTCGGGGCGGGCGACCTGCACAACTTCGAGCGAGATCGGCACCACATCGAGTAGAGCGTCTTTGAGCGGGATGAGCGCGAGGCGTGAAACGCGATCTCCGGCGGCGGTGCGCGCCCAATAATAGAAGGGCAGTTGGAAATCTTGGAAGCGCCGCACCTCGTCGCGATACTCGGCCGCGCTCGTTGCAATCGAACCCGTCTTGTAGTCAAAAATACTCACCGTGCCGGTGCTATCGTCGCGATCCAGGCGGTCGATAAAGCCGACGAAATCGAACCCTTCGAGCTCGAGATTGATGGGAATCTCGCGTCCGATCACGGTGAACGGGGCACGCGCGGCTTCAGCGAGCAACCAATCGACGTAGCGTTCCGCAGTTCGTAGGGCGCGCCGCCGCTGCAGTTCGAATTCGACCGCGGTCTCGAACTGGTCGCGAAAGCGCTCGAAGGCCCAGTTGACGTTGCTTACGATACGCGCGCGCATCTGCGCTTCGTCGTGGGCGTTCGGCTGAGGAAACTCGCCGTGAAAGTCCTCGAGCGCGGCGTGCACGGCCGTGCCGTAAACGGAAGCCGATGACGGCTCGTCCTCGACGGCCGAGCAGACATAGCGGTAATACCACTTGCGTGCGCACTCTGCGTACGTGTTGAGTGCCGAAGCGGAAAAGTGTGTCTTTCGCGCGCGGACTCCCGCGGTTGGATCGGGCGGTTGAGCGGCGCCTAGGTCAAATGCACTGCCGTCGTCTGAATCTTCACGATCGGCAGTGGGCTCGAGTGCGAAGAGCTTATATAGATCCGTGTCGCGATCGATCGCATTGACGCGCTCGCTGAAATGCAGCAATGCATCGCGCTCGGCGGTCGGCACAGCCAGCAACCCGCGCGCAATCGCATCCAAGAGTGGCGGTAAACGCGTCGCAGCAGTGGCGTACGCCGCCGCAGTATCATGCGGCACGCCCGAGCACGGCGAGCGTAGCGCCCGGATCAGAGGCGCTTCGTCTCCGGTAGCAAACCAGGCGCGAAGGTCGGTAACAAAAGCAGTGGTAAGCGCGGCGTTCACGGTCACGGTAGCGTTTAAAGGTCGCACCAGGCGCCCCTGCATCCGGCGTATAAAGGGTAATCATGCGGCGCATCATCATTGGGATTAGCGGCGCGAGCGGCAGCGCGTACGGCTACATGGCGTTGCAGGCTTTACGCGCAATCGGCGGCGTTGAGACGCACGTCGTGATTACCGACGCAGCACGCCGTACGATCGAACTCGAGATGGAGATAAGCGCCGAGGACTTCGAGGCACTTGCCGACGTCGTTCATCGCGGTGACGATCTTGCCGCAGCAATTTCGAGCGGGTCCTTCGTTACCGACGGCATGCTGGTCATTCCGTGCTCGATGAAGAGCGCGAGCGCAATCGCCTATTCGTTGAACGACAACCTGCTCGTGCGTGCCGCCGACGTCTGCCTAAAGGAAAAACGCAAACTCGTGCTAGTTGTACGCGAGTCGCCGCTACACTTGGGGCACTTGCGCACGCTCGCACAACTCGCGGAGATCGGTGCGGTGATTCTGCCGCCCATTCCCGCGATGTACTCCGCGCCGCAGAGCGTTGACGACATCATCGCGCACACGGTCGGCAAGGCGCTCGATCAATTCGGCATCCCGCACGACCTGTTCAAACGCTGGCGGACGCCAACGTAATCTTGTCATCCCGAGCATAGCGAACGCAGTGAGCGTAGTCGAGGGACCGCCACCGCACTACTGCTTCGCTAAGACGCTCCTCGCGGACACCTCCTGTGCCGCTCCTGCTGCGCGAGTTTTGCGCCACAGCCAAAGGAAGTTCGCATCCTGCGAATGGCGCAAAACTTCGAGCCTTCGCTCCGCAGTAGTGCAGTTGCAGTCCCTCGACTGCGTTCGCTACGCTCGGGATGACACGAGCGTTTCCGCCAGTGCAACATCGCTGACACGATCGACGTTGACGCCGGTTTCGGGATAGGGCGAAACGAGCGCGCGTACCGGCGCGCCGAGGAGCTGCGATGCGCGGCGTTCGGCGCTTGCCATCGACAAGCGGCCGAAGGTAAAGCGCGCGAACACGTCCCAGCCGAAGAGCGATGCAAGCCGCAGCGGATTCTTGCGCGCGGCGCCGAGCCGCTCGATGAATTGTTCGAGTGCCGGCAGCACGCGTGGCTTTATCGCCACGAGGCCGCCGCCGCAGAAGGTACCGTCGCGCAAGCGTGCCCAGGTGTGCGGAACGGTTGGGAAGAGCGCTTCGTGCACCGTGCGCTCGATGCACCCGTAGCCGAGATCGGCGTCGAGATCGCGCGCGTAGTCAATGAAGTCATCGACCGCAGCCGGAATCAGAATAGGCAAATCGGACGTGCTGACCAACACAATGTCGTCCGGCGGCAAGTCGTGCAACCCGTTGCGCAAGCTGACGCGAATCTTCGCGCCGTCGGGGCGACGCTCGTCGGCGAGTGCCAGCGCTGCGTCGTTGTGTGCGCTGGTCGGCGCCACCACGATAATGCGCTCAACCTGGGAGCTCGCGCGCAGCGCACGCAGCGTGCGTTCCACGAGCGTAACGCCACCGACGTGGACAAAAGCTTTGTTGACCGCGCCGGGTTCGAGCGCGGCAACGTCATCCGGCGGGCCGCCTGCAAGCACGACGGCGGTCGTCATGCGACGCTGCCGCGCCAGGAACGGCTATGTGCAAATGTCGTCGGAAAGCGCAGATACTCGGTGCCAAGATCGAGGCGCTCAGCGATTTTGGCTACCGTCGCTGCGTGGGGCGCGAGCGTGAAGACCGCCGAGCCTGAGCCCGAGAGCAGCGCATTCGCGGCTCCCGCCGTGCGCAGCGCGTCGAGCGCGCGCGCGACTTGCGGTGTGTCGCTTGCGATAACCTCGTGAAAATCGTTCATCAGCGAACGCTCGACCTCGTCGAAATCGCCGCGCTGCAGTGCTGTGAGCATCGCGAGCGAGATTGACGTGTTGCGTGGGCGCGACGGTCGCGGGAGGGCATCGAGCCGCGCAAACGCAGCGGCCGTCGATACCGCCTCGGGCGGTTTGATCACGAGCACGTGCCAGGACGGAAGCGCGCCGACCGCCGTCACGCGCTCGCCCGTTCCTTCGACGAGTGCTCCGGAGTCGGCCAGAAAGAATGGAACGTCGGACCCGAGCGACCGCGCGATGTGCACCCAGTCGGCGGTATAGCTCCGGCCGAATGCGCCGCCCATCGCAGCGCGCAACACGGCAGCTGCGTCGCTCGATCCGCCTCCCAAACCAGCTTGCAGCGGGATCGTCTTGCGCAGTGTCAATTTCACGGCTGGAAGCGGATCGAGTGCGCGGGCCGCGCGGAGCGCAAGGTTCTCATCGCCTTCTAATGCCGGATCGCTGCATGCAAATGCGAAGCTCGACGACGGTTCGACGCGCAGTTCGTCGGCAAGCTCGAGCGGCACCATGACGCTGCGCAGCGCATGGTAGCCGTCCGGGCGTCGATCCAGGACCTCCAGGGTGAGGTTTATTTTTGCCGGGCAGGCGAAGTTCATCCGCATTAGTTTCAGCGAAAGGGGCGCTCCGGTCAAGAGTAGCACCATAGTGTCGTGGGCCCGAGCTACGATGCGCAGCGAAATGAGTTTTGCGCGTACGTCATCCCTGAATCACAAACACCCTATGGGCTCTTGCTCGGGAACTATAAGTGCTACGCGCAATCGACCGCGAAGGGCGGGGTACGCGGCCTCTGGGATGCCGATACCGACAAGATCATCTTCGGTACACATCACATCGCCTATCGCATTATCGATGGGGGTTCGACGCTTTTCCCGCATCAGATCGAGCGCGAACTGACCTTTCTTCCCTACGCGCAGATCGCTGAGTTCACGCTCGAGCATCGCGTACACGTGACCGAGGCGTTCTTTGTGCCATTCGGCGAGGCGTTCGATCGCGCAGTCTCGTTCGTGGTCGATGTCACACTGTACAATCCCGGCGCGACGCAGATCGAGGTCGCTGTCTTTCCGTGGGCGATGCTCGTCGGCCAGCGTTTCTATGGCGAACCCGAGGCCGAAGTGACCGCGTGGTCGCGCGACCGCTTCATTTGTTCGAAGAGTAACGAGAACGGCGCGGAGCGCTGGTGGGGCGGCTCGCGCGAGCCG
>JBAUEZ010000092.1:0-4878 GCA_049678885.1 Candidatus Aquilonibacter sp. | reverse complement strand
TGCGTTCTTGAGTCTACGCCGCTTCACGATGTCGCCACAGGAGTACATCGTTGGCGGGCGCGGCTTCGGTGCCGTGTTTTTGTGGGTGCTGCTCGCCGGCGAAATCTATACGAGCTTCACGTTTCTCGGCGCAGCGGGCTGGACGTATACCTTTGGCGCGCCTGCTTTTTACATCATGGCCTACGGAACGTGCGGCTACATCTTCTACTACTTTCTTTTTCCCTGGATTTGGCGCTTGGGCAAAGAGCATGGCCTGCTCACGTTGCCGGATTTGATCCAAGTTCGCTACAACAGCCGGTTGCTCTCCACGATTGTGTCGATCATCGCGGTCGCCGCGTTGATCCCGTACATTACGTTGCAGCTCTCCGCGTTGAATACGTTCCTTACCGTAGCGGGCAACGGCCTGATCGATCCCGTCATCGGCGCGTGCGTCGCCTTCGCATTGATCATTGCGTTCGTGTTCGTAACCGGATTGCGCGGAACGGCGTGGGCGAGCATCATCAAGGACGCGCTGGTGATCGGCGCACTGCTCTTCGTCGGACTCGCGATTCCGATGCAGTTCTTCGGCTCACCCGCGACGCTCTTCGATCAGGTGCTCCGCGCGCATCCCGAACATCTCGTCCTCGGCACCCTCACCGCGCCGAAAGGCTCGCTCTGGTACGTTTCAACGGTGCTCTTGACGGGACTCGGCTTCTTCTCGGGGCCGCAATCGATCGCGGCGATCTTTAGCGCAAAAGATGAGAACGTGTTGCGGCGCAACGCGATGCTCTTGCCGATTTATCAACTGATCATGTTGCTGGTGTTTTTTGCCGGCTTCTCGGCGCTGCTGATTGTCCCGGGGCTCAAGGGTCCGGCCGCCGACCAATCGTTTCTGGCCGTCGTGTCGCGCTACTATCCGACCTGGGTGCTCGGTTTCGTAACCGGTACCGGCGCGCTGTGCGCCCTCGTGCCCTCGACCGCGCTGCTGCTTAGCTCGGCGAGCGTCGTCGCCAAGAATATTTTCGGCGATCTGTTCAACATCGGCACCGACGAGCGTGGGCGTCTGCGGATTACGCGAGCGATGGTCGTCGTGTTGGGACTTGGCGCGCTCGTGCTTTGGCTCTACTACCGCTCGCAGCTCGTCGACTTGCTATTGCTCACCTACAATGGCATCTCGCAGTTCATGCCCGCATATCTCTTCGGGGCATATTGGAAGCGCACAACAACGGGCGGTGTTGCTGCCGGCATCGTCGTCGGCATCACCATCGCACTGATCCTTGCCGGTAAGGGCATCGCGCCCTACGGCCTCAACCCCGGATTCGTTGGCCTCGCGGTCAACATCATCGTGGTGGTCGGCGTGTCGCTGCTGAGTCATCCGGCTCGAGAAACGATCCCCGAACCGGTCGCTAACTAGGGTTCAGCTATAACTCGGTCGCGACTGAAAACAGTCGCGGCAGTACACCGGCTTGTCGCCGCGCGGGTTGAACGGAACCTCAGCCACTTGCCCGCAGTTGCTGCAGGTCGCTTGGAACATCTCGCGCGTACGCGCGGGACGCTCGCCGCCTCCTCCACTCATGGCCCCGCCGTTTTGCGAACGCATCGCTTTGCGCGCCGAACGGCAGTCGGGGCAACGATTCGGTTTGTTTTGAAATCCTTTTTGCTCGTAAAAGCGCTGTTCACCGGCGCTGAAGACGAACTGGCGGCCACAGTCCACACAGTTCAGCATTTCATCGACGTACACGAACGGGTAACTCCTTTAGAAGGTCAAGCTCCGAGAACGGAATCGAAGGTCTCTTCGAAAAAATACAGCGGCCCGATCAGCAAATAGACCAGATTCTCCAAGAACTTCGGTTTGGTTCCCTCGAACCGGTGACCGACCAATTGGAAGACCCATCCGATGACGAGTGCTGCGAGGTTGACCTCCCACGGGAGCCGGATGGCGATGAGATAGATAATTGCGAATAAGACCGTGGAGATCAGCGCGCCGCGGGGATCGATCGATGCGTAGTACAGGAGTGTCGCAATGCCGGCCACGATCGCGAGATCGACCGGCCCAAGCGCGACCAAGTGCAAGAGCCCCATCGTGCCGAGTAAGATCAGGGGAATGCCGACCGCGTGACACGCGCGGTTCCGGCGATCCGCGTGGTACGCGGCGTATTCGGTGAAGAGCTCGGTCTTGGTCATGGACAGTGCGCCCCCCAAGGCGTGCGGCGTTCTCCTAGCCCCGCGCCAGGAGTCCCTGCTTGCGGGGTTGGCCCGACCCTCGCAGAAGCTCGGAGCATGGCCGCCACAATAACCGTTCCTCAGCAGCTCGCCGACGACGTGGTCTTGATCCGCCGCGACCTGCACATGCACCCCGAGCTTGGGTTTCGCGAGCATCGCACCGCCGGCATTGTCGCCGGTCGGCTGCGGTCGCTCGGGTACGAAGTCCACGAAGGCATCGGCACGACCGGCGTCGTTGGGATTCTGAAGGGCCGCAAGCCGGGCCGCACGATTATGCTGCGCGCCGACATGGATGCGTTGCCGATTCTCGAGGAGCGCGATCACGCGTATCGCTCGCAAGCCGACGGCACGATGCACGCCTGCGGGCACGACGGGCATGTTGCAATTCTCTTGGGCGCGGCCGCGCTGATCGCGGATCGTTGCGATGAGATCGCTGGCACGGTTGCGCTCGTATTTCAGCCTGCCGAGGAGGGCCTCGGCGGCGCCAAGGCCATGATCGACGACGGAATTATCGAGCGTTTTGGCATCGAACGCGCCTACGGCTTGCATCTCTCGACGAAATATCCGACCGGCATGCTTGGATTTCGCGAGGGGCCGATGTATGCATCGAGCGATTCGATCGAGATCGAGGTCGTTGGGGTCGGTGGTCATGGCTCCGCGCCGCAAGACGCGATCGATCCGATCTATACGGCAGCAAACTTTATTACGAGCGTGCAGCAAGTCGTCTCGCGCAAAGTCGATCCGCTCGAACCGGCGGTCGTAACTATCGGCGCAATCCATGGCGGCACCACGCACAACGTGATTCCGCGGACTTGCGCGATGCTCGGCACAGTCCGCGCGTTCAGCGACGACGTACGCGCAGCGATGCCCGAACGCATCGAGCGCGTCTTGCGCGCCTGTTGCGATGCCTCTGGCGCAACCTACGACTACAAATATCTCTGGCGCTACCCCGTTACCGCCAACGATCCGGCGCAGACGCAGTATGCCCGCGCGCTCGCGGTCAACACGATCGGCGCATCGCTCGTCGTCGATGCGACCGCGCTCATGGGTGCGGAAGATTTCTCGTACTTTGCGCAGCGCGTGCCGTCGTGCTTTTATACCTTAGGCTGCAGCGGCGACCCGCAGACCAGTCATCCGCATCATTCGAGTCTCTTCGACATCGATGAGCATGCGCTGCCTAAGGGCGTAGCGATGATGACGGCGCTCGCGCTCGACGCCCCGCGCCACGCTCCCTAAGCGCGCATGGCGGCGACGATTCCCGAGGTCATCGAGCACCCTTCGGCCGCGCAAGTGCTCGAGATTATCACTCGGGCCGTCTTTCAAGCCAGCGTGAAGTGGGCACAGATTGCCGAACACTGGGATGCTTACCGTGATGCCTTCGCTGAATTCGACGTCGCGCGGGTTGCAGCGTATGATGCGCTCGACGTCGAGCGTGTACTCGAACATCCCGGGATCCTTCGCGTCGCAAAGAAAGTGAAAGCGACCGTAAGCGATGCGCAGGTATTGCTCGCGATCGAGCGCGAGCGCGGCAGCTTTCACAACTACGTCGCGGCGTTCCCCGCCTACGAGACGCTCGCCAAAGACATGCGCAAGCGCTTTACCGGCGTGGGCGACATGAACGTGTGGTACGTGCTCTTCCGCTGCGGCGAACCGGTTCCACGTTTCGAAGCGTGGGTGCAGACGATTCCGGGCGAGCATCCGCGGATGCGCGAAATGGTTGCGCTTGCCCGCGAAGCGGGACGCTCGCCCGAAGTCTAGCTATCCGGCGGCTGCCCACCGCTCCCGGCGCGCGGGCTCGCATTCGGATTCGGTTGCCGTGGCTGGGGTCGCACGAGATACAACCCATAGGCCGCGTTGTAGTTGAGGTCGGGTTGTATCATGCCGTCCCATCCGGTTGGAATCAGCTCTTGCGGCGTCGTGGCGGCGACACGGCCGCAGAACAGTAACGAAAAGATCATCGCCGGATCGCCCGGTGCGAGATCGTACCACGTTCCGTTCTTCGCGGTGTGCGCCGTGATCGTCCACAGATGCGGCGCTGTGCCGTTCACAAAGTACGCACGCAGTTCGCCGAGTGCTTGGGTCGCGGTGTTTTTCATGTCACCCGTGCATTCGCTCGCGGTACGGACTTCGAACGGGTCCTTCAGCGGTGTCTTCGGCAGCGTGTACACGCGGAAGCTCTCCTGGCCGGCTTGTTGCTGGCGTGGAACGGCGTAGAGTCCGACGGCGGGCATGAACGTGATCGGCGGCAAGCCGAAGACCGTGTTCGGCGGTGCGTAGAGGTGACGGCTCGTAACGTCGTCCTGCTGCACGATGTGGAACGGTAAGCATCCAAAGAAGACGCGAATTGCTCCGCCGCCTCCGCCGCCGCGTCCGGGAGCTGAGCTACTGCGCGGCTGCGGCGTGACCGCAAGCTCCTGCGACGCAAGACGTCCCGTATTCGTCGCATTCGTGAAATGTGGGACGATCGAGAGCGCGTAGGTGTCTCCCAATCCATGATAGGTCACGGTTGCATCGGTGATCGCGGGAGCAGGCATTGTGGCTGGATAGCCGGTTGCCGTCTTCGCAGCTTCGATCTGCGCGACGTAGGCCTTCAACTCGTTCGAAAGTTGCAACGCTATCACGTGCGCATCGGCAGGGCAGCGCTGATCGTCGGACGAGACGTCGAGCGGATTTGCC
>JBAUEZ010000091.1:0-14130 GCA_049678885.1 Candidatus Aquilonibacter sp. | reverse complement strand
CTGCTAAGCAGCATTCCGTGCAGGGGGCGTAAAGAATGGCCTAGCGGGACGGTAAAGATGCCCCGAGACGCGATTTTTTGCACATAAGAAGAGGCACCGCACGACGTGCGGCGCCTCTTTTGGGGTCCTTTTTTGCGAGAGAATTGGCGCTAGTTCCCGATCAGCGTGTAGGTGATCGTAACCTCCCAGCCGCTCGCCCCGGTAGAGATCACGCGGAAGTTCGAGAGCATGTCCCAGTCCTTGCCGGAGGTGTAATTACCGCAGGCGAGGGTCTGCGCGGTCCCGGTTGGCTCGAAGAACCCCGCGACATTGGTCGGAGTGGTCGCCCAGGTCCCGGAGCCAATTGGCGAGTTCGTTTCGTCCTCGTCCATGTTCAGCTGGCTCGTCACGCTTGAGGTTGCTGACACCTGCAGTTGCCACGTGCTTGCGACAACGCCGGCGTTTGTCGGGCAGGTCGCCGCGATCGTTGTTCCACCGTAAACCACCGTGGCACGAACCACGTCGGTGGCGGTAACCGTGTTCCCGCTCGCAATTGACCCGAGGTCGATGGTCTCGCCCGAGAACGTGCATTGAGCCGGCGCGCAGCCCACGGTTGGCGTCGAGCCGCCGGGCCCAGGGTTCGATGGGTCGACCGCGAGTGAGAGGCCGAGCGAGAAACTGACGGTGACTTCGTTCGAACCGCTCCAGGCTAAGCCCGACGTCACGCCGTCGACGGTCGACGGGAACAGGTAGCTGTCATTCTCGCTCTGCGGCGTATCGGCCACGAACTCGACGGCGATGTTGTCGTTGGGCGCAAAGGCGGTGCAGCCGCTGACCTGGATCTGCCCGTTTGTGCTGCCGGGCGTCGGGTTGAACGTGGCGCTGCTCGACTGGTTGATCGTGCAGCCGTAGATCCCGGTCGGCTCCGGCACGAACGTTCCGCCGGCGTTGATGATACCGAGCACGACGTATTCGGTCGGCGTCACGCCGAACAGATTCCACGCACTGCCGCTGGTCGCCACGCCGTTGATGTCGTACGCGGGCAAGGCAATATTGACCGTACTAACATCTTGGCCGGCCGCGCTGGTATTCGTGACTTCGTAGATAAAACAGTTCGTTGCATTCGAGACCGTCGGCACGGTGTTCGTATTGATGTTGCTCGTCGTCGGGCAGTTATCTGTTGACCCGGCGCTGGTCGAGAAGAACTTCGCGCTTGCCGACTTGTTCGATGCGCTCACGGTGACGGTCTTGGGCTGCGACCAACCGCCACCGTTTGCGCCGTGCGCGTAGACATAGAACGTCTGCGTGCCCGTCGTCGTGTTAACCAGATTGAAGTTGATCGTCAGCGTATTGCCGGAAGCGACGGCGTCTTGCTCTTGTGCGGCCGTACACTGCGCACCGAGGGTGGGCTGTTGCGCCGTCGGCGATGTCGGGTTCGGCGGCGTCTGCGGCGGACCCGCGGTTGTGTGATTCGTGTACTGGTTGGTGCAGACGCCAAACCAATACTCCATGTTGTTGCCGGTCGTGTTGTAGCCGGTACCGGAGAGATTGGTCCAGAGGGTTGAAGCCGTCCCCGCGAACGTCGGCGTGCCGCTGACCGTCCAGAGTTTGTTGGTCATCTGTTCGATCACGATCGCGTCGACCGGATCCGGATTGGCATCGGCCGACGTCGTCGTATTCGTGAAGGCAAGCGAATAGCTCGTCGTTGTCGCTCCCGGTGAGACCGTCGACGGATCGAACTGCGCTGCCATCAAGTTGTAGTTGAGCGAGAACGCTTGCACCGAAAGACTGGTCAATGCCGTTCCGGCGACGCCGCCGCCGACAACCGGTGTCGTCGCTGCCGAGGTGTGGCCATCGGTCGTGAGCGATGTCCAGGTCGCCTCGGTGTCGTTCCAGGATTGGACTTGGATGTTCTGCGCGATGAACGAGGCTTCGCCTTGCGGTACGTCGAGCCAGATTTGTCCTTGGGCATTCGCGGCGGTGCCGCTGTACGTCACGCCGGGCGTGTTATTGCTGCCGCCCGCGTTGTACGCCGTTCCGCCGGCGTTGAGGCAGATGGCATTCGCGGCCAGGGTGCCGTTGCAGCTGTTGCCGCCGGTCGTCGCCAGCACGTAGTAGTTGCCCTCGGCAGGGATCTTCGGCTCGCTCGGGTCGACCGTGATCTCCGACGCCGGAATGCCGGGTGGGAACGTAATTCCGATCTCGTCAAGGTTGTGTGCGCTTGCAGCGGTGCATGAGGGTGCGGGATTTGCCGCGGCGATGCAGTCGCTCAAGCTGATCACGAGGACATCCTCGCGTCCCGCTGAGATCGCAAACGGCGAGTCGTTTTGGTAATCGCCTTGCGTAAAATAGCTCTGATAGAAGTGCGTGTTGGTCCAGGGCGTCGTCGGTGGGCTCGTCGCAAAGGCGGCCACGGTGCGCGACGTATTCCCCGGGAACGTCGCCGACCCGATGTAGTGCGCGGTCGCCGTGCCGATGATAGCCGCGTTCGTGGCGCTAAAGTAGGTCGGATACCACGCGGCCGAACTCACGCTCGGATTCGACCAGCTTAGGCCGTCGTTGGGCAGAATCGAGGTATATCCGGTGCACGGCGTTGGACACCAGGCCCCCGCGCCCGAATCCGCCCACCAGTTAAGACTTATGGTGAGCGACCCGGTGGCCGAAAGCACGACGCCGGCTGCGGGCTTGATCGTCAGCACGCACTGCGAGCCGATGGCCGGCGTCTGCGGTGTATTCGTGCTGCAATAGTCGGTTAGCGTCCAGCTTTTGCCGGCGCTATCGGTCACCGCTTCGACGCAGCCCGTCAGATAGGTGCCCGAGCTGCAGCCGCCCGGCAACTGGATCGTTATGCCGAACCCAGCAGTATTGCTCAACGCGGTGAACGCTCCGCCCGTGAGACTCGTTGCCGGGCCCGTCGTATACTCGATCCCTTTGATCGTGTCGTAGGCGTTCGGGAACGCGATGTTGCCGTTGTTGAGCAAGTACAACGAGATGCCGGCTTTTTCGTTAATGGTTCCGGTCGACGGGAAGTTGATCGTGGTGCCGTAAGTGCCGGCGTTATCGAACTCGCTGTCGACGCTGTAGCCGACCATTTGGAACGCCTGCGAAGCTTGAACGGTGTTGTTCGCGGTATTGATCAGCTGCATCGTCCAGACGTCGGTCGGATACTGCCCCGGCGGATGAATCACCGGACTCGCACTGTTAAACGTGAACGTGCCGGTCTCGATACAATTTGCCGCGGAGTTATTCGCGGCGGTACACGTCGCGGGAATCGCATTGACCGCGGGGATCGACACGACTTGTCCGTCCGGATCGGTCGCGGTCATTCGGTACGTACCGCTGACCTGATTCGGCACGGATGCGACGATGCCGCCGGTAGACTGCTCGGTCGAGCTATCCCAGGCGAAGAACGTCCCCGGCGGCGTCGCCGTCGGTTGCGCCGACGCGGCGGCCGCCGGCGTCGGATAGAGCGAGAATGCATACTCAGAGATGCCGTTCAGCGAGACCTGCACTTGCCCCATCGTCTCTTGCTGCGTCTTGTCGTACACGACGATCGAGTACGTACCGGCTTGCAGCGACGTCGAAAGCGGCCACGCGAGCGACAGTGCGCCGCTGGGCGCATTGATGCCCACCGAGTTTGACGGATTGCAAACCAGCGCATTGGGCGCACCCGACGGCATTGGACTGGCTGGTCCCGGACTCGGCGTCGCGGCCGGCGTGATATAGACGCAGTATGCGTTGACCGACGTCGACATCACATAGACGACATACGTGTCGTTTGTGGAAACGTCCGGCAAGTAAATGTAGACGTCGGAATCGCCGACGACCGAGAACTGGTACGATGGCGTGACGTGATATGGATCCGCGTAGACGCCGATTTGGAACGACTGCCCGGCGTCGACGTAGACGATCGCAACGATAACTTGCTTGGTCGCATCGTAGACGAAAAATGAGTAGGTCCCGGCGATGCTCAGCACTGTGTTTTCCGTCGGCGCGGCATTATAGGCGTAGTTTGCGCCGCTGATTTTAACCGCCGTGTTCGAGTTGGGCGCGATCTCCCAATCCTGATACGCGTCGGTCGTGCTCCAATCGGTGAGGTTGGTTGCGACCCAGTTCAGCGAACATCCGATTTGGTAGATTGCGCCTTGCGCACCGCAGTTTGAAACCGCGGTAAGATCGACGGTTGCGCCTGTCGCGGCCAGCGGATGGAAACGCCCGCCTTTTGCCGTCGCCTTCGGAGTCGATGTGTTCAACTTCGTCTTGGCCGGTAATGTCCCAAAGCACGAGCGCGGTATTTTGGCGCCCTTTGCCAACGTCTTGAAGTTGATGCCGGCGCACTGCGTAACCCGGGCGCGCGGACTCGTCGTCGTCGTTTGGATCGGCCGCGTGGATGTGCCCACGATCGGTCGCGTGGTGATCGCCGGCGGGTTCACGCGCGGCGTCGTGACGCCAGCAAATGCAGCCGTTGCCACCGCAGTCGAGATGATCGCGGCGAAAACTATAGCGGCCCAGCGAGTGCGCGGTGCGCTTCCCATCAAATGGACGCCCCGGTCACGAGCACGTCCACGCGAGAGGCAGGTTCACGTTGCGATCTCCTTGTCACCATTGCGCGAGGGTGCCATCCGTTGCAGAGCGAGGAAGCGAGTTACAACAACTCTATCGGTATAGCGCCTTTGGGAGTTAATAAGAGACCGTGTAGGGGAAGTAAAGTTAGGTCCTTTCGGAATGTAAAGACACGGCCTGTAATGGGTTTGTCAAGAACGGTCGTCGTGCCATCGGACCACGTGATCTTGTCACCGGCATGTACGTCGACCAGGAAGCGCGCCCGTACAGTCGTGGTCGCGCCGACAATGCGCGGTGCGAACTGAACGATGACCAACGGCAGCTTCGGATCCACGGTAAGTGTGGCGCCGGTGACCGTCAGCCCATGGCCGCTTCCCGCGACCGGGTACGCGCCGGCGTGCGTTCCCTCCGGAACCTCGACCTCGCCGACCCACTTTGCGCTGCCCTTGTCGTACGCAAGGGCAACCCGTTTGCCGAACGCCTCGGCCGTTACATCCTTGGCATCTTCGGGGGCATTGATCGCTACGTTCGTCGTACCGCGCGGCGGAAGGCGTGCCTCGCTCAGATGCACGACCGGAACGGCCGGCGCGGGAGTCGCGCTGCCGGAGAGGAGCGAGAAGACCACCTTCTTCTCGAAACGTCCGACGGTGTAGAGAATCCCGCTGTAGTGTTCGCCGGCCGCAAGGTGCACGGTCACGCTTTCGGGCGCGGCACCCAAGCCGGTACCGATCGTCTCGGGATCGACCGAGACCGTGTAGTCTCCGGCAGGGAGATTATCGATGATGAAGCTGCCGTCGTCGGTATTGATCGCGGCGTGTTCGCCGGGTTCCGCGACAACGTACACATTTTCGACGGGACGACCGGCGTCCTTATCCATATCCTTGGCAAAGAGAATCGTGCCCGCGATCGAGCCGAGCAATTGCGCGTGGAAATCGAGCGACGTGTAACCGCCTTTTGCGACCGTAACCTTCTGCGTCAAATCGGCGGGTGCGAAATCGGCACTCGCCGGAATGCTCTGCGGAATAACCGTGACCTCGTGCGCGCCCGGCGCGAGACCGCCGAAGGCGTATTCGCCGGAGCGATCCGTCTGCGCATACGTGCCGTTGTCGACGCGCAACTCGACGTTTTCGAGCGGATAGGGATTGCCGCTCGCATCCACGCCATAGACGTGACCGGCGACGCCGCCAAACGTGCCGACCGTAAACGCGACCGTGGCCGCTTGACCGCCTTGAACCGTGATGTTCTGGATCGGCGTGCTCACGGTGAATCCATGGGGAATCGATGTCGTGTCGATCGAGATCTGGTGCGGACCGGGTGATACGAACGAGAACTGGAAGCCACCGCTAAGATCGGTTCGTTCGACGTACTTGTCGTCGAGTGTGACCACCACGTTGCCGACACCGCCCGACCCCGCGAAGGTAGCGAAGTTGGAGGCCGCCCCCTGGCCGGTGACGTTCTCGCCCACGAAGAGCACGTGTCCGCTAATCGTGGCCGGCAGACGCGGATCGACGCGTCCGCTCACGTTGCTGTTCCCGTAGCTGAACGGCGCGCTCAGCGATATCGCAAATACGCGGCTTTTTCCATCCGACGCCGGATTGAGCGAGTCGTGCAGTGTTTGATATCCAAACGATGTCGTGATCGCGATCACCGGCGAGATCTGCCGCGTCAGATTGACCAGCGGCGTGCGTTGCAGCGCATCGCTGGAATCCGAGATCGTGCGCGTGATCGTTTCGCCGAACTGTATTGTGGTCTTCTTAAACGACTGTGTGATGTCGAATGAGATGCCCTTTTGTAATCCCAAAACGGGCCCGCCGATAAATGGTGTCGCGGTTGCCGCGGGGCTCGGTCCGGCTATCAATTGTGACTGCCGCTGAATCTGTCCGGTTATTCCGACGCTCGTATGTCGAAAGATCGAACGGCGGAGACTCGCCGTCATGCCCTGCGTATCGTACGAGTTGCCACCGGACATCGAGCGTTGAAATTGGCCGCCGATGAGCGCTATGGTGTGAAACAGCGTCGTCTGCAACGAGACGGTACCGGTGTTCGACGAGAAAGGTATGCCGGTGCTGCTGCCGTCCTGGCGCGTTAAGTTGAAGGAAAGGCCCCCGAAACGCATCGACGGCGAATAGCCGATCGTTTCAACGGTCTGTTGGTTGACCCCGAACGTCTCGTCACCCGTGCGTTCCCAGTTTGCATCGAGATAGAGCGGGACTTTGGAATCGTGGCAGTTCACGTCAGCATACTTGTCGCCGTAGATTTCGCCCGCACTGAACGAGACGAAGCGGTCGGGCACACTGCGCAGCGAGGTGGAGCACTGCCCGTCCTTTGCCGTGTTATCGAGGCGTAGCTGAAACGCCAAGCCATGCGTGTCGGCATCGCCGCCCGCTCGTGTCTGCCACGCCCCCTCGCCGATTAGCCCGATATTCGGCCCCGTGATCGCGCCACCGAAGTCGAGGGTTGCGGCACGTCCGGTCGTAGGGCCATTGGCGTACACGAAGCCACCTTCAAGCAGCGCGCGACCGCGGGCTTGCTGCACCAGAATGCCGTCGAGGCGCACGATCTCGTCGTTGGCCCCGTACGCCGGCCCGGTAAAGTAGGTGGTCTGGCCGTAACGCTGCGGCAGTATAAATGAAAAGCCGCGCAGCGTTGATCCGAGCTCCAGCTGGCCAAGGGCGAGTAACTGCTGGACCCCGTACCCGAGCGAGTACTTGGGTGTCGAGTAGATGAACTGCGGCACCCCCACCGCCGATTGGCCCGTGCCCGAGAATCCGAACGGCAGCGTGAGCGCGGTCATAGTGGTCGCGGTCCGGCGCGAGACCGCGGCGTTGAACCCGGCGCCGACGGCCGCCTGGTTATTCGTGGTCGTCTGGGTCGTTGGTTGAAATGGGAAGGGGCCTGGCGTCGCGGACGCATTCGGACTGGGCGTCGGGGTGAAGATGACGCCCGCACCAACACTGTTGGCGCTCGAGGTGTCGCCCAGCGAAAGGCTGCCGGAAAAGTCAAAGAGGATGCCGCCGCCGCCGCGCAGCTTCGGCTTCGGCCCCGGCGAGGGGCTCGGGAGCGGCGTAGGCGACGGTGCCGCAGACGCTGCCGGACCGGTTACCGCCGCAACCGCTACCTGGATCGCCCGCGCGATGGGTGCCAAAATTTCGGCATCCGCCCGGTCGGCACCGCCCACAACAGCGCTAACCGCCGCGAGCATCAGCACGCAGCCGAGTATTTGAAGTAGGCGGCCCATGGTTCTCCTTGAGTTTCGGAAAACCAAGCCCGCGCGCTTAACCTTCCTTATGGCCTTTGGCCCAAACTTTTCCGGCCGAGCTGCCGATAGGAGTACTGTAGGGAAGTTTCAGGGAGGAAACGACCTCGTTCATGGATGTGCTGGGGAGCCGCGATTTCGTTCTTCGGAACGGCTCGCAGGTTCAAAAAATACAAGGACGGTTAATGCGCGCGAAAGACGGAGTCTATCGTGCGATTTGCGCTTGTGTCCCCGGCACGCATACCCAATCCGCTTCCGTCACGGCCGTCTGCACGTTGCACCACATCGAGTGTTTCCAGCACATCCGCTCGATTGTTTTCGCACGTCCGCGCGGCCGTTGCCGATTTGCGGTTCGTCGCGCACTCCATAGGATGGGAGCGCGCGCATGAACGTACAAATCGGAGCGGGTGACGTGCTGCTCAACCTCGACCGCAATCAGCAGGCGTTCGAAAACACGGTCAAACAGCTCTCGTCGGGGCTGCGCATCAACAGCGCCGCGGACGATCCCAGCGGCAACGCGATCGCAAACACTATCACGAGCAAAGTCGGCGGCCTCCAGCAAGCCGTCAACAACGTGCAGAATGGTATCAATGCGCTCAACGTTGCCAACGGAGCACTCACTGCGACGCAAGATATCCTCGTGCGTATCAACAACCTGCTCGTCGAAGCCAACAGCGACATCAACTCGGCGAAGGATCTTGAGGACATCCAGGCTGAGATTAACCAACTCCTAACCGAGATCAATACGATCGGCGAAAAGACCAACTTCAATGGGTTGACGCTGCTCGACGGAGCGTTCAATAGTTCGTTGGGCACGAATGCATCTTTGACGCAAGTGGCATCGCCATACAGCGGCACAACCAACGTCGTCAACCAAACCGGCGCCGGCACGCCCGGTCCGCTCGTGTACAACGCGGCGGTCCCACCCAGTGGATATTTCGAGACTGCGCTGATGGTCTTTACGGTCATAAGCTATGCCCAGACTGTCGTCGACCCCGATAGTGGAACCGTTTACAGTCCAGGCGTCTACCTTCAGTTCGATGCATATAGCAGCGGCGGGGCGAATTTTGGCGTCGCGCCACTGTATCAAGACATCTCAGCGGTACCCACGGGCGCCGGGCCAATTACCACGACGTACAGCGCGCCGAGCGGCGGTGCAAACGAACTGCTTGCGTTCACCCTTGCGAATCTTACGGCAGCCGACGTCGGCGCATCGATCGCCTTCCAATCGACGCAAGCTGTGGCGCCGGGAACGGGACAGCAACTCACGATCAATGACGGCGGCCAAGAGGGTCAGGTGATCGGAATGTCACTGCCGACGGTCGATACAAACGCCCTCGGCATCTCCGACATCTCGGTGCTGCTACCGCAAACCGTGGTAACGCCGCTCGGGGCGGGCGGTCCGCAACAAGCCGCCGGAACTGCGGCGAGCAATAATATGGTTGCCTCGTACTCGCAGTTACTCGTGCAGAACGCGCTCCAGACGATAACGACCAACGAAGCGCAGATCGGCGCGCAAATCATCGCGATGAACGATGACAACAGCGACGACAATACCGCGATCGTCAACCTCCAATCATCGGTCAGCAACATCACCGACCTCAACGTGGGTCAGGCGACCACCGACTACACGCGCGAACAGATTCTCACCAGCGTGGGCACCGAAGTACTCTCGCAGATCGAGAGCAACGGCAAGATCATGACCGCCTTGCTGATCCAAGCCCTCATCGCTTAGACCCGAGGCCACTCAGCCCGGGGTTGGCGCACCGTCTATACTTAAGGAAGTATGGCGTTCACTGAGGGCTTTATATCAGAGCTCGTCGGCCGCAAGGTGACGGTCAACGAGATTCCGATCGGCAAGGTCAGCGACTTTCTCGTCAACAAGCCTGACGACGTCTTCCCGCGCATCGATGGCCTCGTGATCAAAACCTCGCAAGGCCCGCGCTTCGCCCCGATCGAGACCGTCGCCACGATCGATCCCCACGGAACCGTCCAACTCACGATGACGCCGGCCGAGCCTGCGCCCCCCGTCGAGAGCGCGCTACTGCTGATCGCCGACCTGCTCGACAAGCAAATCGTCGACGTGGACGGCCGTAAGGTCGTACGCATCAATGACCTCGAGATCGCCCGCGCGGGTGATGCCTTGCGCGTGGTCGCCGCCGACGTCGGTGTTGCCGGCTTGTTGCGCCGACTCGGCCTCAAGTCGTTTGGCAAGCGCTTTACGCCGGCAATCTATCGCCGAATCCCCCGCTCGATGATCGCCTGGGATTCGGTTGCGCCGATCCGCGACGCGAATCCGACGCAAGTCAATCTTTCGATCACCGAGAGCAAGCTCGCGCGCTTGCACCCATCCGAGCTCGCAGAGATCATCGGCGATCTCTCCGCGCGCGAAGCCGCCGCCGTGGTCAGCCAGCTCGACGATGAGACCGCTGCCGATGCCTTCGAGCATCTCGACGCCGATACGCAGCGTTCGCTGATCGAAGATATCGGCACCGAGCGCGCCGCCGACATCATCGAGGAGATGGACGCCGACGACGCGGCCGATCTTCTCGCCGAACTCGACGAAGAGCAGCAGCACGAGTTGCTCTCAGAGATGAACGAGTACACGGCCAGCGAGTTGCGCGCGCTGGTGAAATACGCCGAAGACAGCGCCGGCGGCTTGATGACGACCGATTATACCTGGATCTATCCGCATCGCACCGCCGAAGCCACGATCCGCAAGATCCGCGAGATCGCACCGACGTCGGAGTTCATTTACTACCTCTACGTCGTCGACAAGCAAGATTTGCTGCTCGGCGTGCTGACGCTGCGCACGCTGCTGCTTGCCGATCCGCAGGCCTCGATCGACTCCGTCATGGAAACGGATCTGGTGACCATCCACCCCGATATGAGTTCGGAAGACGTTGCGGCAACGATCGCGCGCTACGATCTGCTCGCCGTGCCCGTCGTCGATCAGGCGGGCAAGATGCTCGGCATCGTGACCGTCGACGACGCGATCGACGCGATCATGCCCGAAGAGATCGCGCGTAAGCTGCCCAAGTTCACAGCACATCGCCGTACACAGCATCCTGGTGCAAGCGTCGCAGGCTAGCGTCGCTGAGCCGGCCGAAGCAGCACCGCGGCGCCGTTCGCTCTGGCGTTCGCTGCTGCTCCTCGCCGCCGTACTCGGCCCGGGTTTCGTTACGGCTTCAGCCGGCAACGACGTTGGCGGCATCGCGACCTATTCGCAAGCGGGTGCGCAGTTCGGCTACAGCATCATCTGGGTGCTGCTCCCGCTCGCGGTCGCACTGATCGTGGTGCAAGAGATGTCGATGCGCATGGGCGCCGTGACCGGCAAGGGTCTCGCGGCGCTGGTCCGTGAGAACTTCGGCGTACGCATTTCCGTCCTCTCGATGCTCGTGCTCTTCCTGATCAATACGCTGATCACGTCGACGGAGTTTGCCGGCATTGCCGCCGCATCCGAGATCTTCGGCATCTCGCGCTATATTGCCGTGCCGGTCGCGCTTATCGCCGTCTTCTTCTTTGTGCTGCGCTTCAACAACAAGATCGTTGAGCGGGTCTTTGTCACGGCATCATTGATCTATCTGACGTACATCGTCTCGGCGATCTTCGCGAAACCCGATTGGCATCAGGTGCTCCACGGTACCTTTGTGCCGACGTTTGAGTGGCACACGGCCGGCTGGCTCGCGATGGTTGTCGGGATCATCGGCACGACGATCTCGCCCTACATGCAATTCTTCTTGCAGTCGGCCGTCGTCGAGAAGGGCTCGAAAGTCGAGGACTTGCCGCTCGCGCGCGCCGACGTGATCAATGGCTCGATCCTGGCCATCGCGCTCGCCGGCTTCATGGAGATCGCGAGCGCCGCGACGATTTGGGTGGCGAATCAGCACGGCGGCCATCTCAATCCGCAGCAAGCCGCCGACTTCGCGGTGACCTTGCGCCCGATCGCGGGCGAATGGGCTGAATTACTCTTCGCCTTCGGTATTCTCAACGCGGGGCTCTTTACGGCGACCGTGTTGCCGCTTTCGACCGCCTATATCGTATGCGAGGCGCTTGGATTCGAAGCAGCGGTCGATCGGAAGTTCTCGGAGGCCCCGGTCTTCTTCGTGCTCTTCGCTGCGGGGCTGGTCTTGGGCGCGGCCTTCGTGCTCACCCCGCACTTGCCGCTGCTGCAGATGATCCTCTTCGCGCAGGTGCTGCAAGGCATTCTGTTGCCGGCCGAACTCGTGCTGATGCTCATGATCATCAACCGTAAGTCGGTGATGGGGGCGCACACCAATAGCGTCCTTGCCAATACGATCGCGTGGGTCACCGCGGTCGTAATCGGTGCGCTCTCGCTACTCTATGTTGCGGGGCAGTTTATTCCGCGGCTTCTTGGCGGATAACGCGCGGCTTCGTTAGGGTCCGCCGCGCCGTCTCGGCGTCGGCAAAGCACCAACGGTTGCGACCTTCCTTCTTCGCGCGATAGAGCGCACGGTCCGAGGCCTCCATCAACTCGTCGATCGTCCCGCCATCGCTCGGATAGAGCGCGATACCGATGCTCAAGCGCACCTTATGGGTCACACCGTCGATGACAACCGGTTCCTGCATCGCAACGTTGAGCTTGCGTGCGAGATCGGCGGCGTCGCTGGGCCCGTCGACGATCGGTTGCAAGATCACGAACTCGTCACCGCCGAAGCGTGAGAGCGTGTCGCTCTCGCGCGTCGCGAGGCGCAGGCGGTGCGCGACCTCTTGCAGCGTCGCATCACCAACGTTGTGGCCATACTTGTCGTTGATCAGCTTAAAGTGGTCGACGTCGAGATACATCACCGCGAAGCCGCGATCGTAACGCCGCGCGGTCGCAATCGTCTGTTCGATCCGGTCGTTGAACAGCACGCGATTGGGCAAGCCGGTCAGCGCGTCGTTGAAGGCCAGTTGCTCGATGCGATCGTTCTGCGCCTCGCGCTCGAGGGCCGCCGAAACGAAGAGGCCGATTAGCTGCACCATATCGCGTTCGCTGGGGTCGATGCTTTCGTCGCGCGACGCGCGACCCGCAAAGACCAATGCGCCGTAGAGTTTGCCGAACACGGTGAGCGGAACGCCAAAGTATGAACGCCATGGTGCAGTCGAGCGGACGGGATCCTCGCGATACTCGGGCGCATCCATGTCCGCCACAAAGCAGGGCCCGCGCCGCTCCATCACGTGATGCGAGAACGATGCGCGCGCCGGATAGATGGTTCCCTTCGAAAAGACCGCCTCACCGGACGCGTTGCGCAGCAGCACGCGGTCGCGCTGATACTGCGCGATGTAGCCGATGTCCCAGCCGAAGAGTTCCACGCCCAGACTGAGCGCTGCATCGATCTGTTCGTCGAGCGATTCATGGCCGGAGGCGGCAACCATCACGAGCCGACGCAAGCGCTCGGTCTGCGCGGCGATCGCGCGCTCGGCGCCGCGTTGCGCAGCGACATTCTTGAAGATTGCGTAGGCGCCGGTGATCTCGCCGGACACGTGGAGTGGCACGAGTTTGAGTTGCACGTCGAGGCGATTGCCAAGCCGGTCGAGCAGCAGCGAATCCACTTCGCTCGCTTCGCCGCGCATTGCGCTGCGCAACAGCTCATCGGCCGCATCCCGTCGCTCCGGCGCGATTAACTCGGTCCATGGCTTGCCGACGATACGCTCGCCAAGAAATCCCGTCTCACCTTCGAGCGCGACGTTCACGCGCGAAATGGCTCCGGTGCTCTTGACCTCCATGATCCCGTCGGGATGGTACTCGAAGAGCGACCGGAATTTTTCCTGATTGATCGTCAGCGACAGTTCGGCCGAACGCAGCGCAACGATATCGCGCGCCTGCGCAAAGATGCCGACGATCTCGCCGTTGAAGCGCGCCGCAAAGACGTAGCATTCCACCGGGATCACCGTGCCGTCGCGATGGCGCGCGCTCGTGTCGAAATGGTCGGTGCCGCCCGCGAGCGCGGTCCGCAACGCGAGGTCGACGCGCGATTTGTCGCCCGACGCGACGTGCGTGCGATACGACGAGCCGATGAATTCCTGGGCACTATAGCCGGTCAGCGCTTGCGCGGCCTCGTTTGCGGCAATGGTAAACCCGTCCGTATCGTAAAGTACGACGGCGTCTGGTGTGTCCTGGTACATCGAGGCTACGGCCTCGCGCAATACGTTCGGGTCCATCTGTATGAACTATCGTCAAATTCGCCGAAGGGTCCGCCGATGACCCCCGACCGGATCGTCGAGTTTGCCGAAGATTTTGCACGAGTTGCCGCCGCAGGGGGCGGGGCGAAAGCGCTTGCCACGCATCTCGCGGACGCGGCGGGGGTGGGGGTGCTGGTCGAAGACGC
>JBAUEZ010000090.1:0-3702 GCA_049678885.1 Candidatus Aquilonibacter sp. | reverse complement strand
GACAACGGCTTCTGGTTACAGACGCCGGACGATCCGTGGCACAAATACACGCACTACTTCGAACGAACGCCCAGGGGACAGCCGCTGGCGAGCAATCAAGCCCTGAGCCAATACGAATTGGTGATGGCCTCGCACGGTCGCTCGCAGTATCAACTCGACGGCTGGTGGGCAATCTTCGATCCCGCCGGCGCCGACGGTTACCCCGCGCCGATGTGGGATATGAAGACCGGCGTCATCGACAAGCAGGTCGTGAAGTACGCGCACGATCACGGCTACGATCTGGTCGCCTATATGAAGGAAAATTGGCCGGCGATCGGGCCCGATCTCGTCGGCAAGCTGCACTTCGTCGTCGGCGATATGGACAGTTACTATCTCAACCTGGCGGTGTATAAAGCCGAAGATCTGCTCACCAGTCTCAAGGATCCCGATCCCAAGGCCACGTTCCAATACGGACGTCCGATGAAGGGCCACGGTTGGCATCCGATGACGTGGGCGCAGCTCTTGCAAGACATGGCGCGAGACGTGCGCAGCAATACGCCGCCCGGAGTAAGTAACGCGGAGTGGAACTATTAGCGCGTGCTGGCATCACTCCTCATCGCAGCTGCGCTCGAGTTTCGCAATATCGGGCCGTTCGATGGACGGCTCGATACGGTCGCCGGTGTCGCGGGCGATCCGGCAACGTACTACGCGGGTGGTCTCGGCGGTCTCTTTAAAACGACCAACGGCGGCGAAACGTGGTCGTCGATCTTCAATAACGAACCGGTAAGTTCGATCGGTGCGCTCGCCCTTGCGCCGTCGAACGCATCGGTGATTTACGCCGGTACGGGCGAAGCCAATCTGCGCAACGACGTTGCATTCGGCGACGGGATGTGGCGTTCCGACGACGCGGGGAAGAGCTGGACGCACGCCGGTCTCGATGCCACCGCCGCGATCGCAGCGGTCGCCGTCGACCCGGCAAACGCGCAACGCGTCTTTGTAGCGGCGCTCGGCGATCCGTATATGGCCGGCGCGGATCGCGGCATCTATCGCACGTCCGACGGTGGCGCCACCTGGCGCAAAGTGCTCTACGTCGATTCGGATACCGGCGCGTCGAGCGTCGCCATCGATCCGGCCGATCCCAACGTCGTTTTTGCCGGCATGTGGCAAGGTCAACGCACGCCATATCATCTGACCAGCGGCGGTGCAAACGACGGTGTCTACATGTCGACCGACGGCGGCGAGCATTGGACCCGGCTGCAAGGTAACGGACTCCCGAGCGGTGTGACCGGACGCATCGCCGTCGCGTTTGCGCCGAGCGAGCCGCAGCGCGTCTACGCGATGATCGAATCGCCGCAGGGCACGCTGTGGCGCAGCGACGATCGCGGCGCCCACTGGACGATGGTCAACGCCTCACACGCGATCGATCAGCGCCCGTTCTATTTCACCGCGATGACCGTCGATCCGAAGAACGCCGATCATATCTATTTCCCGTCGGTCGGTCTGTGGGAAAGCACCGATGGCGGCAAGACGACGCACGAGGTCAAGCGACCGTCCGGATTCGGTGACGATCATCAGGTTTGGATCGATCCGAGCAATCCCGCGCGCTTTGCGGTTGCCGGCGATGACGGCGTCGCACTCAGTGTGGATGCAGGCAAGACGGTGACCTGGAAACCGATGCCGATCGCGCAGTCGTACCACGTCGATACCGACGATCGCATTCCGTACACGATCTGTTCGGAAGATCAGGACGCGGGCAGCGCGTGCGGGCCCAGCAACAGCTTGAACGGCGACGGTATCACCACGAGCGATTACTTTACCGCCGGCGGCGGCGAAAGCGGCTGGATCCTTTTCGATCGCGCTGATTCCAACATCATCTTCGGCGGCGGCTATCAAGGCTCGGTGACGACGTACGATCGCCGCTCGAAACAAGCGCGGCAGATCAACGTCTGGCCTGACGATGCAATGGGTTGGCCGGCCGCGCCGCTGCGCTATCGTTTTCAGTGGACGGCGCCGCTCGCGACCTCGCCGCAACATCCGCACCGGCTCTACATGGGCGGCGATCAGATCTTTGCGACCGACGACTTCGGTGTGCGCTGGCGCGCGATTAGTCCCGATCTCACCCGCAACGACAAGTCGCGACAGCAAACTTCGGGAACGCCGCTCACGCCCGACCAAACCAGCGTCGAGTACTATGACGTCGTCTTTTGCATCGGGCCATCACCGCTGCGCGACGGCCAAATTTGGGCCGGTACGGACGACGGGCTCGTGTGGCTTACGCGCGACGGCGGCGCGCACTGGCGCAATGTCACGCCGGCGCAGTTCGGCGATGTATCGAATCGCCATTGGCTGCGTGTCGATTATGTTGCTCCCTCGCCGTTCGATGCTGCGACGGCCTATCTCGCTGCCGACGCCCACAAGTGGGGCGATCGCGCGCCGCACCTGTTCGTAACGCACGACTACGGTGCGACGTGGTCTGTGATCTCGAATGGACTGCCGCAGCATAGCTATACGCGCATGATTCGGCCCGATCCGCTGCGGCGCGGCATGCTCTATGCCGGTACCGAAACGGGGTTGTGGTATTCCTACGATGACGGCGCATCGTGGGAGCAATTCGCGTACGGCCTACCGACGGCACCGTATTATGACTTTACGGTACAACGGCGCTTCGACGATCTCGTCGCCGGCACGCACGGTCGCGGCATTTGGATCCTCGACGATCTCCATCCGCTGCAAGAGATGAACGCCGGCGTGCGCATGCAGCCGCTGCATCTCTTCGCGTTGCGCGACGCCTATCGCTTCCGTTTGAGTTCGAGTCAGGCCGTCACGACGGTGTGGGGTGACAACCCGGGTTATGGTGCCGATATCAATTTTTGGCTCGCGTCGGTGCCGAGCGGCAGCGTGCGTGTCGACGTGCTCAACGGGACGAGCGTGATTCGCACGATCGAGGTGAAGAAGCCGATCGCCGGGATCAATCGCGTGTGGTGGAACCTGCGCTACGATGCGATCAAACCGGTAGATGACTACACGCCCTGGCACGCCGCCGGGTTTCGCGGACCGCTCGCGATACCGGGAAGCTACACGATTCGCGTGATCGCGAACGGACGCACGGCGCGGGGCGGCCTTGTCGTGCGCAAAGATCCGCGCTCGCCGGCAAGCGTATCGGCGCTGCAAGAACAACTCGCATTTTTGTTGCGCGTGCGTGGTGATCTTGTCGCGCTCACGACCACGATCGATCGTCTGCACGCCGTCGCAAAGAAGGATCCGTCGAAAGCCGCCGCGATCGACGCATTGCTGCACGAGATCTACAATCCCGAGGTCACGCAGGACGAAGATGCGCTGCGCTATCCGGAGCGCGTCTACGGCAAACTGAGTTTCCTTGCGTCCGACGTCGCGTCGGCCGATGCGGCGCCCACGCAGTCTGAGTACGCCGTGCTCGCGGTGCTCGAACGCGCGGCGAGCGACTATGAGGCTCGCGCGAGGAGCTTCATCGCGCTAAAATAGGCGCATGACCGATCTGATTTTCCATTGGAATCCCTGGATCTTCATTGGCCTCGTGCTCGTACTCATGGTGGTGGTCATGGAGCTAACCTACCAGTTCGGCGGCCCGATGGTCGAGGAGTTTCGCGCGAGCGGTGACCTCTGGAACGCGATTCAGACGGGGTTGTTCGCCCTTCTCGCCATCATGCTGGGCTTTTCGTTCGCGCAGGCGCAGGGACGCTATGA
>JBAUEZ010000089.1:0-7518 GCA_049678885.1 Candidatus Aquilonibacter sp. | reverse complement strand
CGTCGGCGATTGCACCTGCAAACGAGCTGGTAACCCACGTAACGTGATGGCCGCGCTCTGCGAGCCGCTTGAAAATTCCGTGCGTCAGTACTTCGGCCCCGCCTCTTTTCGGGTGGCGAAGGTCGCGCCAATTACAGAGTAGGATCCGCACGGCTATTCTCTGGACACGTCGCCTTCGTCGATGCCTGAAGCGCCACCGTTGAGCAGCGTTACTGCGCGCGGAAGATTCTTCGCGGCTTCTTGCGCCGTGACGAATGCGAAGGCGAACGAGATGATGGGGTGATAGAGCCACAGCGGCTCACGGTCGCGGATCGCGCGGTAGATACCGACCGCTAGGGGTCCCACGAAACTGATCGCGTAGAGCGGCCACCAGCGTCGCCGCGCGATGCGCTCGGGAGGAAGGTAGCGGTCGCGCCAGCGCAGCGAGGAAGCGGGTTTGAAATTCTTTGCAATGATCCGGCGGAATTTGCGCAGCACGTCGGAGAGACTCGTCGCGGTGTAGTGATCGCACAAGGCATCCTCGACGCACGCGGCAGCGTGGCCCTGTTGCAGAATGTCAAAGATGATCGCGACATCGTCCGCATACCCGTCCACGTCGATCGGTGCGCGTAGCACCATCCCTTGCGCGGTGGCAAGCAGTGGAGGACGGCCTTGAGGGAAGTGGTAGATCGAGTACCCGTTTTCTCGAGCGAACGGCTGGTACGCGCGGTTGAGATCGCGTGGATTCGATGCGTCGCCGTAGATGAAATGATTGAACGGGTCGGTGAAGCGATTGATATAACGGACTGCGAGTGCATAATCCGGGCGGTCCGTACTGACGAAGGGGAAGGCGATCTTGACGTCACTGCGTTGGAACGCGCTCGCCATCCGGCTGCAAAACGTCGGATCGACCCGGTTGTCCGCAGCCATGATCGCATACAACTCGCCGGACGCTGCGCGTAACGCTCCGGGAAGCGCGAAGATGCCTCGCTGCGGTGGGTTTTCGATAACGGTCGCGCCGTAGCTCCGCGCTCGCTCCCGCGTGTCGTCCTCGGACCCCTGATCCGGAACGATGATCTCGACCAATTCCGCTGGATAACGCTGGTTGCAAATCGATGAAAGGCACGCGTCGATGCGGGCCGATTCGTTGCGAACGGGGACGATAAATGAGAACTTCGGCAGACTCACGTGTTGCGCGATTTCGTTTCAGACGAGGCAGGACGCCGCTTCGTCAGCATTAGCACCGCACTCCAAACGATTGCCGGAACGAGTGAGAGGATTGCGGCTGTGCTCAACTGTTCCACGAGCGTGATATCCGCGCCTGGAGCGAGCATGCGTCGTAGCCCGGCGAGGCCGGCATAGATAGCCCCCGCGATCAGCAGCCAGCGCGGTCCCTTTGGAAGTTCTAGCCACGCCGCGAACGCGGGCGGGACGACCGCCAGAAGAAATATCCAGACCGTCGGCGGCGCAGTGGACGCGGAAGCCACGGCGCCGATGGAGATCGCGAGTGCTACGAGCGCGGCAATGCGGCGGTTTTTCACGGCGTTGCTCTCGGGTTGCGCGTTGCAATGAGGATCGTGGACGTCCAAACGGTCAGGAGTACGATCCATACTATAGCGGAGAGTTGCACGGCCGCTTCAAGATCCATGATGAAGAACAGATGCAACGGTCCCGGGCGGACCCACCACGCGTTCATCGTATCGTTGACCCTGTAGTGATCCTTGACGGGGACAAGATATGCGCGCGCGCGCCAGTAGTCGACGAGTGCGAAACCCGTCGGCCTAAACGTGCTCGGCACGAGCGCGAGTTGCCAACTCTTGTCGTACGTCTCGTCGAAAACCAACAAGCCGCCCTTTGAAACCAGGTCGCCGGAAAACTCGGAATCGTTAATGACCCGGTCGTTTGTCGCGTCGTTTGCGTCGAAGCGGACCGGAGTTCCCTTGAGGAGCGCGATCGATAGCGTGCGCCGCGGGTAGGTTGGATAGGTTGTAATGGTGTGCGGTGTTTTCGGCTGAAGCGATATCGTTCCCGAGGCAAGCTCGTTTTGGGAGTCGCGGTCGCGATGAATGGACGAGATTTTCACCGGCGCTCCATCGACGAATAGCGCGGGCACTTCGTCCCGCGCGAAGGCGCTTTGCGATGCACGCGTTGCAAGCGCAAAACTCCCGCCGGAAACCCTTGTGTCTTGGGGGATCAGCGTAAACCGGATCTCGCACCCCTTACGCCAGTCCACGGTTAGATGGGAAACGTCTTGCTCCATGCTGCGCCAATGGTCAAGCCCACGCACGGACCGCGGGTCGCCTGGACACGCCAAGGGCGAGCAATGCGGCACATCGAGCGGCCATTGCGAGGTTCCGGTATTTAAATTGAGTGTACTCGCCGAGTTCGTCGCGGTATTTCCGACATCGGGATAAAACGTATCGGTATACAGAAGATGACCGCTGCGGTCTCTGACTTGATAAGCGATACGGAACCGGTCGTCTTGGAAAAAGTAGTAGTTCACAACCGGCTCGCTCAACGGCGGAACGTCGAAGGTAAACGATGCGCGCGGTAGAGCCCCGTTGCGGATGCGCGCGAACGTCACGCGCACGTACCCATCCTCGGCCTTTTGGCCGGTCTTGCGAAAGCCGGAAAGCTGGATGCGCGGTGAAGTGGAAGGGGTCGCCGCGTGCGTCACCTGTTTGAAATCGCCGGTTCCCAACTGCGGTACGGCGCTTTGCCCATTGATCGCTATGCTCACGGGAACGAGCGGAATCTTTCCGCCGTGCGCAGCCACGCCGATTGCTTCCAGAAAGAACGCACCGTGCCCGTCAGGTTCCTTTGCCAGACGGTTCTCGAAGAGCCAATGCCGGTCCGACGAATGGTCCGCGAGTAGAAGCATGAATCGCTGACTCAATGCTGCGTCGAGTGTGCGGAACACGTCGTCGGTGTACGGTCCCATTTCTGGAATCTGGTCGACGAGAACGACCTCACTTCCGTCCACCCGATTGCGGAAACGGTAAAGCAGAACTTGATCGTGGTTGACGAATCCATCATAGACCATTCGAACGTAGGGCCGCTCGGCCATATCGATGTTGAGATCGCGCGTGAGCCACCGCACGTTCCAGGCAACCCGTTCGTTCGCGATTCGCGTGTCCTCGAGGTTCGCCGTAGCCGGAACTACTAAAGGAAGTGATGAACGTGTTCGTCCCCTGCGCGGCACGCTCACGTGAACAACGTTGTTTCCCGGCGCAATCACGGTCGAGGCGAAGGTGCAGGTGCCGCTGCTGCAGGCTGCCGTTTGACCCGCGAATGTCAGGGTGACGTTCGCCGGCGAAAGGGGACCGATTGTTAAGCGGCCGCGGACGTCAAGCGCGCTGTGGCTCAAAAGGGTTACTGTCCCGGTGTAGACTCCACGAGCCCAATTGAGACTGAGCACCGGATTATACGGCACTGCGAGCAAGCCATCGATTTCTGCATCGAGATCGCTTGCGTTAACATCCAGCCGCTGCGGCCGCTTCGGAAAGAATGTCTGGTCGAAAAGCAGCGGATAGAGCTTTGAGATGTCGCCGATTTGTGCGACGTAGGGGACACGTCCGGTCGCCGGATCGCTGAACAAGGCATCGATATCGATCGGGTCGTCGGTCCACGCCAGTTGGTCCGAACCGCTTGCCGTGCTCGCGACGGTCGCGACGAAACGGAAGCGCCCGCTTCGGGCGGCTTGCGCGAGGCGCACGCCGTTGTGCTCGTACCGTATGGCATCGCGCTGCGAGTCAAGTTGCGTGTCGACCGGCCACGCGCCGGCTACAAAATTCGGAATGCGCTTCCAAATCTCGGTGACGTTTTGATCCGGGATGACTGCCGCGAGCCGAGGATTTACGAGCGGTGACCCGATCAGCGCGGCGAGCGCCTCTCCGGATCCGCTCACCACGAAGGGGTACGGAGCGATGAAGACGCGCGAAAGCATCGGATTTGTGACTTCGTACACAGCGTTGCGGCCTATGCGCGCCTTGAATTTCAACCACGGCCGCGTCTCTATGAAGTTGAGCGTATCGAAGTAGCCCATGTCGATGACATGCGGCGAGAAGATGATCTTGTCGTAGTCATACGGCACGACGACGTAGCGTACGTTCATCGCGCGCACGAGTTGCGCCGCGTAGGGTGTCGAGAACAATGTGTTGACTGACCCGAATCCGAGATCCACATGGCGCATCCCGACCGGGCCTTCCCAATTCTCCATCTGCAGCGACTCGATGTACGGATGGGAGAGGACTGCGCGCATCGGCTCATCGACGCGCGGAATAATAAGTGTGCGGGCGCCATCGGGCTGGGCGTGGAGAAATCGCTCGAGTGCAAGCACGTCCGGATGGATGTGGTAGGTCGCGAAGACGCGGTATCGCGTCGGGTTGAACGCGTCGTTCATGATAAGCGTGTAGGTTGCGATAACGACGAGCGGTACGGCGATCGTGGCCGCGACCGCAAATCGAGAAAAACGTAGCCGCACGAATGCCAAGAGGCGCGCAAGTCCAAGAGCGAGGATCAGCGCGTACGCTAGTCCTAGTAGCGACATCCACTTCGTCACGTCGCGGAACAGCGTCATGCCCGGAACGTTGAGGAAGATCCAGATGTTGATCTTATCGAGCGGCCACGAAGGACCGGCATCGAGCAAGAGCGCGACGAAGATCGCGACCGCAAGCGACCACGCCCACTTGCGTTTCCAGACGAACGCCAGCGAGAGCATCACGGCAACCGGAAGAATGAAGAAGTACCATTCCGGTTGGGCCGCTCTGAACGGGTGGTCCGATGCTACCCAGTGGTAGAAGGCGGCAAAATCCGCGATCGAGTGCTGCGGGGTCATGAACGACGAATTGTCGACGTAATCGCTGAGCGTTCCGTACGCGGCACCGGCGTTGGAGCGCTCGGCAAACTGCGGGAGGATCCAGTAGAGGTTGGCGATTCCCGCCGTGACGATCGCGACGGCGAGGGCGGGTAGCGCTCTTGCGATTCGCGTGAGCGAACGGTCACGGAGCAGTTGCTCCGCCGCGAGAACCAACGCGAAAAATACCGCGATGTAGACGTAGCGCAGGTCGTAGGCGAGAACGGCTGTGAGTACGAGCGCGAGCGCGAGGCCGCGGCGAATCGTTGCGTGCTCGATGAACTTCAATACGGAGAGAATAAAGAGGGGAATGATCGAGGCGGCAACGACCGATGGGATGGCACCGCGTTCGATTGCCATAATCGTCCACGTGTTGACGCTAAACACGCTTGCAGCCAAGGCGCTACCCATCGGCGAGCGCGAGAGGCGGTAGGCGAGCGCATATGGCCCGACTATCGAAAGAACGAGGAATGGCCACAGATAGACAATCCGCTCGATCGTGCTCCATGGCAGGCCGAGCCGCGAGAGCGCGCCCACTACAGAAAACACGGGGAACGAGAACAAATAGACGTCGTTCGTGCTTCCGAGTTGCTGCGCGCCGTTCCAGATCGGCATCCACGGGAAATACGAGTAAAGCTCTTCAGGTACGCGGCGAACCCAGTCTGCTCCAACGATCAGTCCCGGAACGAGCCATGCATGAAAAACGCTTATGACGAGAACGGCCGGAATGAGGATCGGCCAATGGCGGATCAAGCTTCCTGGGATCGAGCGGTGCAACGAAAAACCTCGTTAGACGTTAGCGGCGGTTGGTCAGCATCATGAGTCCGCAAACCAATCCGGCTACGAGCACAAACGCCCAGAGTGAAGCAACTGAAGGACCCGCCGGCGAGAATGCAAGCTCCCACCTGCCGGGTTGAATTGGCCACCCGGTGGCATAGCCGTCAGCGAGCATCATCTGCGGGCGGTTTTCTCCGTTCGCAGCCAAGCTCCATCCCGCATATGGACCATAATGGGCAACGATCATAGACGGTGTTCGTAGGATAAAAGTCCCATCGTGAAATACGCGCGCCGGCGCGCTACCGCCGCGCGGACGCACTACTTTCGGAGATCCTGTGCATTGCGCGGTTAGCCACACGGCCACGCCATGCGGCGCAAGCGCGTTGAGCCGCTTCGGCGGCATCCATGTATAGCGGCTGGCCGCTGGTGCTGCCAGTGCCCAGAAATTCGCGCGCAACGCCGCCTGCCGCGTGACGAGCACGTCGTCGAACGCATTATCCCACGACAGAAATTGCGAATCGAGTTGCGCGAGGGAGACCCAGCCGCGGGTGAGATCCGCTAATGCATACGATGCCTGGACGCGCTTCGTTAGCTTGCAACCCGCGGGTGGCGGAAGCGCGCGCGTGAACTCGTCGGTCGCACCGCGAATGCGCGCTACGGCAGTGATCGTGGTCCAGTCGCCTTCGAGTGTCGCAGCGCGCGCGATGGTGAAGCGACCAACATAGCACGGCACTTCGTAGAGGTGATACGCGCCGCGTTCGCCGCGCAGTTGCAATCCGGCGTTGCGCACCGTGTCGGCAATTGGCGGGCTCAGCGACGAAAACGCGGCGCCGAGCGGAACGCTCGTTCGGTCGCGCACGACGATCGCCTCGACGCCGAGATCGGCCAACAGACCGCACGTTGCGCGATCGCCACGATCGAGCGCAGCGATCGCTTGCGCGAGAGCCGCGGTCGGACGGTACTCGACGTACGGCGCGTGCGCAGCGATCGGGAAGGCTTCGCTGTCGACGCCGCCGCGGGAACCGTCGATTGAGATAGGATTGAGCCCCGGCCACCAAAGCACTTGTCCTGAGCCCGGAAGGGCGCGCACTTGCGCAACGATCGCATCACGATCCGCGGATCGTTGCACGCCCGGCGTCAAGCGCGTGGCATCGCCGCAGAGCGCCGGCCAGATGAGCGGCAAGACGACGGCGAATGTTGCTGCCGCGCCGGCGGCGGGTTTCAAGCGCGTCCATCGCGCTATTTGCAAAAGCGCATGCGCGGTCAAGATCAGCACAAGCGGCGCCGTCACGGCTTGCGCGTGGGCGA
The DNA here is from genome assembly GCA_049678885.1 of Candidatus Aquilonibacter sp. Taxonomy (GTDB): domain Bacteria; phylum Vulcanimicrobiota; class Vulcanimicrobiia; order Vulcanimicrobiales; family Vulcanimicrobiaceae; genus Aquilonibacter. Next base: position 599 of record JBAUEZ010000089.1, on the reverse strand, counting down.
ACTCGCGAAACGCAATCGCAGCATCGACGTGCGCAAAGAGCCATGCCGCCGGGGCGGCGAGCGGTCCGTCGAGCCCGCTGCTCCACAGAGCCGAGAGAATCCAGAACACGCCGAGTATGCGCGTGCGCGCGTTTGCCAGCGACCCTGCGGCAGCCAGAGCGATCACGACGATGGAACACACGGCGACGATGCCATGCTCCCAGTGCGCGAAGTAATGCGCCGGGTCCGCGCCGGAAACCAACGCGAGTCGCAATGGATCGCTCTGTGCTGCTTGCCACGTTGCGTTGGTGCGTTGCGAGACAAAGGCGCCGAGGCGTAGCGCGAAGATCATTGCGACAATCGATGGTACTTGCAACGCGATCATCAGCAGCGTCGAGACGGCAAGACCGCCGGCGTTGCGCGCGCGAAGGAACCATGGTGCGGCGGCGAGTGGAAAGAAGAACATGAATTGCGCCTGGCCGCCGGCGAGTCCGAGCAGCGCGCCCGCCGCACCGGCGCGTGCCCAGCGGCGGTCTACGCCGATTGCAAGCGCCAGAATTCCGGGAAAGAGCGCGCATCCGAGGAGCCATTCGAGGTGTCCGGCGTTCGCGCGGTTGTAC
>JBAUEZ010000088.1:0-6560 GCA_049678885.1 Candidatus Aquilonibacter sp. | reverse complement strand
GTAACGTCCTAACCAAAACGCACCCCACGCTAGGAATAACTCAGGCGCGGCTCTTCGACACCCCGCCAAGGGCCAGCCTGCCTAGACTAACGTTTCACTTGATACGTTCGTTCGCGTACCCGAACAGCTCGTCGGCGCTGTCCTCGTCTATATGGGCCGTTGGTCCCGCCGGCGCTGCGACCGGAGCGCCGGTCTCGAAGCGCACCTTCAGGTCGCCGCCGACAACGTCGGTGATCGCAGACTCGAGCAGCTTGACGTGTGGTTTGAGGATGTCGGCTTCAAAGGCGTTGCGCAGTTTGAGCACGATCGCGTTGCCGTCGATCGCATCGAGCATTGCGCCTGACAGCGGCGCGCGCAACGGCGGTCGTTCGGTTTCAACTTTCGTGCGAATGCTTTGCCACGCTGCGCGAAGTTTTTGCACGGTGATGGGTTCGGCGGTCCCTCGACTACGCTTCGCTACGCTCGGGATGACAGGTGAGGGAGCTACGCTCGGGATGACAGGTGAGGGAGCTACGCTCGGGGTGACACTTTTCGGAGCGAGCTCGCCGTCTTCTAGTAGGAAGCGCAAGAGCGCGGTTTCGAGCTCGAGGCGGGGGTTGGCGCCGGTGCGGGCGAGGCTCGCGGCGTCGGCCAGGATGCGTAGCGCGCGCACGATCGTCGCCTGCGGGACGTCCACGGCGCGCTCGCGGGCCATTTCCGCGTCCTCAGGCGCCAGGTCGCGGGCGAGCAATTCGGGGTCGATGAGCGCCACCAGCAGATTTCGGAAATTCGCGATCAGCGAGCGGGTCAGCACCACCATGTCGGCGCCGGCGTCGCTAGCTTCCTCGATCGTCCGCAGCGTCGCGGCGGCGTCGCGCGCAACCACGGCGTCCAGAAGGGTGTTGGCATAATTGCGACCCGTCGCTCCGAACGCGAGATCGATCACCTTTGAAGTGATCGGTCCATCGGCAAATGCGGCGGCCTGCTCCAGCATCGTTAGCGCGTCACGCAATCCACCGTCGGCGCGATAGGCAATTGCCGCCAGCGCCGCTTCATCGATAGTGATGCCTTCGTATGTTGCTATCTCGCGCATGCGTTCGATCATCACCGGAATCGAAATACGGCGGAACGCGTAGCGCTGACAGCGCGAGAGGATCGTTACTGGTAATTTCTCAGGCTCAGTCGTCGCAAGAATAAATACTGCATGTGCGGGTGGTTCCTCAAGCGTCTTTAAGAACGCGTTGGCACCCTCTTTAGTAAGCATGTGCGCTTCATCAATGATATACACTTTCATGCGCATCATACTTGGTGCGAATTTTACCGCTTCACGCAGCGAACGAATTTCATCGATGCCGCGATTGCTCGCAGCGTCGATTTCCAGCACGTCTAATGCCGTGCCGTTAAGCATTGCGATGCAATTTTCGCAGGTGTTGTCGGGATGAGGCGTCGGACCTTGTACGCAGTTGATGCAACGCGCCAAAATCTTGGCGGCCGACGTCTTTCCGGAACCGCGTGGACCCGAAAAAAGGTACGCGTGGGCGAGCTTGCCGGCTTCGATGGCGTGGGTGAGCGTGCGAACGACGGCGTCTTGCCCGACGAGGTCCGCAAACGATTTCGGGCGCCAGGTACGATAAAGGGACACCGCTTCAAGGTTCGCGCCGGCCGTTTGGTTCGACCTGCGGATGGGTATGTTATGCTCTACACAGGGGAGGCCTTCGAACTCGTCGTGGATTTCCGTTCCGCCCTTCAAGAGAAGTTCGGTTTCGAACGTTTCTATCCAGGCCAGGAAGAAGTCGTGTCTCGCGTTATGTCGGGACAGGATACGCTTGCAATTCTAGCAACAGGCGCTGGCAAAAGTCTCACTTACCAACTCCCCGCACTGCTGCTTGAAGGCACGACCGTCGTTGTTTCGCCGCTGATCGCGTTGATGAAAGATCAACTCGACATGTTGCGCGAGCGCGGCATTACCGACGTCGTTGCGCTCAACTCAACGCTTTCTGAAGAGCAAGAATTACGCGCGCGAGCGCGCATCGCGAGCGGCTCCATACGCATCGCCTACACCACGCCCGAAAAGCTCGAAGATCGCACGTTTCTCGAGCTTTTGCAATCGATCAAGGTGCCGCTGTTTGTGGTCGATGAAGCGCACTGTATCTCGCAGTGGGGCCACGATTTCCGGCCCGCCTATCTCGCGCTCGGCGGAGTTATCAACCGCTTGGGCCGACCGACGGTGCTCGCGCTAACCGCGACCGCGACGCCGGCAGTACGCGAAGACGTGCTGCATCAGCTCGGCATCGAACACGTCAAGCCGATCGTCAAAGGGTTCGATCGTCCGAACCTGCAGTATGAAGCGCGCAAAGCCGACAAAGAAGCCGACAAACTCAAGATCCTCGCGTCGCTGTTCACCGGTCCACGCACACTCGAAGGCACCGGCATCATCTACACCGCGACAATCAAGAACGCGCTCGAAGTACAAAAGTTTCTTGTTGAGACGCTGCACATTCCGGCCTCCGTCTATCACTCGAAACTCCACAAAGAAGATCGCACGCTCGTCCATGAATGTTTTATGAACGAGACGATTCGCGCTGTTGTGGCGACCAATGCTTTCGGTCTCGGTATCGACAAATCGAATATCCGTTTTGTCGTACACTACGATCTGCCGGGTTCGCTCGAAGCCTACACGCAAGAAGCCGGACGCGCCGGCCGCGACGGATTGCTCTCGCGCTGCATCCTGATCTATCGGATGAGCGACACGCGCGTGCAGAACTACTTCCTCACCGGCAAGTATCCGGATATCGAAGAAGTGCAGCGCGTCTTCGGCACGATCGAGGTGTTCGGCGAACAAGTCGGCGGCGTTTCGATGACCGATCTGCGCAAGATTCTGCAGCTGCCGTTAACCAAGCTTAAGGTGATTCTCGCGCTGCTCAAAAAGTCGGGCTACATCGAAGCAAGCGGCAAGTCGGCCTACGGGCTGACCGAGGCCGTGCGCAAGAACCGCGAGCTGGTGCTGAGCCTGGCCAACTACGAGACGAAGAAGTCCTACGATCAATCGAAGCTCGCGATGATGCTGCAGTACGCCGAGTGCGTCCCGTGCCGCCGGCGCTTTATACTGAATTATTTCGGCGAAGACTTCGACATCACGAATTGCGGCAAGTGCGATAACTGCCTGCGGAGCACGCGCGCAGCCGATCTGCCGGCAATCGGCGCATCGACCGGCGGGTTCAAGATCGCCGACGTCGTGTCGCATCCCAAGTTCGGCGTCGGCACGGTCGAGCGTGCCGAAAAAGACCTGGTCACCGTGCTCTTTCCCAACGTGGGCTACAAGACACTCCTGGCAACGGCGGTAACTCGGGGCGAAGCGGCGAAGATCGCCTAACGTTGCGCCCGGAGGCAATACTTCTTTTTGTGCTGATGTGCGGCGTTGCGATGAGCAGCGCTGTTTCGGTTCGCGCGCAATCGACGCCCGAACCGGCGATCACGCCGACGCCTTTTGCGCAACCGCTGCTCTCGCCGACGCCGAGCGAATCACCAGCGTCGAGCGAATCGCCCGGCGCGTCTCAATTGCCGTCGGGGTCACCGTCGCCGACACCCACGCCCACGCTGCCGCCGATCAGCGTCTCGCCGGCCGCCGCGTTCATTCCCGTCGGCGCCACGCAAGCGCTCACGGTCCAAGGCTCGCTCGGCAACTTAACGGCGGTTCCCGCATCGACCGCGTTCTTCACCTTTACCATCAATCAGGATCAACGCCAGGTGCTCATTACCGGCACCGCACCCGGCTCGACCACGATCACGATCGCCGATTCGCGCGGGGTGAGCACGACAGTCGGCGTGCGCGTCGCATTTCCGGCTGGTGCGTTGTCGCAGCCGATCACCATGAGCATCACCGGCGATCCGGCGAGCCCCGACTTCCTCAAGCAACTCGTCGTCAGTCAGATTCTGCGTTACACGCAAGTGCGGCCCGGTGCGCAAGCAATCGTCACACCGGACAACGTGAGCGTTGGCGACCTCGCGCAGGACATGACCGCCACCATCAACGTGCCGGTGCTCATACAAGGCGAGCAATACTTCGAAGTCAACGGCTCGGTGCCGGTGACGCTGAACAACATCGCCGTGCCGCGTATCTCGCCCGATCAATTGATGGTCAGCGATTTCCCCGAAAAGCTGACCGAGAACGGTACGCTCTTCACCGCCGATCTCAGGCACGAAGCGCCATCGCGCTTTTTGTACTACCACTACAATCCGCCGGGGCAGCCCGATCGGCGCATCGTGCTCGTCGCGCAGAATCAATCGAGCGAACCGGCGACGGTGCAGTTCATCAGCGGCCGCGGCTCGGCAAAGTACGAGATGGAGGCGGGGCACGCTGCGACGCGCGACTTCTTGGTCGACGTCGTGCAGAATCAGGGACGGCTCTTGCAGATTCCCGGCAACGCGACACAAGTGATCGCGCAACAAGATATGCCGGCCGGCGCAATCGTCACGAATTTGTTGCAGCTGCGCGTGCTCGAAGGCAGCACGGTGCATTTGACGCTGGTTGCGCAAAACGCCAGCGACGATCCCGAGACTGCGCTCACCACCGGACAACTGCTGACCAGCACGGTAAGACACGCGCGCGGTATTTATACCGTGCCGGAATTTCATTTCGCGACGCAATGGAACATCAACGACGCGTATCTCGAACTGCCGATCGGCCAACTGCCGCTGCCGAATAGCTTGGCCGGCGAGGCGCTCTCGGGCGACTACGGCGTGCTCGAATCGTTTGTGGTCAACGTGCAGAACCCACTGTCGACGCCCGTGAACATCGCGATCTACGAATCGCCGCGCGGCGGGAGTGCAACGGGCTCGTATCTGATCGACGGCGTGCTCGTGCAATCGCACCAAGTGAAGGCGTTCACGCGCTACAAGATACGGCAATACGTTGTCCCGGCAAAGGGCTTCGTGCGCATCACGATCGTGACGATGCCCGAGGCCGGCTCGAGCCTGCCGCTCGACCTGGTCTTTGCGCCCGACGATGGGTCCGTCGCGCCGGGAGGACCAGGCTCACCGGTGTATTAACGGGGCACTAACGGGGGTGTGGGTACCATGAACTTGCGTTTGATCGCGAGCACCGTTGTTATCTCGGCGGCGCTCGTCGCCTGTGGCGGCGGCGGAAGTACTGGTGGCAACGTGCCGCCCGCGACGAATGCTCCTACGCCGACCGCCGCACAGACAACAACCAACGCCAGCGGAACCGTTGTCGACGACGGTACGGGCAATCCGCTCGCCGGTGTCGCGGTGAAGTTGATGCCGTGGGTGCCGTGTGGCGCAACGCCGGTTCCCGCGACCTCGATCACGCCGGAGAACGACGGCTGTCCAACGCCGCTTCCGTCACCACAAGCAACGACAGCGTCGAATGGGACGTTCACGCTAAACGGTGTTCCGAATGGGCACTACTTGTTGATCATCGGTGCTGATACTGTCTCCACACCGCCGGCCGGTTACGCGCCGCCGTCATGTACGGTGAACTGCGGTACGCCGACGCCCGCGCCGTTCACGGTGCGAGCCACGGTTCATGACAACGTGACGCTGACGGGCGGGAATCAAACGCTCGTCGCCCCGACCTTGCCAACGGTACCATCAGGTTACACGCCGCCGATGTGGGAAACCAACGGCGATTATCGCCTTGCAACGCTCGACGCTGCGAAGGAAATGCCGTGCTACATCGCATGGCAGTATGAACGCGCGCAACATGGTCTCGCTGGATCAAGCGTCGACGAGTGGCTCACCGAAAACATCCGCGCTAATATATTGTATATCGTTGCTCACGACGGTGGGACTTTGGTCCCGCTATCGACCGGTGGGGGATCCGACACTGGAGGCACGGACTGCTACAACTCAAACCTAGTGGCGCAATTTGCTCCAGGCGCTTCGTCCTACGCGGTAAACGCGCGGACGCTATCGTTCGGGGGTGAATGGTCTCTGTACGAAACAGCTGGGACGAGCTTCTATCAGGGCGTTGGCTTTACGGAATTGCCGATAGACCCACGATCGTTCACCGACCCGAATTTCCCGAACTGGCCCTAAACGTCGCGCTTTGAGGCTAAATAACGCCCTCAATATTTCATCAACAGCTTCCTGATTGTATGAATGCCGTCCCGTCACTCGACGTGCTGATTTCCTCAGACTGATTTGGGCCGATTGAGTACTCGGGTTGTGATGTGCCCTCACCGGTTGTGATGGTGAATAAGCCGCTCGAATCTGTCGCCACCGTTTGGCCAGCACAGAGAAACTGGATGCCTTGGCCATCTCCCTGGCAGCCTACAGAGTCCCCTTCGCAAGCTACTCCACATCCGCGATCGCCTTCTTGGTCGACGAATCCGGTACACTCGACAGTGAAATAGCTTGGCACCAGTACATTAACAGCGATTAGCCCAGCGTCGGGCATCGGCGTTGCCCCGTCTCCACTTGGCTCTATCCCCACGTTGCAAGTCCCTGTATTGTTGCCTTGCGCGCCGAGCCAGGTCTCGACCGCTGTCGGATTACTCTCCCACGTGTTTGCGGTCGCGATCGTCCCATTACAACCATTGGTGACGCTCACTGTCTTGAAC
>JBAUEZ010000087.1:0-15961 GCA_049678885.1 Candidatus Aquilonibacter sp. | reverse complement strand
GCGCCGCCCGGCGCGTACGTCGAGGCCACGGCATCGGCCGATCCGACCTCCCGCGCGGCCGTGTGCGATGCGATCATCGCAAGTGCCGAGCGCCTGAAGTACTGGTGCGCGGGCTTTGTGTCGAGTTCGAGCGACGGCGCCACGATCGCCAACTCGTCGGGTGCGCTCGCTTCGTACGACGGGACCGATGCCGGCGTCAACGTGAAGGCGACGGCTTCCGACTCTACGGGGTTTGCCGAACACTACACTGCGGACATTCGCGAGCTCGACGGCGACGAGGTCGGTGGGCGAGCGGTTGAACTTGCGCGCTTGAGTGCGAAGCCGCGTGGGGTCGAGCCCGGCGAATGGACCGTGATCTTAGAACCGCCCGCATTCGGCGAACTCTTCACCTACTTGGCCGCACATTTCTCCGCCCAGAATTTCAGCGACGGCTCGTCGTATTTTTCTGACGGCCTCGATCGCACGTATTTTGATGAGCGCGTGACGATCGTCGACGATTACGCGAATCCGCTCGCGCCGTCGATGCCCTTCGACTACGAAGGCCAGCCGAAGTCGCGACTGCCACTCGTCGAAGCGGGCGTCGTCCGTAACGTCGCGACCGATAGCTACTACGCGAAAAAACTCGACCGGCCGAACACCGGGCACGCGTTGCCTGCGCCCAATACGTACGGCCCGCAACCGCTGAATCTCGTAATCGCGCCCGGGACGCGCAGCACGCAGGAGCTGATCGCCCAGACCAAGCGCGGACTCTTGATCTCGCGGTTCTGGTACATTCGCACGGTCGATCAAAAACGCGCGATCGTTACCGGCATGACGCGCGACGGCACGTTCCTGATCGAGGACGGCAAGATCCGCAGCGGCGTGCGCAACATGCGGTTCAATCAGGGCATCGTCGACGCGCTTGGTGCCGTCGAGTTCTCAAACACGCAGCGGCGCACCGGCTCGTACGGCTACCAGATGGTCGTGCCAGCCGCAAAGATCGACAAGTTCACGTTCACCAGCACGACAGAGTTCTAGTCGCGCTATTGCTCCGATTCAGAGGCACTTGCTCGCGAAGACGCTCCTCGCGGCACATCCTGCGCCGCTCCTGCTGCGCGAGTTTTGCGCCACATCCAAAGGAAGTTCGCATCCTGCGAATGGCGCAAAACTTCGAGCCTTCGCTGAGCAATTGCACGACGCAATTGCGACGAGCGTGGTCGAGGGACCGGATCACCCTCGCGCTAGCGCGCTGCAGCGATTGCGGCTCTTATCAGCGTGGAACGGAGTTTCCCGTCTTCGAGTTCGAGCAGGCCTTTGATCGTGCGACCGGCGGGCGTCGTCACTTCGTGTTTGAGCGCACCCGGATGCGCCTCGCCTTCTAGCACGAGGCGCGCCGATCCGAGCACGGTCTGCGCGACGAGCACGCGCGCGGAGTCGTAGGGAATCCCGAGCGCAATTGCCGCATCGATCAGCGCCTCGATCGCAACGAAGATAAACGCAGGACCACAACCGCTGATCGCCGTCACTGCATCCATCAGCGACTCATCGAGCACGAGCGTGCGACCGAACGCATCGAACAATTCGCGCGTCCGCGCAAATGCGTCGTCGTTGCTTTGCTGCGTGTGCGCGAGCACGGTCATCGCCGAGGCGACGCGGGCGGGGGTGTTCGGCATCACGCGTACGACGCGCGTGCGCTGCTCGGTCCACGTCGTGAGCGAGCCGGTGTCGACCGAGGCGACGGCGGAAATCAGGACCTGGTCGGCGCGCAGCACCGGCGCGATCTGCGTGCAGACCTCAGCCGCGTCGCGCGGTTTCACGCATACGACAACCACGTCGCTGGCTTCCGCCAGGTCAGGGTTGCGCGCCGATGAGGAACGCGTGGTTGCGTCGATCGCCCGCACGCGCGGGTGACGATCGAACCCCCGCTCGAGCGCGCCGCCCAACGTTCCACGGCCGATGATTCCGATTCGCATAATTCCCCCCGAAACAGAAAAACGAACCGCTCCGGTAACCGGAGCGGTTCGCTGCAAAAACTTGCTAGACGACGCGCGCTACCGAACCGGCATCTCCTGATGCGGCTGCGGCGGGCACGGAAGCGCGAACGCGCACGTCATCGTTCGGCGATCTTACCCTGCCGCGCGCGGCGCGTCAAGAGCAAGCCGACGAGGATCGCGAGCGCGCCGGCAGCAACGACGGCAAGATCCGGAATCGAGAATACTTCGATCGCCGGATAACTCAGCACGCTCGGATGTAGCCGTAAGCCTCCGAGCACGATGCTGTCGCCATCGCGCGCGATCCCGATCCCGTGTGGAATCGAGACGCCGGTGTCATTTTCGAGGTCGAAGAGCACCACGGGACCATGCGCGCTCGCTAATGCCGGCATCGACGCGGCCTGCGCCGCCGAGAACAGCACGGCCTTGACGATGCGATGCGCCGCGGGCACGGCAAATGAATCGTACGGAAGGTTCAACCCGTCGATGTTCTGCGTATTCTCCATCAACAGTACCGGCGAAAGAAAGGCGCTTCCGGTCGGCTGAGTGATCGTCAGGTGCGCGCCGCGGCGATCGAAGGCTTCGACGGCCACAACGCTGCGCGGCACGCGACGCAGCAGCGCTGTTGCGGTGAACCGCCAAGCGCCGATTGGCTGCGCGCTCGAACCGCGTTCGAGTATCACCGGCGACACATCGGCTTGTACGAGCGGGAAGAGCAGCGTGCCACCAGCTTCATCGACGCGCAGGCTCGCGCCGGGCGCACCGATCACGGTGCGCACGTCGGGACCGAGCAAACCGCTCGCAACGCCGGCGAATGCGATCGCTGCCACGCCAAACGCAATCAGCGGCTGACGGCGCGTGCCGACGACCGTCAAAATTGCGAGGGAAATCAGCCCAACGTTGTACCACCCGGTGTGAAAGAGCGTGTTCCCGGGCACGAAAATCTGCGCTGCTATGCCGACGACGACGAGCGCACCCGCAGCGACGGCGGCGTTCACGAAGCGCGTAGAACTGCCGAGAGGGTGCTACGCATTTGCTCGATTGTGAGCGGCCCGTCGAAACCGCGTTCGACGATCCCATGCCGGTCGATGATGACCGTCGTCGGTAATCCCAGTGCCGCGTACACGCGCCCGTAGCGCTGCGCGTCATCGATCCAAATCGGGAACGCGATGTCGAGCGAACGCGCAAACGCCGCAGCGCGCCCCGCCGATTCGCCTTGGTTCACGCCGATCACCACAACGCCGTCTTTGGCGAATTCACGTGCGACGGTTTGCAGGTCGGGCATCTCGGCGCGGCACGGTGGGCACCACGATGCCCAGAGGTTCATCACGACGACCTTGCCGCGATACCGCGTGAGCGAAACCGCGCGGCCGCCATCGTCTTGCAGATTGAAAACCGGCGCCGTTTGTCCGACCATACCCGCTGGGCCCGACACCGACGCGTTCGGCGATCGGAAGAGCGGCACCAAGATGAGGAGCGCGATTGCGGCCGCGGCGAGGATCCACAGCCAGCGAAAACGTGAACTCACCAGTCGCCCATGCGGTCGGGATCGACCTCGCCCTCAAAAGCGATCGTGCCGCTTGGCAACACGGCTGCGAGCAGCGGTATTCCGCGGAACCGGACTTCGCGTTGGCGCGCGGCGTCGACACCGGATTCAAAGAGGCGACAGTAGCGTTCGAGCACGTCAGGACTGCAACGTGCGCGCTCCGGCTTCACGTTGTACGTTTGCACGAAACGATCGAAGGCCCGCTCGAAGGCGTCGGGCGCAAAGTTCGATCCCAGGCGCACCTCGCGCCGCACGTGTTCCAGGGTCCTCTCCTCCTCTTTGGCGAAACCGCGTCCGCGTGTCTGCCACGATTCTCGACGGCCGCGCTCTTGCTGCGCAGCTACGCGCCGAACTCCTTGCTCGTACGAGTGCGCTACGCGATGCCGGGATTCATCCCAAACTCGTGATCGTCTTTGTCGGCGAAGACGAATCCAGCGTCGCCTACGTCCGCAATTTGGTCAAAACGGGCGAGCGCGTGGGTATCGAGGTCGCCGTCGACCAGCTCCCAGTATCTGCGACGTCGCTCGACGTGCGCGCGCGACTGGAACGGCTGCATGACGATGTAAGCGTGCACGGCGTGATGCTCCAACAGCCGCTGCCGCGCCACTTGTCGATCCGCGAGATCGCGGACGCGATTCCCGTTCGCAAGGACGTCGACGGCGCGCATCCGACCAATCAAGGGCACTTGGCTTTCGGGAGCGGCACGGAGTACGTGCCGGCGACACCCGCGGCCATAATGCTCTTACTCGAGCGTAGCCCGCACTGGCCATTACGGGGCCGCCGCGCGGTGATGATCGGTCGTTCGATCGTCGTCGGCGCACCGGTCGCGATGCTCATGCTCGGGCACAACGCGACCGTCACGATCTTGCACAAAGAGAGCGCGAGCCTCCAACCCTACGTGAAGATGGCGGATGTCGTCGTCGTCGCAACCGGCGTTGTCGGTCTCATCGGCGGTGACGACATTGCGCCGGGTGCGACGGTGATCGATGTCGGCACAACCGTCGTCGACGGTGTGCTCAACGGCGACGTCGATTATGCATCGGCCGTCAAAGTCGCAGGTGCGATCACGCCGGTCCCCGGCGGCGTCGGCCCGGTTACCAACGTCGCGCTCTTGCGCAACGTCGTCAAATCCGCCGAACACATGGCCGGCATGGAAATCGCGCGATGAAGTCTCGCCTAGGTATCTTTATTGCCCTCGGCGCAGCTATCGGTCTAGCAATCGGCGTCGCCATGCACAATGTCGGGACAGGCATCGCGATCGGCGTAGCAATCGGGGTCGCGCTGGGCACGGCCGCCGACAGCCGGCGACGATAACGTGCTTTTCAAAGACGCGTATCCCTATGAGTACAGTTACTTCAAGTTAGCACTTGAGGCCGACCTTCGGTCAGCCGAGGAAACGTTTCGCTTTGCCGACGGAAACGCAGTCGGCTATTCCGGCAGTACGCCGCTTCTCCACGCTTATGAAACAGCCGTTGTTGACCTCGACGCCAGCGGAAATCTCCTCAGCGTCGAACGCGCACCCGACTAAGGCTAATCCAACCCTCCCCGAGCAGAATAGCATTGAGGGCGAGACTACGTTGCGCGTGAGATCGTTTGGACGAGCCGCGGAGCCAGGATGGCGAGAGCGGCGAGCCAATCAGCAGGAGCAATCGCACGATGTGATTGCGACGAGCGTGGTCGAACCCGCGACGTAATCGAGTCCGGAAAAGCTAATTCTGCGAGAAGAACCTGCCGAAGTACTTTTCTTGCTCGCCTCGATACGTGCGATCTTCGCCGTCTTCGCGTCGTTGCGCGAGTTCGACGCGACGGCGTTCCAAGAGTTTGCGCAGTTGCGGCAACAGACGTTCGAGGAAATCGTACTCGGCGCGCAGACGCGCTTTCGTGTCGACGAGCTCGAGCAGACGCTGTTTCACGCGCTCGGCCACTTGGAGCATATCACCGATGAGGTATGACATACTTCGCGGGTCGTCTTCGGGAATATCGACGGTGTTTTCTTGTCCCGAGAACTCGACGAGCATCGCGAGATACTCTTCAAATCGCTCGAGCACGGCGGGCAGCAGTTCGTCGACTTCGCGATCGACATATTGCTCGGGCTCTTCCAGCTCGTCGACGTCAGCGATCAAATACGGCTCGCGGCTGATCACTTCGCGGATGCGAAAGCGATTGCGCCCGACCGTCGAGATGAAATAGCGCCCAAACGGCAGCGGCTGCACGTCGACGATCTCAGCAATCGATCCGATATCGTGCGGGAGCACGTTGGGATCGCCCGCTTCGGCTCCCTCCGCGATTAGCGCGACCCCGAATCCCTCGCCCGCTTCGAGACATTCGTTAATCATCTGTTTATAGCGCGGTTCGAAAATATGAAGGTTGAGCACGGCGCCCGGAAACAGCACCGAGTTAAGCGGAAAGAGGCGCAATCGCCGGGCCATAGAGGTCATTCACATTCGAGCAGGTTGGCGTGGGTTCCCCGCTAACTGGAGCGAGAGATGGACGACCATAAGCGTTATCTCGACGCCCTGCACCCCGAGCAACAGCCGCTTTTGCTTGAGATCGAACAGCACGGTCGCAGGGACGGCGTTACCATCGTCTCGCGCGAGACCGGACGCCTTCTTTCGGTGCTGGTACACATGATGCAAGCGAACCGGATTCTGGAGATTGGGACCGGTTACGGCTATTCAACGCTATGGATGGCGATCGCACAGCCACCACTCGGCAAAATCTGGACCATCGATCCCGACAGCGAGCGCATGGCGGTCGCCCTCTCATATTTTCAACGCGCGGGTGAAGATGATTACATCACCACCTTCACCCAAGATGCGCTTGAGCTGCTCGAAAACTTTCAACAGCGCAATCTCGACATCGTCTTAATCGACGCCGAGCGCAGCTACTATCGCGCGTATCTCGATATGGTGATCCCGATGCTCAAACTCTCGGGAATTGTGGTGATCGACGACTGCTTAGCCGGCGGACTCGACGAGTTCAACGCATACTTTCTTTCGCATCCTGCGCTCGATGCAACGATCTTGCCGGTTGGCAACGGCACCGGCATCGGCGCGCGTATCAAGTGAACGCGCACGCGGCCGACCCGGCCGCGTTCAAGGCGGTCATGCGCCGCCATGCGACCGGTGTCACGGTTGTCACCTCGCTACGTGAGGCTGAGCCGCGCGGCATCACGTTGAGCGCGTTTGCAAGTGTCTCGGCCGATCCGCCGATGCTATTGATCTGCGTCAACCGTGAAGCGCGCAGCTATCTCTATATCTCGAGCTCGCGCATCTTCTGCGTCAATCTCTTGCATGCGGCTCAGCGCGATTTGGCCGAGCGCTTCTCCGGGCGCATCAAGGAACACCAATTCGACGACATTACCTGGTCGACCGACGTGACCGGTGCGCCGGTCCTCGACGGCGCGATCGGTCACTTCGACTGCGCGGTCGAAGCCGAGTATCACGCCGGCTCGCATTCGATCTTCATCGGACGCGTGCTCGCCTGCGCATCGCGCGAGGGCAGCCCACTTGGCTACTACGAAGGTGAGTTTCGCGACTTCTTTCATTTGGAGGAACGGTGATCGTCGAGACGTTTCCGGTCGGATTGCTCGCCTGCAACGCGACGCTCGTCGGCGACGAGACGACGCGTGAGGCGATCGTCGTCGATGGCGGGGATGGCGTCGACGACGTGCTGCGCCGGCTCAAGGCGCTCGGCTTGCGCGCAAAATACCTCGTGCACACGCACGCGCACTTCGATCACATCGCGGATGTCGGGCGCCTGCGCGAGTCTACGCGCGCGCTCGCGTTCTTGCATCATGCCGATCTGCCGATCTATCACGACCAAGGACGTCTGGTAAAGCTGTTCGGCTTGCCGCCGTTGCCGCCGGTCGTCGCACTCGACGGCGATCTGCCCGACGGCGAACGCATGAAGATCGGCGGCGTCACCTGCGAGGTCTTGCACACGCCGGGACATACGCCGGGCAGCGTCTGCTTTGCAATCACAAACGGTGGGAGCACGACGTTGCTCACCGGTGATACGCTCTTCGCCGGCGGAATCGGGCGCTGGGATCTGGGCGGCACATCGATGGAAGATATCGTTGCGTCGATCCAGCGCAAGCTGATGGATTATCCCGATGCCACGCCGGTTGTACCGGGGCACGGTGCGTTCACGACGATCGGCGACGAACGCGTAAGCAATCCGTACCTGCGCTAGTGGCCTGTGACGCCAGGATGTGTGGTGTCGCAGACGATTCTTGGGATGAGATGCAAGGAGCGATGAGCGACAAAAGCAGCGCTTTGCGAGCGAAGAGCGACGAAGTAGCTCGCCCCAAGAATCGTCTGCCTGTAGGTAACGGGCAGCACGGACGCGCTGGCTTCGTTGCTCGTTTGGGCAACCAAAAGTACGCAATCGCATACTTTTGGTTGCCCACACAGAGCTACGGCTATGCTCCCTCCTCGCGCCTTGCCAATCACATCCGTGGTGCCCGTCACGGCACTACACATCCTGGCGTCACAGGCCACTAAATGCGCCTCTTTGCGGGTATCGAACTGGATCCGGCAACGCGTGGCGCATGTGCGCACGTCCAAGAGCGATTGCGCGCTGCGAACTTCGACGCACGTTACGAGCCGGCCGAAAAACTCCACGTCACGCTGGCGTTTCTGGGCCGCGTCGAAGACGCACGGTTGGCCGATGTCGAAGAAATTCTCGATGACGTTGCTGCGCACCACGACCGATTCGAACTCGCGCTCGATAAGCTCGGAGCCTTTCCGCACGAACGGCGGCCGCGCATCGTGTTTGTGGGCTCGCGGGCACAAGGAGCGGCGTTTCGAAGTCTAGCGACCGAGTTACGCGAACGCTACGCGGCGATGGGGTTCAGCTTTGAGGATGACGTCGTCGCGCACGTAACGATTGCGCGTGTCAAGGGTGGCTCGGCGTGGCCGTTGCCGCTGCTCGACGTCGCCGGCATGCAACTAGCCGTCGGCGCACTCGCGCTCTTCGAATCCTTGCCGGATAAACAAACGACGCGCTACGTCGTCCGGCACACTAACGCAATGAGATCGTGATTTTGCCGTCGGCGTCTTTGGCCGGCGCGGCCGGCGCAGTCGCAGCCACAGTCACCGGACGCGCGGGCGGGTCCATCGCGCCAAAATCGGGCACCGTGCCGCTCGCAACCTTCGAACGATAGTCGTCGATCGCGATCTTCAACGCCTCGAGCGCGCGCTCGGGGTAATCTTTCTTCTTCTCGGGGTAGCCGGCGAGTTGCGACTCCACGTCGCCCGCAGAGATTGCAAGCGCCTCGTCGACGGTCTTGCCCTTGGCGAGTTCGACCACCAGGCTGCACGTCGCCGTACCGAAGCCACAGCCGGTGGTGAAGTACGAGATGTCCTCGATTACCGCGCCCGGCCCGACCTTCAAGAAGAAGTTGTACATGTCGCCGCACGAATCGCTGAAATATTCCCCACTCGCCGTCGGCGCTTCCATCGTGTGGAATCCCGGACGAGCTTCGACGAGTTGTTGAAACTTAGCAAAATCCACGGTGCTAGCTTATCCCCTTCAATTCAAATGTGCAGCTCTTGCCGCCGGTCGCGAGCGATTCGGTCTGTTTGTGCTCGCCGCCGAGCGTCTCGTCCATCACCTGATGGATCACCGAACAAACTTCCGGATGTTCTTTCACGACGCCCGAGTACGGACAGGTGTGCTCCTGAAGCAAGAACCCGCCATCGATCAAACTGTATTCGGCAACGACGCCGCGATCGCGCAGGACCTGCGTGAGCTGTGCGACTTTTCCCTCAGCATCGTCCGCAGTGATGCGCGGTTTGGTCTTCTCGATCGAGCGGCGAGCAATGCTGTCGAAAATCTGACCGATCGCCGGCGCCCCGAACTGCTCGCGCACTTCGTGTAGCACCGCTGCGAGCATCTTGTCGTACTGTTGCGGGAAGAGCGTATCGGCTTTGGGTGTCAACGAAAACTGGAGGGTTGGCTTGGTCGGACCGCGTCGCACGGACTGCTCCTCGACGAGGCCATCGCGCTCGAGCACGACCAGTTGCTGGCGCACGGCATTGGGCGAGAGCCCAAAGAGCGCAGCCAAGTCGGCGGCGGAGGCGGTGCCTCGCTCGCGCAATTCGGCGACAATCTTGCCGCGGGTGGTCTGGAAAAAGCGGTCGACCTGCATGACGTTTCGCCGGTATCCTACCATGGCCGGCCCTAGATAGTAAAGTAAATCCTTGACTTTCTGCGGGCGCCTGGCCTAAGCTATCCAAGCAATATTATAAGTCGCCGCACCGTCTACTGGGAGAAACCACGTGTCCGATACAGGACTCCGCATCGCGGGTCTGCACGCCAGCGTCGAGGGCAATGAGATCCTCAAGGGGATCGACCTGACGGTCGAGCCGGGCAAAGTCCATGCCCTGATGGGTCCCAACGGCAGCGGCAAATCGACGCTTGCCTTCTCGCTCGCCGGCCATCCGCACTACAACGTGACGGGCGGGACCGCGACGCTGGACGGCGAGGATCTGCTCGCGCTCGCGCCCGATAAGCGCGCACGCTCCGGCCTCTTCCTTTCCTTTCAGTATCCGGCGGCGATCCCGGGCGTAAAGGTGCCGAACTTCCTCTACGCTGCACGCCAAGCGGTGCGACCGGGCGAACTGACGCCGGCGAAATTCCGCGCGCTCTTGCTCGAGAAGATGGACGTGCTCGGCATGGATCCGTCGTTCTTGGGTCGCTATCTCAACGACGGCTTTTCAGGCGGCGAGAAAAAGCGCCTCGAGATGCTACAGATGGCGGTGCTTGCACCGAAGTACGCTATTCTCGACGAGACCGATTCCGGGCTCGACGTCGACGCGCTCCAAGACGTCGGGGACACGATACAAGCGTTGCGCGCGAGCGACGAGGGCAAAACCACCGGCTTCTTGATCATCACACACTATCCGCGCATTCTGCAGCACATCACACCCGATGTCGTGCACGTGATGATCGACGGGCGCATCGTGAAGACCGGCGGCCACGATTTGGCGCAGCGCATCGAGCGCGAAGGCTACGACGTGTTGCGTGAGGAGAGCGGGGCACTTGCCTAGTCTGGTCACAAGCGAAGAGCGTAGCGCTGCGCTCACGGCGTTTGCGCAGACACGCAGCGGGCGCGAGAAGCCCGGCCGCTACTGGAAGATCGATCTCGAATCACTTACGCCCGACGTACGCGCCGACGGTGTCGCGGGAAGCGTGACGATCGAGACGGCGCCGTCACGAGCTATCGCGGTGAATTTGGAGATTGCCGCGCGCGATCACGCGTTGCTGCTGGGGCGCGCGTTCCGCTCCGCAATCGAACCACAGAACAAGTTTGCGCATCTAGCGCTCGCGCACGCGGGACTGGGTGCGTTCGTTTACGTGCCGGCCGACTGCGCGCTCGACGACCCGATCGTCGTGCGCTACCATGCGGCCGCCAATGAAACGATCTTCCCCTATACGGTCGTGCTCGCGGAGCGCGGGGCGCGCGTGACGGTCATCGAGCGGCTCGAACTCGGCAGCGATGCGTTCGCGTGCGGCGTGGCGGAGATCGTCACCGAAGAAAGCGCTGACGTAACCTACGCCTCAGCGCAGTTCGCACCGGACAACGCGCGCGTGCTGTTTACCCGCGCTGCGCGCCCCGGGCGCGACGCACGCGTCGCATGGGCGAATGCCGAGCTCGGCGGGGCGCTTTCGGTGAGCGACGTTACCGTCACCATCGCGCAACCCGGCGTCGATGCAAACATTGCAACACTGTTCTTCCCGACCGGCTCGCAGCACGTCGACGTGGTCAGCAACATCGATCACCGCGTCGGTGATGCGACCTCGGACACGCTCGTGAAGAGCGCCGCAGCCGGACGCGGTCAGGGACGGTTTGTCGGCAACATTCGTATCTCGGCCAATGCGCAGCACAGCGATGCCGCATTACGCGACGATGCGCTTTTGCTCTCCGAAGGCGCACACATCGATTCCGTTCCCGCACTCGAGATCGCCGCAAACGACGTCAAGGCCTATCACGGCGCAACGGTCGGCGCGCTCGACCAAGATAGCATCTTCTACATGACCAGCCGCGGCCTTGAACGCGCTCAAGCGGAGCGCATGATCGCACTCGGCTTCTTCGAGCCCGCCATCGACCGCTTCCCCACCGAAGCGCTGCGCGATGAATTACGCGCCGCGCTGCAAGCCAAGGTCGCGCCATGATCGCCATCCGTAACGCCGAAGCAATCGCCGCAGATTTTCCGATCCTGCACACCCTGACGTCGCGCGGAAAACGTCTCGTCTATCTCGATTCAGCGGCGACTTCACAAAAGCCGCAAGCCGTGATCGACGCGCTCGTCACGTACTACAGCGAATATAACGCCAATATCCATCGCGGCGTGTACGAGATCGCTGCCCGCGCGACCGAAGCGTTCGAGGAAGCACGCGCTAAAGTCGCGCGCTTCATTAATGCCGATTCGCGCGAAGTGATCTGGACGCGCAACGCGACCGAAGCGATCAATCTGGTCGGCTACAGCTGGGGGTTGCAGAGCATCAAACCCGGCGACGTGATTCTGACCTCGCAGCTCGAGCACCACTCAAACCTCGTGCCGTGGCAGCTGCTCGCCGAAAAGACGGGTGCAACCCTGCGCTTCATTCCGGTCGACGATCGCGGCGTGTTGCAGCTCGACGATCTCGATGCGCTGCTCCGCGGCGCGAAGTTGCTTGCGATCTCGCACGTCAGCAATACGCTCGGCACGATCACGCCACTCGAGCGCATCATTCCGGCCGCGCATGCCGCGGGCGCGACGGTGCTCGTCGACGGCGCGCAAGGCATTCCCCACCTACCGGTCGACATGCGCGCGCTCGACGCCGACTTCTATGCGTTCAGCGGCCACAAGATGCTCGGTCCGACCGGCATCGGCGTCCTCTACGGCAAGCGCGCGCTGCTCGAAGCGATGCCGCCGTTCCTCGCCGGCGGCGACATGATCCGCAAGGTTGAGTACGAGCACACAACGTTTAACGAACTTCCCTGGAAGTTCGAGGCCGGCACCAGCAACGTCGCTGATGCAATCGGACTCGGCACCGCGGTCGACTACTTACGCGAACTCGGGATGGACTGGGTGCGCGCGCACGAGCGCGAGCTGCTCGGCTATGCGCTCGAACGCCTTGCGCCGCTCGAGTCGCGCGGACTTGCAATCTACGGGCCGAAAGATCCGGTGATCTCCTCCGGCGTCCTCTCGTTCAATTTTGCCGACGTCCACGCGCACGACCTCGCCTCGATCCTCGATACCGAGGGCATTTGCATCCGCGCGGGACATCACTGTACGATGCCGCTGATGGAAAAGATGGGCTGGCCGGCAACCGCGCGGGCGTCATTCTACATCTATAATACGAAAGCCGATATCGACGCACTCGCCGAGGGCATCGAAAAAGCCGCGCGCGTCTTCAAAGTCTGAGCATGGACGATTTCTACCGCGATTTTATTCTCGATCACTACCGCAACCCGCGCAACTTTGGCCGCCTGACCGAGCCCGACGCCTCAGCCGAGGATCTCAATCCGCTCTGCGGCGATACGATTCGCATGGAGTTCGACGTCGACGACGGCGTGGTGCGCGAGGTGCGTTTTTCGGGCAAGGGCTGCGCGATCAGTCAGGCTTCGGCCTCGATGCTGACCGAAACGATCAAAGGCATGCGTTTGGAAGAGATCGCAAGACTCTCGAAAGACGTCGTGCTCGAAAACGTCGGCATCGGCATTAGCCCGACACGTCTCAAGTGCGCTACGCTCGGCTTGCGGGTCGCAAAGAGCGCGGCCATCGGCGAGATCGCCGGCTGGCCGGACGAAGAGTAGTACGCTGCTCGCGCTTGCCGGCGCGTTTCTCTACCTTCTCGTCGCGGTCGCGAGCGCATCCGCGGCGCTGGTCGTACTCGATCCTAGCCGCTTTCCGCGATTTCGTCCGGCGCGTGTGTTGCTTGGCATAATCTTCGCTGCACTCGCCTTCGTGGTGCTCGCCCGCCTGCATTACGCTTCTTCGGGGGACTTTTCGCTCATCGCGATCGTCACGTTCCTTACCGGGCTCGTCGTCGATGCGCTGATCGGCGATACGATTCGCGCCGGGATGCGGCCGCCACCGTAGCGAAAGGCGGCTCGATGCAGCACCACCATTTGACGGCCAGCGAATGGGACGAGCTTGCGGACGATCCGGACTTCATCGCGCTGCTTCGCGCGCGGCGGCGGTTCATCGTCCCGTCTACGATTTTCTTTCTGCTCTTCTACCTCGCATTGCCGGTGGGTGTGGCGCTCGCGCCCGCGTTCATGAATCAGCGCGTATTCGGACCGCTGACGCTCGCCTACGCGTTCGGTTTCGCGCAGTTCCTCATGGCGTGGGTGCTCCTCGCCGTCTACATGCATGAAGCCCGCAAGTTCGACGATCGCGCCGAGCGGCTCGTGCTTCGCACGCAAGCAAGGCTGACACGATGAGCACACCGACCCTCGTGATGTTTGCGGTATTCGTGGCGATGGCGCTCGTCATCACCTATTGGGCATCGGGCCGGAGCGTCTCGAGCCGCGGGTTCTATACGGCGCACCGCGAGATCAGCGGCGTGCAAAACGGATGGGCCATCGCCGGCGACTACATGTCGGCGACGTCGTTCCTTGGGATCACCGGTTTGACTGCCTTCTACGGCTTCGACGGCTTCATGTACGCTATCGGCTGGCTGGTCGCATATCTCACCGTGCTCTTCTTGCTCGCCGAACCCCTACGCAACACTGGTCGCTACACGGTTGCCGACGTTATCGCTTTTCGGCTGCGTGGCCGCGGCGTGCGCGCGATCGCCGCGATCACCACGTTGATCATCACGCTCTTCTACATGGTCGCCCAAATGGTCGGCGCGGGATCGCTGATCAATCTCCTCGTCCAGCGCATCAGTGAAACCTATGCTATCGTCGTTGTCGGGCTGTTGATGCTCATCTACGTGCTCTTTGGCGGCATGCTCGCGACAACGTGGGTGCAGATCATCAAAGCGGTGCTGCTTCTCGTCGCATCAGTCTTGCTCAGCGTACTCGTCCTCGCGCACTACAACTTTTCGTTGCTGAGCTTCCTCACCGCCGCGACCGCGGCGCCCGTCGGCGGCGGACATACGATCAACTTGCTGCAACCGGGGCTCTTCTTCAGCGGTCCGCACGGCGCGTTCGATCTGGTATCACTCGGCCTTGCGCTCGTGCTTGGCACCGCGGGCTTGCCCCACGTGCTCATGCGTTTCTTCACCGTGCCGACGGCGAGGTCGGCGCGTATCTCGGTAGGTTGGGCCATGGGGTTGATCGGCGCGTTCTATCTCCTGACCACGATCATGGGACTCGGCGCAGGGACGATCGTCGGGCAGCGCGACATCGGCAAGCACCTGCGCGACACGCAAGCGATTCGCTATATAATCCGCCATCCGGAAACCGCGACGCAACTCAACGACGAGCTTGCGAAGAACGGCTACATCGTTCCGGAAAAGAACAGCAACCTCGCCGCGCCGGTCTTGGCCAACGCCGTCGGAGGACCGCTGCTCGTGGCGTTCATCGCGGCGGTCGCTTTCGCGACGATACTCGCGGTGGTTTCCGGTTTGACTATCGCGGCGGCATCCGCATTCGCCCACGACATTTGGTACAGTTTGATACGGGGCGGCGCAGGCACCGAGCGCGAGCACATCTTCGTCGCACGTACGGCCGCGCTCGTCGTTGGTTTTGGGTCGATCTTCATCTCCGTCGGGCTACGCACGCTGAACGTGGCGTTTCTCGTCGGCCTAGCGTTCGCTATTGCCGCCAGCACGAATGCCCCGGCGCTGATTCTTTCGCTCACCTGGCGGCGCTTCTCGCGCACCGGCGCGATCTGCGGTATGCTTGTCGGCCTGATCTCTTCGCTCGCGCTGATGATTGTGAGCCCGAGCGTGATGGGCGAACACGCGCTCTTCCCGCTGCGCAATCCCGGCATCGTTTCGATTCCGCTCGGCTTCATCGCCGCGATCGTGGGCACGCTCGTTGCGCGCGATCCCGAATCCGAAGCGATGTTCAATCAATTACAAGTTAGAGCAAACACAGGGCTAGGGGCAGAAGTTTAGCTCTTCCTACGCGATGTGGCTAAAGGTGGATTGCGGAGTGCTGCGTGATTTGCATTCCGTAAGCGCCCATGCGCACGACGAACGTGCCGAAGTACGTGCCCTTCGAGGTCGCGATCTGGGCGGTAACCGTGTAGCTCCCGTCGCTGTTGCGCGAGGTTCGCAGCTCCGAGACGCTTACGGTGACGTTCGCATTGATGAACGATTCGGTCGGCAGTCCACTCGCGAGATAGCCGGCCGCGGTCGATGAGTCGCCGCGCGCGAGCGCCGCAATATACGCGCTCACGATCGACGCCGCATGCTCCGACGTGTTCGCTCCCGTCATCAACACCGGCGTTGCGGTCGGTGCGGCGACAACCAGCGGGGGCGTCGCAGTCGCAAGTGC